>JAPLDO010000200.1 GCA_026391715.1 Bacteroidota bacterium
TGAAAAAATAGTATAACCCCGATAAGCGTGATCACTATCAGCACTGTAAAAAGCGCTATGATTGAATATAATATTGAAGACTTCTTATTCATCAATCAAAATGTAATTTTATTACTACAATTTCCGGACGGTTGCCCAGCCTTACCGGCGGTCCCCACGTTCCAAAGCCATTGGAAACATAAAAATGGGTGTTTGCGATTTTCTTATAACCGCTGCTTAATTCATAGATAGCCGTAGTAACGTAATTGAATGGCCACATTTGTCCATGATGAGTGTGCCCCGACAGTTGCAGATCAACGCCAGCTTCAACCGATTTCTCAAGATTGAAGGGTTGGTGATCCATCAGAATAACCGGACAGGAACGATCAACAGGTTTCATAACCACAGCGAGATCTTTTCTCTGTTTGCCAGTAAAACGCGATTTATCACGGTCATCGCGACCAACAAGCCAGAAGCGTTTGTCAATAAAAACAGCAGAGTCGCGAAGCATGGTGATTCCATGTTCGGTTAGATATTTTATTGCCCGTTCGGCGCCGCCAATGTATTCATGGTTTCCGGTGACAGCAAAAACGCCTAACTTCGACTTAAGCTGCAACAGATTTGCGCCAAGATTATTTTTGATGACCGGCGCCAGATCTTCATCAACCACATCGCCGGTAAAAAGGATAATATCGGGATTAAGCGAATTAATAGTTGAAACCAGCCGATTGGCTTTCCGCCTTGAGATTATGGTGCCGAGATGAATATCGGAAGCCATAACTATATTGAGTGTTTTATCTCCATCAACCACTTTCGCGATATGAATATCCAGTTTTTTGATCCTCGGAATACGGGCATTTATAAAACCCGCAACTACAACAATTGTTACCAGTCCAATGGCGATTAGCAGGGCAATCGCTTTGGTTTTCTGGTAATCTGTATAGAACGACGCCGGGAAGATATGAAAAAAGTGGTTTAACAACCTTCCGGTATCGGCGAGCAGAGCTGCCAGAATAAAGTAAAGCAGAAAAGCCAGCCAAAAGGATCCGATCCAGGTGACGATCCCGGTAAAAAAGCAGGGATAAGCCCGTTCCATAAACCGGGCAAGGATAAAGGTGGAGGCAATAATCCAGAATCCCCAGATATACCATGACCTCCAAGCAGAGCTTTCAGGAATAGCCTGTAGTCCCCGGATGAAAATGTATGAGTTTACCAGCCCGTAAACAATAGTTACAATGGTAACGAAAAGGATAAAAGCTCCTGCCTTCATTTTTTTACAAGACTTATTGTATTTTTACCGCGCAAAGTTACCGCTAATAGAAATATACTTCTAAATTTGTTACCCGGAATTACCATTTACAAAAATTAAACTCAAAAAGATGATGGAAACAGGTTTCACACTCAGTTGGATTGACTACACAATCATGATTGTCTATTTCGCTTTCGTACTCGGCATTGGCTGGGCATTGAAACGTTATATGAAAGACGCGAGCGCTTTTCTCGAAGCAGGTCGTTCAATGCCCGCATGGGTTGCCGGACTGGCTTTCATCTCCACAAATCTTGGCGCGCTTGAAGTGATGGGAATGACTGGATCGGGCGCCAAATACGGAATGTTAACTACTCACTTCTACTGGGTTGGCGCAATTCCGGCAATGGTTTTCCTCGCTTTGTTTATGATGCCGTTTTATTACGGATCAAAAGCGCGTTCCGTTCCTGAATACCTGAAGCTGAGGTTTGATGAAAAGACTCGCGGACTGAACGCAATTCTTTTTGCCGTGATGACAATCCTTGCTTCCGGTATATCAATGTACGCGCTGGCGATACTCATGGAGAAAGTATTAGGATGGAACTTCCATCTGAGTCTGGTTCTCTCGGCTGCAATCGTTCTTGGATATACTTACCTCGGCGGACTTTCTTCGGCAATTTACAACGAAGTTCTACAGTTTTTCATCATTGTAATCGGGTTATTGCCAATCGTTTTTCTGAGTTTACAGGATTTAGGCGGATGGGTTGGCATGAAGGAACAACTTGCGCCTATTGTTACAGCCAAAGGATTTGCTCCGGATACCTGGACAACCACCTGGAAATATACCGGGTCGGCGGCTGCTAATCCATTGGGTGTTGAATGGTATGGTATTGCAGCCGGTCTTGGATTTGTTCTCTCATTTGGATACTGGTGTACAAATTTTTTGATTGTTCAAAGGGCAATGTCTGCCAAATCGCCCACCGCAGCCCGGAATACTCCACTTATTGGCGCGCTGCCAAAGATGTTCATTCCTTTTCTCATCATCGTTCCTGGTATTGCCGCTTTGGTTTTGTTGAATAAACAAGGATCAGGTTTTACCTTGCCTGAAATTTCACCGGGACATTACAACTATGATTACACAATAATTGCCCTGCTGAAACAATACCTGCCCGCCGGCGTACTGGGATTGGGAATTACCGCGCTGTTAGCCTCCTTTATGTCGGGAATGGCAGGAAATGTATCGGCATTCAATACGGTTTGGACTTACGATATTTATCAGAGCTATATCCGCCCTGTTACCGGCGATAAAGCCGCCGATGAACAGCATTATTTGTTTGTTGGTCGTATGGCTACAATTTTCGGCGTTATAGTCAGCATTGCAGCGGCTTACCTCGCAAGCCTTTTCGGGAATATTATGGACTTCCTGCAAACAATCTTTTCCATGATCAACGCCCCTCTTTTTGCTGTAATCTTCCTCGGAATGTTCTGGAAACGAACAACCGGACATGCAGCGTTCACAGGGTTGTTAGCCGGATTTTTCATCGCGTTGCTGCACCATGGTTTAACTGTTCCCGAAGGCGCCGCCACTCTCGTTAAAGGCGGTTGGATTTGTAACCTCCACACCTATCCTGTTGAAATGGCGCAGAACTTCTGGACAGCCATATTCGCCTTCACAACAAGCGCTGTTGTCACAGTTGGATTATCGCTTGCAACCCGGCAAACCAAAAGCGATGCAGAACTCAAAGGCCTTGTTTATTCCCTCACCCCGCGTCACGTTGAAAACGATGTTCCCTGGTACAAACGCTCAACTACCCTCGCCACCCTCGTCCTCGCCATCGCAACAATATTAACCGTTCTGTTCTGGTAAATTTGTAACAAAACGACAACTTAACACTTAACACTTA
>JAPLDO010000050.1 GCA_026391715.1 Bacteroidota bacterium
AAATATCAAATCATGAAAAAACTTTTCCTTTTTCTGACCATGTTCATTGCCACAACTCTGAACATTCAGGCACAACAGTTTACTTATCGCGATGTATCGGGTAAACCGGGAATGAACATCGTTGATTCAAAACCCAACGGCGTTGAGGTAGTTTATTCCATACCAGATTTTTCTATGGAGGATCTGATGGTAAATGGCGCTGCGATGAAATCCATAAGTTTGCCAGGAACATTTCTTTTCAATGATGAAGGCATGCCAAACCTGCCAGGTAAAGGCGGTTACATTGCCATTCCGCAAGGCGCCACCGCGAAACTCAGAATAGTTTCCCAGCGCACAGACGTTATTCACAATGTTGAAATCGCCCCCGCCCCTCGCATTCCGTTGGAGAATGATAATAAACCGTTAAGCTATACTCCAAACCCCGCAGTTTACAGTCAAAACGCTTTTTATCCCGCAAATCCGGCGCAGATTTCATCAGTTACAAAATTTCGCGGCGTTGATGTAGTGATGCTTGGACTGACTCCTTTCCAGTACAACCCGGTTACCAAGGATCTGATTGTTTACAAAGAGCTTAATGTTACAGTTGATTTTGAAGGTGGGAACGGCCATTTTGGCGAAGATGCCTATCGCAACGCATGGTGGGATCCAATTTTACAAGATAACATCATGAACTGCCAGATTTTACCGACCATAGATTACAATGCCCGGTTACAGTCGCTGAACAAATCAGCGCTCAATGACGAGTGCGAGTATATCATTATTTCTCCCACCGGTCCTGATTTTCAGAGCTGGGCTGATTCAATTCGCCGGTTCCGTTTGGAGCAGGGAATTCTCACCAAAGTTTTCACCGTCGACGCCATTGGCGGAAATACCACCACCGCTATCGAAGCCTTTATTGATAATGCATACAACACCTGGACTATCAAACCGGTCGCCTGCCTGATGCTTGGCGATTATGGCGCCGACGCTACCAAAAATCTTATCTCTCCCTTGCTGCCTCATCCTGATGGTTATCCAAACTTTGCTTCTGATAATAAGTATGCCGATGTAACCAACGATCAACTTCCTGATGTTGTATTCGCCCGTATTACTGCAAATGACGCTACTCAATTACAGATCATGTGTTCAAAGTTTCTTAGTTATGAGCGCAACCCTCCAACCGACCCGGTGTTTTATGATAAACCGATAACCGCACTCGGATGGCAAACTGAGCGCTGGTTTCAGCTTTGTTCGGAAATTGTGGGCGGTTATTTCAGAAATACCCAGAATAAACATCCCCGCAGGATCAATGCAATTTATCAGGGCACACCGGGATCAACATGGTCGTCGGCAACCAACACAACAACCGTTGTCAATTACTTTGGACCCAACGGACTTAACTATATTCCACAAACGCCGGCTGAAATGCCATGTTGCTGGAACGGCGGAACTGCCACGCAGATCAATCAGGCTATTGATTCGGGCGCTTTTATGCTGATGCACCGCGACCACGGCAATTATACTGAATGGGGCGAGCCCGCTTACAGCAACAGTTGGGCGATCCAGCTAAATAACACAAATCTTACCTTTATCTTTTCCATAAACTGTGAAACGGGCGCGTACCATCGCAGCAGCGACTGCCTCGGAGAAAAATTCCATCGTCAATTTAAAAATGGTCACAATGCAGGATCAATGGGATTTGTAGCCCCCACTGAAACTTCCTATTCATTTGTGAACGATACCTTTGTATGGGGTATGATGGACAATATGTTCGCCGATTTCATGCCGGCAGAATATACTTTCCCGGCGTCAAGAGGCTTCTGTCCTGCCTTCGGTCATGCCGCTGGCAAATATTTCCTTCAAAGGTCAAACTGGCCATATAACACCGGAAATAAAGTGGTCACTTACCAGATGTTCCACATGCATGGAGACGCTTACATGACGCTTTATTCAGAAGTTCCGGAACAACTTGACGTTACCCACGCAGCTACTATCAATTACGGCGCTACCTCCTTTGAAATAACCGCCAACGACAGCGCTTTTATTGCGCTGACAAGCGGCGATGAACTGCTTGCCACCGGTTACGGCAGCGCAAGCGGTCCGGTTAGCCTTGCCATTCCTGTTATTCCGGTGGGTTCGCAGATTAAAGTAACCGTTACAAAACGGAATTTCTTCCGTTACAGCGATTTTGTAACTGTGACTTCCGAAAATCTCATTGCCAATTTCAGCGCAAGTCAAACAAATATCTGTGTTGGCGCTACTGTTAATTATAATGATCTTTCAACGGGAAATCCTATAAGCTGGCAATGGGAATTCCAGGGTGGCAGCCCTGCAACTTCCAATGCGCAGAACCCATCAGGAATTACATATACCCAGTCGGGTAGTTATGATGTAAAACTAACAGTATCAAAAGCTACCGGAGATCCTGTTACTGTTGTCAAAACAGCATACATCGCGGTAACAAACCTGCCTGCCGCTGATTTCACAGATGTAACTGGTTGCCCCGGTTTGCCGGTTGAGTTTTCCGACGCCAGCATTCCAAACGGAGGAACTATTACCAACTGGAAATGGATCTTTGGCGATCCCGCTTCCGGAATTAACGACACGGCATACGTTCAGAATCCCACTCATACTTTTAATGATCCCGGAGCTTATCCGGTATCGCTGGAGGTAATTGTAAACGGACTTTGTCAGGACATTAAATTAAAAGATGTGACTATCAATACAACACCTGCAGCGGCTGCGAAACCTACGGGACAGATCAACCTTTGCAAAGATGCGACAGGAACTTCATACCTTACCGCAGGAGCTACCGGCGCCGCTACCTATAACTGGCTGGTTGAACCGGAAGCCGCAGGAACCATTTCAGACAACGGAACCACAGGAACGCTTGTACTTACTTCTGGTTTTCTCGGGACGCTTACAATAAAAGTTCAGGGCACGAACGATTGTGGCAATGGGGTTTACTCCGAAGATTTGACAGTCGCCGTAATTGACGCTCCCGGCGCCCCCGTCAAACCTGTTGGCGCCGATAGTCTGGATTTAAACAAAGTCAGCCAGAGCGACTTCACCATTTCCGAAATACCCGGAGCTGTTGCATACTCCTGGACGATTAATCCTTCATCGGCGGGAACCATTTCAGGAACAGGATTAACCGGAACGGTTAACTGGAGTTCTACTTATCGCGGCGGCGCTGCAATTGTTGCCAAGGCAACGAATACCTGCGGCGAAAGTGTTGGATCGGAAGAAAAAGCGGTTAAACTCTATTCCACAGTTGGCATTGCAGAAAATGAAGGAAACAAGATTGAAGTAACGCCAAATCCCAATAACGGCAGGTTTTACCTTGATATTAATGCCGGATTTACCACAAGCGTTTCGATAATAGTTTACAACACAACCGGCGTTGCTGTTTACAGCGAAAAGGAGGTGAAAGTAAGCGGAAAACTCCACAAAAACCTCGACTTGTCAAACCTCCCAAAGTGCGTATATCTCCTGAAAGTTGAAGGAAGCGGAATTTCAAATACAATTAGCGTAGTGATTGGGAGATAATTTCCACACTGACGCAGTTACTCCATAAAAAACAGCTCCGGTAACGCGGAGCTGTTTTTTTTTACGCAGGGCTGAATCTTCAGATTTGGGAAAGGTTTTTACAAAACTCAAAACGGAAAAAAATGGAAAATTCACGAAAAAACCTTCGTAGCTTCATCTTTATAAATCCTTCCAACAGGCAAACTGATTTGGTTAAGTTCAACTGTGTTGCCATAAGCTGCTGTCACCTTATTAACAGCTACGATATATGATTTATGAATTCTCAGAAACTGCTTCTGCGGCAGGATACGTTCAAGATCCTTCATTGCGGCGAGTTTCACATATTTATTTCCTCCGGTGGTGTAAATGGCTACATATTCTTTCAATCCTTCAATATATAAAATATCCTCAAAATTGATACGGACGGATTTATATCCGCTTTTAACAAAAAACCAGACTTTCTCAGTATCATCAGGCGCGGTTACGGTTACATGTTGCTCAGCCTGTGTTTGTCCAACCTGGCGCAGCAATTGATACCGGTGCGTAGCTCTGTTAACTGCCTGGAGGAACCGTTCAAAACCGACTGGTTTCACAAGGTAATCAACAACATCCAATTCAAACCCATCGAGGGCATATTCAGAAAAGGCAGTAATCAGAATCACAAGCGGTTTTTCAGGAAGGGAGCGGAGCAGATCAAGACCGGTTAATCCTGGCATTCGGATATCGAGAAATAGCAAATCAATCTGACCAATGAAGCCAGAGATATCGGTGGCGCGTTTGCAACTCCCCATAAGCGACAGATGTGGTATTCTGCTAATGTATTCGGTGATCAGTTTTAATGCAAGGGGTTCATCATCGGCAATCAGACATCGGATATTCATAGCTTTATGGTTAATGAAACGGTATATAAGAGTGCGGAATGACTTATTTCAAGAAGGTTTTTTCCGGGATACATCAGATCGAGTCGCGCGCGGGCATTGATCAACCCCGTTCCTCCCTCCTTTTTTTGGGAAGGGGTTCCTGGAATACTGTTCTCACAAATAAACAAAATTTCTCCTTCCCTGAATGACAGAAAGATTTGAATAAAACCCTCCGGATCGGCGTCAATCTCACTATGTTTAAAGGCATTCTCAACGTAAGCAATAAAGATCAGCGGGGAAATAAACAAGCCAGGATTGGGCTGTTCCACCGAAAGACTCACTTTTCCAGGATCCTCAATTCTGAGTTTTTCCAGTTTGATATAATTTGTAAGGAATTTAATCTCCTTTTCAGCGGGAACGAGTGTTTCGCTGGTTTCATATATCAGGTACCGCATGATTTCAGACAGGGAAATTATGGCTCCTGCGGTTTTTTCGGAACGGGTATATGCCAGAGAATAAAGATTATTAAGAGTATTGAACAGAAAATGCGGGTTTACCTGCGATTTCAACATGCGTAACTCCGCTTCGTCGCGCTGGCGAATGATTTCCCGGTTTCGCTCGGTAGCAAGCAGTTGATTCTCGGCAAGTTTATAAAATACGCTCAGCATAAAAATAAACAACAGGCTGGTAACGATAAATAATTCGCTCAGGTATGGTTTCGCCGGAACAGGCATGGCGGCTGGTTCTCCAAATAAATAAATACGGAAAGCCATACGTACCGGGATGAAAATGCCGATCAGCATAAAACTTGTTAATAAATATATGGCGTATTTCTTTTTAGAAAAAAACCTGGGAATCAGAACCAGCAGGTTGATGTAAAAAACAAGCATAAATAAAACTCCGTTTAGCAATGCGCGCAAAATGGCGATGTGAATTGGCCAGAAATTGGCGAAGAAAAATACGCTGATTAGCAGGAATAAAATCCAGAAGCCAATATGGAGAATTTGTTTGTATGTAGATTTTTTCAATTGCATTGAAAGGGCGGCGCTTTGATCACTCTCATTTATTAATGTTTCCAATGTTAACTTACTATTCAAATTTATGACAATGATAGCAGATTTTCCTGGATCAGATAAAAATTATTAAACATCCGTTAGTCTCGTCTCTATCAAAGGTATAAAAAATCGCACAAACGGTGTTTTTATATCATAACGCAGGCTGTATCAAAAATTCTGTCGTTGGTTGAAATCATTGATGGGGAAGCAGCCTTCCATGTTAGTTTTGCTTTGGGTTTCAATCGGAAACCATATTTAAACGAAAACAAACAATTCAAAAATGAAAAACATGAAAACAAAAATGAAAATGATGGCAGGAACGATCGGGATGATCATCCTGTCGCTGTGCGGGATCTTTCTTTTCAGCGCATTCAGGTCAACTTCAGAAAACGGGAAAGCAAAACTTGTCATGAATATCCGCGCTTATCTCGACAAAAACGTAAAACCAATTATGCAACCGCAGCGGGTTAAACTCGATCAAATCTTAACTGCGGAAGAAAAAATTCAGGTTAGCATTTTAAATAATCGCATGCAACAACTGATTAAACAGCGCCATGAATGTGGGATTGGATTTACAGATTCAGATGAATTTTCATTCGCCAGGATAACTGTTTTTACGGAGAAGCAGAAGTCGGAACAGAAAAGAAGCCGCGATGAAATGCGTTGGATCATGGCTCAGGCATGGGCTATTGCCGACCGGCATGAAAAAGAGATTAATCAGCTTTTAAATGAAAAATTAAGTTTTTTCGGAACATGGCAAAGAGGAATTACTTCGATTGTCACAGATTATCTTGACGATAAATTCTACTTTATCGGAAGCAAACAGATTATTAAGCGCATTGAAAACCGGGAGATCGTGAAGTATTATTCTCCGGTTGCCTTCCTATTGTGGGATCCGCAGCAGCGATTCATTCCTGATGAATTATTAGGAAAATAAAAAATCAAGCGCTCTCCGATATAAAAATAACTTTTACGAACTTAGCCATTCCGCATTGCCGGATGATGATCGTAAACAAACTTAAAAACAAAATTCATGACAAACTTAAAGATTGTATTTTTCCTGATGTTGGCCATTGCAATGGCGACAAGCTGTAAAAAGAATGAAGAAACCCCGTTACCCGACGCAACTGCCGAAGAGGCTGCCGCGATCATGGCAACCTCGTTTTGTACGGGAAATGCAGGAACCATGACCCAGGTTGAAGACGCCGTTGACCTTTCGCAGAGTATAATGTTGAAATCAAGCCTTATTGATTCTTCCTTTACCATTACAAGTCTTCCCGGCGCGCTTATCGCCTACCAGTATCAGATGAACTATTCCTTTGGATTTCAGGCGCCCAACAACTTCCAGTTGGTTTATTCTGCCTCGGGTAATTACGACTCTCCAAATGTAACCGCAGCTATTTCAGGCGACGGAACCCTCGCCGTGACCGGCTTCCTCACCGGCGATGCATATATTGTAAATGGTAAAAGTGCAAGTGAAGGTAACTTTGCCACGAAGATCGGGAATAAAAATTCAATTACCGGTACTGTTTCCTCAACGATTACCAATTTCAGGTTCAGCAAAACTACCGGACTTCCTGAGAGTGGCTCCGCTACTATTGTGGTAGCCGGAAGTACTGGCGCTGGCAGAAGTTTCGGATTTACCGGAACTCTCGTTTATAACGGAAATAATAATGCCACCCTGACCATTAATGGAAAAACGTTCAACTTCAATGTAATATCAGGAATACTTTTATAGGTCTGACCATTATCGGGTCGCCCCAACATAAAAGATTAAACTCACAAACGCCGGACTTCAGTCCGGCGTTTTGCATTTATCGAAGGCTAAGGATTTACTACCAGAGTTATACTGTTTGATGTAGCAGGGTTACCTGTAACACATCCTGTAAGGCTGGAAGTAAGAATACAGGTAATAACATCATTATTATTGGGGAAATAAGAAAAAACGTTACTATTTGCGCCTACATTGGCGTCGTTTACTTTCCATTGAAATTCCGGGGATTCGCCGCCATGCACAGGCGTCGCAGTGAAATTCACTGAGGTTCCCGCTGTAGTCGGATTTTCTGAGGCGACGATGGTAATGCTTACATTATTGTAGGACACACATCCAGTCATAAAACTTTTCTCTGCCCCGTAAGCCGTACCGCGGCTGTTTGTTGCATAAGCCCGTACATAGTAAGTTTTATTCAGGCTCAGACCAGTCATTGTGCATTTGTAAACGCCCGGTCCTGCGCCTTTGACAACATGATTTCTGGTTGTATCCGGATTATTGACTGTATCCCAGCAGACGCCCCTCGTGGTTACGGCAGTTCCTCCTTCGGAGGTGACAATGCCTCCCGCAGTAGCAGTTGTTTGTAATATATTGGTAACCGAGTTTGTACTGACAAGTGGAAGGCAACCACCCCATGTGGGGACGCCATTACAAAAAACCATGCTTTCACCGTAAGCGCCCGCCGGGATTATTATCCAGTCCGAACCATTCCAGGAAGCCATATCCCCTGAATTTGAACCAACAGGAGGTGAAACCGGAATCCACCGGCTTCCGCTCCAGGAATAATAACCGGAAACGACATGGTTTGGCGATGTGCCATTTGCAATGGTATTGTAAACAAGTAGTCCAGGCGCCGGAGTTGCAATCGGAGCCGGACTATTTGCTGCTGTAAGCATTAGGCGTGGAGGTAAAAATCCACGATTTGAAGAACTTATATCAAGCATTGCTGAAATATCAGGCGGATTTCCGTTTGAATTAATCGCCACTTGTGCCGTTGTATGAATGGCGCTTATAATAAGCAAACCGGTGAGTATAATCAGTAACTTGGTTTTGTTCATATTCTTCTGGATTTAATTATTTATTGTTGCGGACGCCATTCTAAGACTTCCTGTTTGAGCCGGATTTAAACAGGTTTGTCGGGAACATTCTTCTATGCTGATCGGCTCTTAATCCTTCCCCTAACATTCAGACGTTAAAAGTATGCAAAAATATCACAATTCAGCTAAACATAGCGAAATATTTAAATAAAAACCTTTATGGGATATATCGCCTATCCGATTTTGCAAATGGATTTCCAAGCCTCAACGATAATCCTCCCCCGAAACAAGAAAGAGTAATTGTTTAAAAACCATGAAACCAAGTATTTGAAATTTGAAATTGCGGCTTGGAATTTGCGATCAGAATGTCACAATTTATCTCGTTTGCAGAATATGAACAAGTATTAGACAACAGAAACAATTAAGCCAATATTGCCCAAAAAAGGGTTTACAATCCGTATTTATTTTATTTTCTGAATTTTACAAGAGCCTCTCAGGGGACTTGAACCCCCGACCTACTAATTACGAATCAGTTGCTCTACCAACTGAGCTAAAGAGGCAAAAAAGTCGGGATGAGAAGACTCGAACTTCCGACCCCCACGTCCCGAACGTGGTGCGCTAGCCAACTGCGCTACATCCCGCCAATGGGCGGCAAAAGTACAACTTTTTTTAAGACTGTCAAACAATTCGACGTTCTTCATTTCAGGCGGCGTCGCTTTGAATTAACATACCGTAAACGCCTGCTTTCCACTGGCAGTTCATCTTTTTTTATACCTTTGTCCTTCATTTATACGATTTCTCTTTTTCATTCTCTGGCGCGATATCCCGGGGAAATTTCAGTCAATCTCTAATATGAAAAAATCATTGAAGGTTCTACCCATTTTCATGCTCCTGCTTTTATTTTCACTTTTATCATGCAATAGTGGAAATAATGAAAAAACCCGGCAAACCAACAAGCAGAATCCCTCGCAGGTAGTTGAAGGATATATTGTCAAACCTACATTGCTTGAACAGGAGATTACCGTTTCAGGCACTATAAAGTCGTTTGAGGAGACCGTTCTGATGCCTGATGTATCGGGGCGAGTTGTGATGATTAACTTACCGGAAGGTAAATTCGTACAAAAAGGCACAATACTGGTTAAACTGTTTGACGCCGATCTCCAGGCGAGCCTTAAAAAATTACAAACCCAGCTTGAGATCGCCCGCCAGACAAAAAAACGGCAATCAGAACTTCTCGCGGTAAGCGGTATCAGCGAACTTGAATACGATCAAACAACGTTACAGGTAAACTCAATCACCGACGATATCGAAGTTCTGAAGGCACAAACCAGCAAATATGCAGTTCTTGCGCCATATAACGGGATTATCGGATTAAGGAATATCAGTTTGGGAGCGCAGGTTACCGCAGGAACGCCTCTTGCCACCATTCGCGAAATCAACCAGTTAAAACTTGACTTTAGCGTGCCGGAGAAGTACGGCAGGGAGATTTCCGAAGGAAAGATCGTAAGGTTTACGGTACAGGGTTCAGATACCTCTTTTTCCGCCCGGATTATCGCCGCCGAAGGCGGTATTGAGGCTGCAACACGCAACCTTCGGGTCCGCGCATTGGTTAGCCGGCTGGATCAGACGCTCAGACCTGGCGTTTTTGCAACTGTTACGGTTCCTCTTACAATAAACCCAAACGCCCTGATGATCCCTACTCAATCGGTGATTCCGCAGGAACGCAATAAAAAAGTAATCGTAGCGAGAGATGGGAAAGCAACCTTTGCAACCATCGAAACCGGAACGCGGAGAACGCGGGATGTAGAGGTTATTTCAGGTCTTAAAGCCGGAGATACAATTGTCACTACAGGGATTCTTTTCCTCCGGCAAAATTCCGCTCTGAAATTTTCAAAAATACACTAACGGGCGTGAATCTCCGATAAAACCAGCCAAATGTCAATATCCGATTTTGCTCTTAAACGCCCTGTCGCCTCTATTGTAATGAGCCTCATTATCGTCCTTTTCGGCGTAGTGGGCTTTACATTTCTCGGTGTAAGGCTATATCCTGCGATTGACCCACCCACCATCAACGTTCAGACTTCTTACACCGGCGCAAATCCTGAAATAATCGAATCGCAGATCACCGAACCATTGGAAAAAGCAATAAACGGGATCGAAGGTATTAAGTCAATTTCCTCCTCTTCCTCTACCGGTAGCAGTACAATTGTAGTAGAATTTAATGTTGGCGCCGATCTTGAAAAAGCCGCCAACGACGTCAGGGATAAAACATCGCAGGCTACAAGGAGTCTGCCGCAGGATATTGACGCGCCTCCGGTGGTTAGCAAAGCCGACGCCAATTCCGACCCGATAATCACTGTCGCCGTTCAAAGTACCACAATGAATGCGCTTGAACTCAGCGACTATGCCGAAAATGTTCTTCAGGAAAAACTTCAGACCATTCCCGGCGTCAGCTCTGTTGGGCTTTACGGACAAAAACGCCCGGCTATGCGGCTTTGGCTGAAACCTGATCAGATGGCTGCATATAATCTTACCGCAGAAGATATAAACCAGGCGCTGGATAAAGAAAACGTTGAACTCCCAAGCGGAAAAGTGAGGGGGAAAAATACCGAGCTTATTATAAAAACATTCGGGAGACTGATTACAGAAGAGGATTTCAACAATATTATCATCAGGCAAACCAACGACCAGGTAATCCGCCTGAGCGATATCGGGGAAGCCGTTCTTGGTCCCGAAAATGAGGAAACACAGGTCAAACTGAACGGAGTGGAAGGGATAAGTCTGGCGCTAATCCCGCTGCCCGGCGCCAACCATATCGAAATTGCCGACGAATTTTACAAACGGTTCCGCGAAATCGAAAAAGATATGCCTGCCGGGTTGAAACTGAACATCGGCTATGATAAAACCAAGTTTGTGCGACAATCGGTGACAGATGTTGGCGAAACGCTGGTCATTGCCATTTCCCTCGTCGTTCTTATTGTTTTTCTCTTTTTCCGTAACTGGGTCATCGCGCTGCGTCCGCTTATTGATATTCCGGTTTCGCTGATCGGTTCATTTTTTATCATGTATATTTTCGGATTTTCAGTGAATGTACTTACGCTTCTGGCAATTGTTCTGGCAACAGGTCTTGTTGTTGACGATGGCATCGTTGTAACTGAAAACATATTCAAGAAAATTGAACTCGGCATGGACAAATGGAGGGCTGCGTTTTCAGGGACGCGGGAAATTCTTTTTGCAGTAATTTCAACTTCGCTTACGCTGGCAATCGTTTTCATTCCTGTTATTTTTCTGAGTGGATTTACAGGCAGGCTTTTCCGCGAATTTGGAATTGTAGTTGCAGGTTCAGTTCTTATCTCGGCTTTTGTTTCGCTAACGCTGACGCCGGTGCTTAATGTCAAAATGGGCGGCAGCCTTTCCCGGCATTCGAGGTTCTATAAAGCCACGGAACCATTTTATGCAGGCATGGATAGCGGCTACAGGAGGATGCTCTCATATTTCATCAAAAGGAAATATCTCTCATTCATTATTCTCGGAATTTGCGTGTTACTGGTTGTTTTGCTTGGCGCAACACTGAAATCGGAACTGGCTCCGCTGGAAGATCACAGCATCCTCAGAACCAGTGTTACAGCCCCCGAAGGAACCGATTTCGATAACATGCAAAACCTGATGGACAGGATTGCGCAGCGGGTGATGGACAGCGTTCCTGAAGGAAGATTGGTTTTTGCAAGAACGGCTACCGGGCAAAGCTCTACTGCCAATACAGGCGGTCTGAATATTTTTCTTACCGAACCCGGCGAGCGGAAAGCAACGCAGCAACAGGTTTATGACCGGCTTACAAAACTGTACAAAAAATTCCCTGAAGCGCGAATAATTCCGAATCAGGAACAGACTATTTCCACCTCTCTCGCCGGCGGTTCGCAACTTCCTGTTCAGTTTGTGCTTCAGAATCTGGATTTTGAGAAACTTCAGAAATTCCTGCCGCGGTTTATTGAAGAAGCAAGAAAAGACAGTGTTTTCGGGAATGTTGACGTCAATCTGAAATTCAACAAACCGGAATTAAACCTTACGGTAAACAGACTTAAAGCAACCGATCTGGGAGTTAATGTGAAGGATATTTCAAATACGCTGCAATTCGCCATGAGCGGCAGACGGTACGACTATTTCCTAAGAAACGGCAAGCAATACTTCGTGATCGGACAGGTTGAGCGACCTTCGCGCAGCGATCCCTCCAATATTACTTCGCTTTATGTCAGGAATAATTCCGGCGCTCTTATTCAACTTGACAACCTGGTAAGCATGCGGGAAAACAGCAGTCCGCCAACATTGTATCATTTCAACAGGTTCAAATCGGCTACTGTTTCAGCATCGCTTGCCACCGGACGCACGCTGGGCGAAGGGATTGCCGCTATGCAGAAGATCGCGAAAAAAGTTTTGGATGAGTCTTTCCAGACAGCTTTGCTGGGACCGTCGCGCGATTTTGCCGAAAGCAGTTCAAACACATCCTTCGCTCTGATTTTGGCTCTTGTTCTGATCTATCTTATCCTTGCCGCCCAGTTTGAGAGTTTTCGCGACCCATTCATCATCATGCTCACCGTTCCTTTGGCAATGGCAGGAGCGTTGCTGAGCTTGTGGATTACTGGAAATACTCTGAATATTTTTTCCGAAATCGGGATGATCATGCTTATCGGACTTGTCACAAAAAACGGGATACTTATTGTTGAATTTGCCAACCAGAAGCGGAAAGCCGGACTCGTAAAAGCCGAAGCCGCTTTTGAAGCGGCGGCTGCCCGTTTGCGCCCTATCCTGATGACTTCGCTCGCTACTGTTTTCGGCGCTTTACCCATCGCGCTTGCGCTTGGCGCCGGGGCGTCGAGCCGCGTGCCGCTTGGAGTAGTGATTGTTGGAGGATTACTCTTCGCCCTGATCCTGACCTTGTTCGTTATCCCAACAATGTATATCATAATGGCAAGCAGCAAAGCCCGCGAAGATATTGTTGATCCTACAGAAATTGCAAAATAATACTACTCATAATGCCGATGCGCAATCTTATAATTTTCGTTTTCCTGCTCGCTGTTACTTCCGGTTTCTGCCAATCCCTCATAACCGTTGATGACGCGATAGGAATATCATTGAAACAGAACTACGAAATCCTTATTTCACGGGCGTCAGCCGATATTGATTCTGTTAACAATACCGCCGGAAATGCCGGAATGCTTCCATATATCAGCCTCAATGCCTCAGATATTTTTTCTTCCAGCAGTTCGCAATCAAACTCATTCTCAACGGGTATAATCGCCAACTGGACTCTCTTTGACGGGGGAAAAATGTTCGTCACCCGAAAAAAATTACAGGAAATCCGGGATCTGGGTGAAATCCGGTTCAAGGATAAAGTAACGCAGACTCTTTTTAATGTAATCCTCGCCTACTATGAAGTAGTTAGGCAAAAACAGCAACTCTCTTCGCTGAACGAAATCATCCGTTATAACAACGAACGCGTTAAAATTCTGCAAGCCAGTTTTAAGGCGGGACTCGTTCCTAAAACAGACCTTCTGCAATCGCAAGTGGATTTGAATGTTTTTATGGAGAACGCCATTATTCAGGAGACTGTGATTCTCGATTCGAAAAGAACCTTGAACAAATGGCTCAGCCAGGATGCTGATACTCCGTATGAAGTAGTGGATTCCATTGACCTTTCATATATTCCTGATAAAAATGACCTCAACAGAAAACTTTATTCACAGAATACACAGGTGTTGGGTTTTCAGAAGGCTGTTGATGTGAGCGCCCTCGCGATTCGGGAACTTTCGGCGCAACGGTTGCCCTGGGTTGCCATTTCAGCCGGTTATAACATCCTGCTGAATGATAACGCTTCCGGCACAACGACAAAAAACAGCGTTAATGGCGCTCAGATAGGAGGTTCGTTGAATTTTCCAATCTTTTATGGAGGAAATATCAACCGCCAGGTTCGGGTGGCGCGCTTGCAGAGCCAGTCGGCGCAATATAGCCTTGAAAGCGTTAAAACCGCAGTAAATACCGAGTTGCAAAATGCTCTTTCAGATTATGAGCATGCCATGCAGTTGCTCAACCTTGAGAAAAGCAATAAGTCGCTTGCGAAGGAGAATCTCACAATTTCTATGGATCGCCTGCGATTAGGGCAAACAACTTCGCTTGAAGTGAGGCAGGCAGAAGAGAGCTATATCCAGTCTCTTACCCGTTTCATCCAGTTTTCTTTTACGGCTAAAGTTGCCGAGACCAAACTCAAACAACTTGTGGCAACGCTTTAGATTCACCCAATGCGCCATAATTTGCTTTTCTGCGGTAAATTCCGTATATTTGTATATCACCTTAACATAGGAGGTTGAATTATGGAAAACATGCTTCGCGAATATCTTGAACGGTCGTTCTCCGAAGTGGAACCCGTTAAGCCCTGCGGGACAGGCCCGGTAGTCACAATTTCCAGGGAATTCGGATGCCCGTCGAAACCAATTGCACAAGCGCTTACTGAAACGATTAACCGGCTAACGACAGCGCCAAACCAAAAATGCTGGCGTTTCATTAACAAAGAGATTGTAGAATCGGCGGCAAAAGAACTTGAGTTAAATCCTACGGAGATCAATTACATGATAAGCGCCGGCGCGAAAGGCATTCTGGCTGATGTCCTCGCCTCTTTCACTACTTCTTATGTAAGCAACCATCGTATGAAAAAAACCATCCGAAAGGTCATCGGCGAACTTGCGCAGAAAGGTAGAATGATTATTGTAGGACGCGGCGGCGTTGGAGTTTTGCAAGGCTGCCCAAACGCTATACATGTTCGTTTGCAGGCGCCTCTCGAATGGAGAATTCCCGAAATATGCCAACTGCGGGGAATCAACAGAGAAGCGGCAATCAAACTTGCCGAAGATACTGACCAAAAACGAAAATCGTTGATTGAACTGGTCTATGGCGATAAATTCAATCCATATCTTTTCGATCTTTCCTTCAACTGTCAAACTCTTTCAATGAAGGAGATAGTGGATACCATTATCGGTTTAATGGTAACGAAAAAAATGCTTCCCTGATGTTCAAAAAGCTCATTATCCTTGTGATTTCAGGGCTTCTGCTATTGGCGTCGGGAGAAATTCAGGGTCAGTCGTTTCCCGTATCCCGGAAAAAAGCTATCAGAAATAATATCGTCAATGCGTGTCGCCATGCCTGGAACGGTTATAAAACTTACTCATGGGGATATGACGCGCTGAAACCCATCAGTAAAACCGGTCACAACTGGTATGGCGTTTCCTTTTTAATGACGCCGGTTGACGCTTACGATACCTTCATCCTGATGGGGATGAAAAAGGAGGCGAAAGAGGCAAAAACGCTCATTTTTTCCCGGCTCAATTTTGATGTTGACAAGGAAGTTCAGCTTTTCGAAATCAACATCCGTCTTCTTGGCGGCATCATTTCAGCGTATGAATTATCGGGTGAAAAAGAATTTCTCAAACTGGCGCTTGACCTGGGAAAACGATTATTACCAGCATTCAATTCCCCAACCGGAATGCCTTATCGTTTTGTAAATCTCAGAACAGGAAAGAGCCGCGACGCCCAAAGCAATCCTGCCGAAATTGGAACTTACCTTCTCGAATTTGGCAAGCTCACTGAATATTCCAGGGATTCAACATACTACAAAACTGCAAAAAAGGCTGCTTTTGAAGTATTTCGCCGTCGCAGCGACAACGACCTCGTTGGTACTGTTATTGACGTAAATACCGGCGAATGGAAAAATACTGAAAGCCAGATCGGCGCCCGCATTGATTCATACTATGAGTATTTGTACAAAGCCTGGCTGCTTTTTGGAGATAAAGATTGCAAAGAGGCATGGGAAGTACATAACCGTTCAATAAAAAAATTCATGCTTACCAAAGTAGCCTCAGGGTGGTATTTCACACGTGTGGATATGCTTTCCGGCAAGGAAACAAACTCACTTTATGGAGCTCTCGACGCTTTTTATGCCGGGATTCTGGCGTTATCGGGCGACATATCCACGGCGAGGAACATTCAGGCAGGCAATTATTATATGTGGACACACTTTAACCTTGAGCCGGAAGAGTTCAATTTCCGCAATGATTCGGTTCTTTACCCCGACTATCCGTTGCGTCCTGAGAACATTGAAAGTTGCTTTTACCTTTACCGCGTGACAAAAAACGACGAGTACCTCATAATGGGCGAGCGAATGATTGGCGATATTCTCGAAAAGTGCAGAACAGAAGCCGGCTACGCCGCCATAAAGGATGTGAGGAAATTAACTCTGACCGATTCGATGGAAAGTTTCTTTTTTGCAGAAACGCTCAAGTATGCCTATCTTCTTTTTTCCCCTGAAAGCCTTTTGGATCTTAGAAAGGTGGTTTTTAATACGGAGGCGCATCCGTTGAAAAAATGAAGGACGAGGGACGAGGGACGAGGGACGAAGGACGAGAGACGAGGGACGAAGGACGAGGGACGAGGGAATTTTTCTTACCTTTGCATCTTTGCATTTTATTCTGATATTTTGACTTTTCACGATTTTGATTTTGAGGCGCGATTAATTGAAGGCATTGAAGCCTTGGGGTATTCGACCGCCACCCCAATCCAGGAGCAGGCAATCCCTGCCATTTTAGCCGGTAAAGATTTGATTGGTTCAGCGCAAACCGGCACCGGAAAAACGGCGGCATTTCTGCTGCCAATTATCCAGAAAATTATTACAGTACCTCATGACGACGCCATTAAGGCGCTGGTAATTGTTCCAACAAGAGAACTCGCTACGCAAATTGACCAGCACATGGAAGGGCTATCGTATTTCACGCCGGTAAGTTCAATTCCGGTTTACGGCGGCACCGATGGCGCTTCCTTTTCAAGGGAACGGCAGGCTCTGACCAGCGGCGCCGACATGGTTATCTGTACTCCGGGACGAATGATTGCCCACCTGAACATGGGCTATGTAAACCTGTCGGCATTGCGTTATCTGATTCTTGATGAAGCTGACCGGATGCTCGACATGGGCTTTTACGATGACATAATGAAAATTCTCTCATATATTCCTGCAACCCGGCAAACGCTGTGCTTTACGGCAACCATGCCTCCTGAGATGCGCGAGCTGGCAAGAAAATTACTGACAAACCCCGTTGAAATAAACATTGAAACTTCAAAACCTGCCGAAAATATCCTTCAGATGGCATTTGTGCTTTATGATGCGCAAAAAATTCCATTGGTGCAATATCTGCTCAGGGATGTAACTTCACGCAGCGTTTTGATCTTTTGTTCCACAAAAAGTTCTACAAAACAACTGAGCCACTCGCTCAAAAAACTTTCGTTAAATGCCGAGGAAATCCATTCAGACCTCGATCAGGCGGCACGGGAAAAGGTATTAAACAATTTCCGCAGCAGAACGTTGAATATTCTGGTCGCCACCGATATTGTTTCCAGGGGAATTGATATTGAGGATATTGATATGGTAATCAATTTTGATGTTCCGCACGAAGGCGAGGATTACATTCATCGAATCGGACGAACTGCCCGCGCACAGTCGAAAGGCGCCGCCATCACCCTTATCAGTGAAAAAGACCAGAAGAAATTTGCAGCCATTGAACGCCTTCTCGGGAAAACGATATATAAAGGAACCTTACCTGCTCACCTTGGGCAGGCGCCTGAATACAACCCCAAAGCGTCACAGGGACACTATAAAAAGGGAGGTTTCAGAAATAAAAGACCGCCGAGGTAAGTTTTTTTTACCTTTTTCAGGTATTATAAATTTTTATAGCTACATTTGCACAATATTATATTTATTATTTTTTAATCAGAATTATTATTATGAAAAATGGAAAAGTAAAATTCTTTAATGAGTCAAAAGGATTTGGATTTATTGTAGACTCTGAATCAGGCAAAGAATATTTTGTTCATGCCTCTGGTTTAATCGACCGTATCCGTGAGAACGACGATGTAACATTCGAACTGATCGAAGGAAAAAAGGGATTAAATGCCGTAAATGTTAAACTGATCTAAGCTTAACGATAGACATTTTTAATCTTGGAGGCTGTCCTG
Organism: Bacteroidota bacterium; assembly: GCA_026391715.1. Lineage (GTDB taxonomy): Bacteria > Bacteroidota > Bacteroidia > Bacteroidales > FEN-979 > CAIVAT01. Next base: position 18,281 of record JAPLDO010000050.1, read on the forward strand.
AAAAGGGCAGCCTCTTTTGTTTTCAAACGCTAACGCTTTTTCGCATAACGGGTCAAATTTGAGCCAACTCCGAAAAGGAAACAATTTGGACTAAAGTCCAGTAACTATCTGTTTATCAATTACCACGACCTTAAGGTCGTGGCAATTTAAGTTGCTGACATACCAGGCTTTAGCCAAATTTTGATTTTTATACCTACTTTTCGGAGTGGACTCAAATTTGGAATTTGGAACTTGGAATTGTATCAGAACGTCACAATATTTTCGTCCCTCGTCCTTCGTCCCTCGTCCCTCGTCCTACGTCCCTCGTAAAACCATCTCATAATCCATCTGTTTCCGCGCCAGATCAATCCGCTTAACCCTAATCTTCAGTTTATCGCCGAGTTTAAACCGGTTGCCGTAACGTTGCCCGATAATCTGGTAGTTCTCCTCGTCGAGGTAATAGTAATCGTCCTCCATATCGCGGAGCCGAATCATCCCTTCGCATTTTGTGCCTATGATCTCGGCAAAAATCCCCCATTTGCTTACGCCTGAAATCAGCGCATCGAACTGCTGCCCGATTTTGTCAAGCATATATTCTGCCTGCTTGTACTTCACCGACATTCTTTCCGCGTCAACAGCGCGTCGTTCCATCTCCGAAGCATGCTCGCAACGCGGTTCATAATCCTCTTTGGCAACTGACGGCTTACCGTTCATATAATCAAATAACAGCCGGTGAACCATCAGGTCGGGATAGCGGCGGATCGGAGAAGTAAAATGAGTATAATGCGGGAAAGCCAGCCCGTAATGGCCGATGTTGCTGGTTGAATAATAGGCTTTTGACATAGTCCTGATCGCGATGGTTTCAATCATCGTTTCGGTGCCTGTGCCTTTGATATTATTGAAGAGCTTATTGAACGAATCGGCAAGCGATTTTTTTGAATTCAGCTTCATCTTGTACCCCAACCGGGCGATGAACTGGGCGAAATTTTCCAGTTTTTCTGGGTTCGGCGTATCGTGAACGCGGTAAACAAATGTTTTAACCGGTTGCTTTTCGTGTTTCTTCCCAATGAATTCCGCAACCTTTTTGTTGGCAAGCAGCATGAAATCCTCAATCAGTTTATTGGCGTCCTTCATTTCCCGGAGATAAATGCTGAGCGGTTTCCCCTTTTCATCCAATTTAAACCTGACCTCCTGGGTTTCAAAATTAAAGGAACCCTTTTTGAAACGCTCATCGCGCAGCTTGCCGGCAATTTTGTTAAGAATAGCTATTTCGCCTGTAAAAAGCCCTTCTCCTGTTTCGATAATCTGTTGAACATCTTCATAAGAAAATCGTCGGTTTGAATTGATTACGGTTTTACCAAACCATTCATCGAAAATTTTTCCCTCCTCATTAATTTCAAAAACCGCAGAAAAACATAATCGATCCTGACCTTCTTTCAGCGAACACAAGCCATTGGATAGCCGTTCGGGAAGCATGGGAATTGTACAACCGACCATATAAACGGATGTTCCTCTTTCAATGGCTTCATCATCAATGGCAGTTCCGGGTCTGACATAATAAGAAACGTCGGCAATATGAACGCCTACTTCCCAGCGTTTGTTTTCCAACTTCCTCAGGGAAACTGCATCATCAAAATCCTTGGCGTCTTCCGGATCAATAGTAATGGTGAATACCTCCCGGAAATCTCTTCGTTTGCTGATTTCTTCCGCAGGAATAATTTCAGGAAAGGAAGCAGCCTCTTTCTCGGCTTTTTCAGAAAAATATAGCGGAAAGTCAATTTCAGCTAGAATTGATTGCATTTCTACTTTGTCTTCACCAGGTTTTCCGAGCGTTTCCTTTACCTCGCCATAAGGATTTGCCGAATTAGGAGGCCATTCGGTGATCACTGCCACAACCTTCTGCCCGTTTTTCGCGCCGTTAAGTTTCGACAGCGGAATAAAAATATCAACAGGCATTGTTGAGGTATCGGGCTTGAGAAAAGCAAAATTTTTGGAGATTTCAATAGAGCCGACAAACTGCTTTTTGTTTCGTCTGATGATTTCCGAAACTTCCCCTTCGGGTTTATGTCCTTTACGGCGGGGAAACAGCAAAACCGTTACCTTGTCGCCATGAAGAGCATGGTTGGTATTGGAGGCGGCAATAAAAATATCGTCAGTTTTATCTTCCGGCATTACGTATGCTTTCCCGGTTTGCTTCATATCAATTGTACCGGTAACAGAGGTTTTTATGCTTTTTTCAAATTTAGGATTCTCCCGGTTTATCTGGTATTTGCCGCGTTTACTAACCGCCAGCTCTTTGCTTTTGAATAACTGCCCGACAGCGATACCAACCTTGTCTCTCGCTGCCCGATCTTCTATCCCAAGCCTGGCGGCAACTTGTTTGTAGTTAAAACTGCTCTGAGGGTTAAGCAGGAAAATTTCCAGAACCGATTTTATCAGCGCATTATTGTCGCCGCTGCTCATGCTTTTTTTCTTTGCCATTATGTTTCTGTGTATTTGGGAATATGGCGCCAGAATTGGCGCTGGAAGTGAAAATCAATTTTCTGAGCGTCTTTATGATTGAATAACGGAATCCAGGATAAAAGTACAAAGAATAAGTCGGCTGTAGCGGAATTAGTATCATGCAAATACACTCAAAAGGTAATAAAAGTGTGCATTTTAAAATTCCAAGACCCAAATTCCAAGTTCCAAAAGTGAACATGGGTATTGTTTTATGGCTCAAATCACCTCGCCGGTTTCAATGCAAGTTTTTTCGCATCGGCTTTAGCTATCTTCTCAAAAAAACCGAGAAAATCTTCGTACAATTCAGGTTGATAGACGCCTTTATAGACAACCAGGTTCCTGATATACTGTATGGTTTGACCTTTTAGACTCGTAACTGCCCGGTATTCGCCAAATGTTGATGTAATTGTCTCATTTATATGATTACCGGTAAAGGTTAACTCATCCGGCAAGGTATAATATGTGGTATCTGTTTTTAAAGTTGAACGACGGATTTCAACCGGATTTTTCCGCTTTATAATAACCTGGGTGGACAACTCATCCTCTCTCGTCATCTGGTTTGGCACAACCAGCGTCAAATCTCCGGCAGCAACTCCGATTTTTTGAATGGTCAGATTCAAAGTCTCTTCAATACCGGGAGGAAATGCTTTATCTTCTTTCAGATCAAAACTTTTCAATGTAGAATTCGTTATCGGAATTCGCTCCGTGATTTTTTTTCTTTTATCAGTTTCATCACTGTGCATTATTTTGCTAACCTTATCGTAAAATAATCCACGACTGATGGTTTTTACGGTCATAACTGCGCTTCCATTCTCCTGGAGTTGAACATGGCTCACCCTGCTTTGAATATTCACTTTCTGGTTATAAACAGGAGTATGACAGATAAATCCCCCTTCTTCCTTTATTAGTAGAACAGAACGGTCGTCGGTGAAAGTACCAAGATATCCCATCGGAATATCCTGACTGGTACATTCAAGCCAAAGTGAATCGTTTTTTAAAGGCACACATAAAATTACGTGGTCAAATTGCTGGGATGGAAAAGCTGTGATTATTTCAGGTTCATTTTCACCTGAATTTACCAGCGTATAATATGAATTTACACCTGCCGCTTTCAATAAAGCCAGCATATAATTGGTAAGGGCTTTACAATCGCCATAGCCTAACCGGTCAACCTCCGAAGCCATTATCGGTTGCCATCCGCCAAGTCCGATTTGAATGCTTGTATAACGGGTTTTATCCTGCAAATACTGATAAAGAATTTGTATTTTTTTAAGGGTATCGCTAACGCCGGAGGTTAAATTATTGACCTTTTGCCTGGTTTCTTCGCCAAGTTCCGCCCTGCCGTTTAAAAGTTCATACACCCACGATCCAAAAGAATTCCAGCTTATGGCATTTCCCCATTTATCTTTCAGTTTAAAAGAACCAGGAGCAAGCAAAACCGAAGGGGAAATTTCGGTAATTGGCGGACTGAAAGGTTCTTTACGGAATGACGGAATATTGCTAAAGAACCAGGAATAGGTTTTACCCGATGGTAACTGTTCAAAGTAGCAGGTTACTTCAATGTTTCTTGGAAAGTAGCGTAAACCAATTGTATCTGGCGCCGAAACGGTTAAACGAGCTTGTTCAACGGCTACATTAAAATCATTGACAAGATAAAAATCAGGGTAATCGAGGATACCGTTATATACGATTTCATAATTGTATTCCACTGTAAAGGGTACAGTCTGGCATTTGGGTTTACAAAAGATCATTCAGTTATCCTCATAAGTTGAAAAATATGAAATGGCGCTATAATCAAGAAATTTTTCCCTTTCAATTCTTTCTACCTTTTCGCCGTTTTTATCGTAAACATAACCGTTCAGATTTCTGATGCTGGTGAATTTGTTGTAGCCCAAAAATAAAATGGCATTCTCAACAGCGTTTTCCTTTAAAATAGTCACGGCATAGGCAACTGTCATAACAGCCTTTCCTGCCGACTTTATGTCAATTGTCGTTTCGCGCATCCTTATCACGCTATTGGAATTCTCTAACAGTTGAGGAGGAATCGCGCTAAATGAAAACTTACGATCGTGAGCAGAGGCAGACAAAAAGCAAATCAGAAATATTACAAAGGTGGTTAGTATTCGATGCATTTCAGCCCTATTTTCTTTTTAGTATTATGGGTTCAGCATGTTTTGTAACGAGTTGGTTATAAAATTCCCTGAGGTCAAAGTATTCATCCGCAGCAAAGATGGTTTTATTTATCCCAAACTTATAATTGAACTGGATTGACCTCCCCAAAACCGAAACCTGATATAAAAAATATGCGGAATTATCAGGCAGCGACATTTTTATGGTTTCCGGGAATGAGATTATCTCAAAATTATCCGGAAGATTGATGGTAATCGAGAACACTTTTTCAATTTTATGAATAAAATCTATCGGATACTTTCGGCTATCGGCTTTGAATGGATTCTCGGTTAAACGGTGTAGCATCATAGGAAAAATGTATATTTTCCCGTTAATTTCATCAACGCCATTTTTCAGGATAATTTCATATTGATCCTTAGCAGGCAGATAAATACTGTCAATATTTTCGATTTTTGAACTCTTAATTCTTAACCCGGGAAATTCTCCCAGCATATTTTCCAGGTAGGAATCCTTGCCTGAAAAACTTTTATACTTATTGCGAAAATCGAGCGCAGCATAATCCACTCGTTGGAAATTCATTGTTCCCGTAAGCTGAAGATCGTCGTCAAGTGTCAGGCTGTAACAAATGATTTCTTTTTCTTTTTTATCAGCCACTAATTCTACCAGGTCGCTTTTATTCATATCATAAAGCCTTCCGAATAAATTAAGGCAACGTTCGGGCAATAAACCGTAAGGGGCATTTTCTTCTGTGGCGTCCATCAGAAGTTGTTCTCCATACAGATTGACTTTGGCGATAACGTAATTTAGTTTGCTAAGACTGGGATTGGCAGGAGACAGGAACCCGTTATCGCGGGAGCTTAACAAAACCGGTGAAACCTGAAATTCGAGTTTATCCAGTAATTGAACAAGCGCCAGATTTATATCAGCCGAATTTCCCGATTGTTTGTCAAGCGACCATTTAAGGTTTGACTCTGAGGCGTACAAGCTCTCTATTTTATTCCATTTATTGGTTTTTATAAACTCGTGCGCCATCTTTAATTTTTCGACATCCGTTTTGGCTTTTGAAATAATTTCCTTCGCAACCCGATTCATGTATGCGCTGTTGTGCAACGGAACGCCAAAATAGTCGTTTTTATCAAGATGGCCGCAAAGAGACTCCCAGGTTGTGGTATAACCATCGTAAAAGGTTTTGTATTTAATTTCATAGATATCAAATTCCAACCGGGTAAGATAGTTTTTTGAACTGCTGATATAAGGTTCAGTCTTAAAAGCGGGCATGTTTTCCGCAATCCACCGCCCTTCGTCATTCAATTTTAAAGGTTCAAAACCGGAGAATGTTTTCCGAAATGATATATAATGGCTGGTTCCCAATATCAGTTCGCTATGCTTAACAGGAATTTCCTGCTGAAATTCCCATACATCAGGGATTCCTGAAAAAACAAATTGAATATCTATTACCGATCCTGCTTTTATATCAGGCATTGCGATTCGTATCCGTTTTAGATTGCCATAAATTGTCTCTGTGTAAATTGCCCGGGATTCGAGTTTGCTTTCAACAATCCTGCCATTTTCAAGGTTAAAGGTGATTCCTTTCACATAAGCGTCATGGTATGGCGCAAATGTTTTATTTGCCAGTATGTATCCTTCTTTTTTTAAAATTTTAATTCTGGTTATTTGAGTAAATGAATAATCAGCGGAATTAAAATAGCCATAGTCACAAAGGATGACTGCCGGAGCGCTGGTATCGGCTTCATAAACCGTCATTTTCAAATCTTCCAGACTAACGTCGCCAAATTTGATTGGGGGTTTTTCAGCATACGAAGCCAGGGAAATAAAAATTAATGCCGTAAACAGACACGTCGAAAGACGATTCATGAGGATTATGAGTTACTTTGTAAAACTTTGATTTTATCAACTTTTAAAGACCATTTCCTTTTAGGAGCGAACTCAGGGTATAATGATAAAAACCAGGAGTATTACTTGCCAAACGCCTTGAAAAGCTGTCCAAACAGGTTTAGCGCGTCAGCTACAACTTTTTCATTTTCCACCGGGATTTTCAGATAAGTTTTACCGGAGGCAGGGTCTTTGTCAACGAGGGAGGAAACCAGTTTTTGGGTGGCTTCGGGCGAGGAAAAAGTCCGCGCCAGCCCACTCAGAAAACCAAGTCCGCCTGCAATTAGCGCTGCCGGATCGGGCGTTTCGGTAGTCATTGATGGTTGCGAAATAACCTCTTCCGGTTCCTGCGCAGGAACATCGTCATCTCCGGCAATGGCAGGAAGATTTGATTCCTCTTTTTGATCCGGCTTTTCCTGCATTAAATCTTCATGCTGCAACTCATCTGTCTGCTGCAATTCAACGGCTTCGGCGTCAATATCTGTGGGGATTTGAACATTTCCAAGCGTATCATCCTCAGTGGGTCTTGTTAAAGATTCAACGGTTTTCATAAACAGGCGGAACTTGTCTTCACCCATGAAAATTGAATCTTCTCCATCATTCAGGATGCCGTCGAACAGCGCGCTTTTAAATTTCAGCACGCCGATCATTCTGTGTTCAATGGTGCCGGTTGAGACAAAGTTGATGACCGAAACTTTCTTTTGCTGACCATAGCGGTGAACCCTTCCGATGCGTTGTTCGAGAAGAGCCGGGTTCCAGGGAATATCGAGGTTGATAATCATCGAGGCAGTTTGCAGGTTTAGCCCGGTACTACCTGCATCGGTGGATAAAAATATGCGGCAGGCTGTGTCGTTATTGAAATGATCAAACAGCTCTTTCCTGTTGCGGCTCGGTACGCTGCCGTGAAGGTACCGGTAACCGATATTCTTTTCGTCAAGTTCGCGTGAAACCAATCGAGTCATCCGTTCCCATTGACTGAAAATAACCACCTTTTCGTCATTCCCTTCGAGGTACTCTTCGAGGATATTCATCAACTCGCCTATTTTTGTATCATGCCTCGTTTGCTGGTCAATAATGTAAGTGCTGTCGCAAACCATCCTCATCAGGTTAAGGTTGATCATCAGCCGCTGACGGTCCTGTTCGTTCAAAAATCCCAGTTTAATCCATTTGTTGACAATCCGGGTTACCGTTTCATAGTATTCATTATGTAACTCCATCTGCTGTTCAGTCATAGCGACAAACAGGTTTTTATCCATTCTTTCCGGCAATTGGGCAAGCACCTCTTTTTTAGAGCGGCGTAACATAATATCCGAGAGTTTTTGGCTTATTTCGTGCAAATGGTTATAACCAACCACGCGACCGGTTTCGTTCTTCACCTGATAATAATCGAGAAACTGATAATAGGGACCCAGTTTAAACGGATCAACAAACTGAACGATGGAATAGAGTTCTTCCAGCTTGTTTTCGAGGGGAGTGCCTGTAAGCACCAGAGCATAAGGCGAACAGAGTTTTTTAACGCTTCGGGCAATTTTGGTTTTCCAGTTTTTGATTCGCTGGGCTTCGTCGAGGATAACCAGATCGAACTCCAACTGGTTGATCGAATCAAGGTCGTTACTCAGTGTATGGTACGATACGATTTTGTAAAAAGCAGAAGATTCATACTGGCTTCGACGAATATGTTTAAATCCTTCGATAACCTGGACTTCGGAACCGGAAGCGAACCGCCCGATTTCCGATAGCCACTGGTATTTCAGGGAGGTGGGGCAAACGATAAGCACATTTGATATTCCTTTTTCCTCTTTCATCAGCTCCGCCACGCCAATTGCCTGGATTGTTTTGCCAAGTCCCATTTCGTCGCAAATCATGCTTCTGCCGGCTTTTGCAGCAAACAGAACTCCTTGTTCCTGATATGGAAATAGTTTGGTGGAAAGGATGCCTTCAAGTTCTTCACCGGTGGGATACTTTTCCTCAATCCATTGCACCCGCCGTTGTTTTTCGCGGGTTTCAAGAATAAATCCGAGAGCGTCGTCATAACAGCGGAAATCGGAATCAATACCGCTCGCCTGAATCCGGAACTGCTCAAAGTTTGCAAATCCGAAGGGGGTTAACGTCAACTCTTTATCAAAATATTCCCAGGCAATATTTTTAAACTTTACCGATGAATCAGTTCCAATCCGAAGTTTTACTTCGCGCTCTTTTCCATATTGCAGGTAAACCGAAGAGTATGGCGGAGTAAATCCCTTTTTCAGCAAAACAGCCAAACGCGGGGTTTCTTCAATCTTCAGCAAAACAGCCTCGATGTGTTTACAGGTGCCGAGATGGTTTGTTTTAAAGTCGAGGCAGGCGCAGAAATTCATCGCCTGGTTAGCGCTTCGGATTGCGACTTTGTAAGTATTCTTGGTTTCAGGATTATACACCATGTAATCGCTGAAAACCGGATGTCCCTCCAGCTTTTTAACGGCAAAATATTTCCCGGTAACAAACTGTTTTCGCAGGGCGATCTGCCAGTCTTCGAGCGACAAATCAACTGGTTTGCGGTTATATGAAACGGTTTCGGGGCTCTTGTCCTTTCGCGGTTTTTTATCAATAGGTCTGGGTTTCTGTTTTTGCATGCTTAATAGGTTTTTCGCGGTGAAATGCAAAGATAAAATTATGCGTTCTTCTTTTAACCTACAGTATTCTAAAAAATGAAAAACAGCGGTTTTAAACACTGACAGGTCTTGAAGACGCTGTCAGGTTTAGTTTAGCAGTATTCATCGGCAATTGAAATTGCCTGCGAAATTATTTCCAGCCCTTCGTCAATCTGCTCTTTTGTGATGCAAAGCGGAGGAGCCGTGAAAATCCAGTTCCATCGAACAAATGTAAACATGCCGAGTTCACGGATTTTTGCGGCAACCTTGTTCATGATTTCCATTTCACCGGGTTTTGCGTTCCAGGGAGCCATCGGTTCTTTGGTTGCCCTGTTCTTCACCAGTTCGATACATCCAAGCAATCCGGTATTCCTGAAATCGCCTATGGATATGTGTCTCTTTTTCATCTCTTCCATCCTTGATTCGAGGTACAAGCCCATTGCGGCTGCATTCTCAACCAGATTTTCTTTTTCATACACGTCAATCACCGCCAAAGCTGCCGCACATGCTACAGGGTGCGCCGAATATGTCAAACCGAGAGGTAATGGTTTATCGTCGAAAAATTTTGCGATCTTATCGGAGACAATAACACCGCCCAATGGAATGTATCCCGAAGTCAGTCCTTTTGCCATGCACATAATATCGGGTTCTATTCCATGATGTTCAATTGCAAACATTTTTCCGGTTCTTCCGAACCCGCTCATCACTTCATCTACAATTATTAAAATTCCATATTTATCGGCAATCGCTTTTATTTTCTTCCAGTATCCCGGCGGGTACTTGATACATCCCGACGAACCGGATTCCCCTTCAAATAAAATGGCTGCAATGTTTTCGGGATTTTCAAATTTTATGACCCGTTCAACGTGGGCGGCGCAATTATCGGCACACTCCTCCCATGTTTTGCTGTTCCAGGGGCACCGATAGAAATAGGGATTTTCGACATGGATAAAATTGGGCGCCGCCTGACTGTCAACGCCATGTTTTCGCGGATCGCCACCGGCAGAAAAAGCGCCATAAGTGGCTCCGTGAAAAGACTGGTATTGCGAGATAATTTTATGCCTTCCGGTATAAACGCGGGCAATTTTCACAGCGTTTTCAACTGCTTCGGCGCCGCCGAGCGTAAAGAAGGTTTTAGTCAGTTTTCCGGGGGTGATTTCAGCCAGCTTTTTACCTAGCTCGCCTCTCGCTTTGGTAATCATGCCTGGATAAACGTAGCTAACCTCGTTCATTTGATTTACTACCGCGTCTCGTACCCTTGTATCGCCATGTCCGATATTGACATTCATCAACTGCGATGAAAAATCTATATACCGCTTGCCATCGTAATCATAAAGATAAACGCCTTTGGCATGATGAATATTGATGGGGTTCAGTCCCGCCTGTTTCGACCATGAAAACAAGGTGTGTTCCAGATTGTTTTTCAGGATGATCTCTTTTTCTTTTGTTGAAATTGTTTCTTGCATAATCGGGTTGTATAAGTTGTTTTTTAATCTATCGTTGTCTCCACTTATTTTCCAAACCAAAAAAATCTTCAAGATGATATACTGAATCAGAATAGGAAAACAATATAGTCCTATCATCAACGATGGTGCATTTTTTCCGTTTATCAACGCTTAATTTTTTTATCTCCGGAAAATATTTAAGCGGTGTAATAATAATTCTTCCATCCTCTAATTTGATGGTGATTTTCCCAGGCAAATCAAAGAGTACTTTTTTAATACTTATGGTTTGATTTTTCAAAACAGTTGTCATAGTTATTTGAATTTTATTGTTGTTATTTTTTTTCCCGCCTTAACATTGTTAAACGAATCTATAAGAATCTGTTGATTATCCCTGATTATTTTTATTGCCTGATTCAAATCTGATTCGGACAGACTTCCACTGTCTGCAACTTCGAGTGTTGCCAGCCATATTTTTGCAGAACGCTGTCTTTTACCCTTTTCTTTAGCAATGTGCAAATGAGGAGGCTCATTTAACGCATCATAAGCAAAGATGAAAAATGTCAGGAACTTATATATTGCTATTTTGGGCATTCTGAGTAATTTCAAAACTGTTAAACATGAGGTTCAGGGCTTTAGTCACATTTATTTAATTTTAGTCGCCTTTTTATACCAGACTAATATGACTATCCGTTTGTGTACCTAATAATTATTTAGCTCCTCTGCGGCTCTTTGCGGTTTCTTTGCGTACTCTGCGGTAAAAAAAAGGTTTAACCGCAGAGAACCGCTGAGTTTTTCCGCAGAGAGCCGCAAAGCTAAAGCTTGTTAACCAATCTTTTAATTCCTTCTACAACCCGTAAAACATTAAAATTCATCAATAAACCTAATTTACAATCTGATAGTTTCAAATAAGTTAAAACTTGTGCTATATGAATTTCTAGTCATAATGGAATCTGCATTTAGCTATGAGAATTTCATCTTCTTTGTATCGGTAAATCAATCGATGCTC
>JAPLDO010000077.1 GCA_026391715.1 Bacteroidota bacterium
TACGCGAAGCTGCCGGTATGGTTTATCTCGCAGCTTTAAAAGCGCTTGACGTGTATTTAATTTCAACTGGAATTGAACGCGGTAAGCTGCCGAAATCAATTGATGGCTACTGGGAAATAATTCGCAGGAAAATTCCTTTGAACGGAAAATTGACGGCAGCACTGAACACCGTGTATGAAAACATGCACGTTTTTGCTTATTACAGAGGAGGAACAGCGACGCTGATGATTAAAGAAGGTTTCGACAACGCCCGCAAAGTAATTGAAATGATGGATAAACTGATGGTTAGAACCGCAAATCAGAATATTGTTTACGAACCCAAAACCACCTATAAAAGAACAAAAAACCAGATACAGCAATGACCAAAGCAAAAACCACAGAAAACGAATACACAATAGCCGAGGCATACCGGTATCTTGCCAATGCGAAAGAAACTATAAGTAAAAGCCCGATCGAATATAGCCGTTACAGCGATTCGAAATATGTACGCGAAGCTGCCGGTATGGTTTATCTTGCAGCGTTAAAAGTGCTTGATGTTTTTCTTTCAAAGGAAATGAACAAAGCAGATTTACCCCAATCGCCTGGAAAGTAATTGAAATGATTAACAAGCTGATAACCAAAACAACAAAACAGAATATAGTTTCTGAACACAAGGTTACTTGTTAAGAAATAAAGATCAAATTGTCAAAATGAGGAAAGCTAAATAGATAATAACTTTATCAATTTACAAAAAGCAAACCTATCAGAAAATGTTATATCGGATCACACTGGCAAAATGATGGGTTTTAGTTGATAACCGACATTATTAGGACATATTTGAACCAGCAAAAAGTAAGTATAAATTAAAAAAGACGACAAAATGAAAAAGCAACTACTATTTTTTATCATGTTTTTAACTGCTTCAACACTGTTTGCGGCTAATTGGGGTCTTTATGATGCTGATAGAAGCTGGATAACTTTAAATGTTAAAGCTGTTTCGGAACCGTATACTTTATGGAATTCTGGTACAGGAAGTTTCCAAAACCATAACTTTGGCACTTTTACTTCTGATGAGGTTTTTACAATAACAGCATTTGACGTTAAAACTTGGAAATCGTCAGGGGGCAATGTTACTGGTTGCGAGTATTATTACATTATCTATCAAACAGGCGCAAGACCTGGGTCGCCAACTTTTACTTCTCTTGGTGGTGATTTTATCTCTGATTTAGGATCAGGAAATCAAAAGTGGGGGAGAACCGGAATTTCAATAAATTTATTGAGCGGATTAGCCTCAGGCGGAAATTATACTTTGGAAATTTATGGACGTGTTTCTGGTACAGGTGATCCATACGGATACCTGTACGATAATAACAATGGGAATTCTTCCAATTATTCTGCTACATTTTCTTTCCGGAAAGTAATCACCTCAAGTGGCGATGGTAATTGGAGTGATATAACAAAATGGAACAATGGAGCAGTTCCTAACTCTTTTGATAATGTAACCATAAATAACGCTATTATCATTGATAATACTGCGGGTTGCAATAATATTAGCATTAATACATCCAAATCCTTAACCATCAACGCAGGCAACTCTCTCACCGTCTCCGGCGCCTTCTCAAATCTCGGAACTGTTACTCTTAAATCTCCAGCAGGTCCCGGCGCTCCCGGCTCGCTTATTACTAATGGCTCCGTGAGCGGAAATATAGTTGCTGAACGTTACATTGGTGCATATACAAGCGCTACTGACGGCTGGCATTTGATATCTTCGCCGGTTAATAACATGGCAATACTTGGATCAAATCTGGCGCCTGGGTCTAACGACGACCTTTACAAATACGATGAAGTAAATAATTTATGGCTCAATTATAAAGTTGGAGCAAATGGTATTACAAATTTCACTAACGGTGATGGCTTCCTCTGCGCATACCAGTCAAGCGCTACCAAAAGTTTTACCGGTGTGCCAAATATTGATGATATAACATTCACCAACCTCTCACTTACAGCCGCCCGTGGCTGGCATTTGCTGGGAAACCCTTACCCCAGCGCTATTAAATGGAATGATGGCAACTGGACGCTCACAAACGTTATCACGACTGCCAAAGTTTTGAATTCCGGGCAAACATATACAGATAGATTTGCAAACGATATAATCCCTGCCATGCAAGGTTTCTTTGTCCAGGTTACATCGGCTACCAATACAGTTAAAATCCCCAAACTGGCGCGGACGCATGATGCTACAAGTTTCTACAAGGAATCCTTAATACAACCTGAACGACTTATGCTGACAGCCCAAAGCGATGATAACAACACTTATGTTGAATCGGTTGTACGGTTCGATCCGCTTGCCAGCGTTCAATTTGATGATAATTATGATTCACATTTTCTCCAGGGAATTGCTGAAGCGCCTCAAATGTATTCTGTAGTTGAAAACGATGAGCATCTTTCTACAAATTCCCTGCCTCCTTCTTCATTAGTTTTAGTCCCGGTTAACTTTATCAAAGGCATTTCAGGTAATTATACCTTAACAGCCACAGGAATTGAAAGTTTCTCCTCCGGCGTTACAATTTTCCTTGAGGATATGAAAACGGGAACTACCCAGAATCTTATTCAAAATCCTGTTTATCCATTTACCTCTCTTGCCGCCGACGATCCCAGCCGATTCAAATTGCATTTCGGCGGCTCGGTCAGCGTAGGCGATAAGGCAAATGAGAAACCGGTAAAGATTTATTGTTCAGGTCAAACGCTCTATATCAACAATTCCTCAGCCAATCCTGTTACAGGTCAGGTCGTCATCTACAACCTCCTCGGACAGGCTCTAAAATCTCAGCGCCTCGATGAAAACCCGGTGACGCGTATCAACATGAGCGGCGCAACAGGTTACTACCTCGTAAAGGTGATTACCGGCAACCAGACCTATACCGGCAAAGTCTTCCTTAATTAACCTATCTAATTTCACCAGATATAATCAACATAAAACCTCACAGCTATGAAAAAAATAATTAAACCCCTTATCCTTCCAATCATCATCTGCACATTCATGGCAATTTCGCAGATATCTATTGCAGATCCTCCTCCGCCTCCAAGCGGCGGTCACGGCAACGGTAACAACCAAAGCCCGCTGAACGGACCCATCGCAGGCGGCGCTATTGTGTTTTTTGCCTTCGCCGCCGGTCTCACCGGATGGGAAGTTTATAAATCATGGAAAAGGAAGAAAGAAGAAGCGCCTGAGTAAGAATTGCGAATGTAGCGAAACCTGAAACCTGGAACCTTGAACCTTGAACCTGGAACTTTGAACTCTGAAAGAAAGCTTCGTTATTTTACATCCGCCCCGTTTACAACATCTTCATCAGGAGTTACAAAGAAAAGCGTCCCATCCGGATTTTCTGCTATCAGAATCATGCCCTGAGAATCAATGCCTTTCAGTTTGCGGGGAGTGAGGTTTATTAGAATACTCACCCGTTTGCCTATAATTTCCTCCGGTTTGAAATATTTGGCAATGCCGCTGACAACTGTGCGTTGGTCGAGACCTGTGTCAATTTTCAGTTTAAGAAGTTTGTCGGTTTTTGCCACCTTTTCTGCTTCAAGAATCGTTCCTGCGCGGATATCCATTTTCGCAAAATCTTCAAATTGAATTGGTTCTTTGGCTGGTTTCACCGGGGTTTTTGCCAGTGGCGCTTCGTTGGCGAGTTTTGTAAAGAGCAATTTCTGAACCTGCGCCTCGATGGCTGCATCTTCAATCTTTTCAAACAGAAGTTCAGGGGCGTTTAATGTTTGACCGGCAGATAACCAGTTGAGCAAAGCTGCATCTTTCCATTTGAATGGCTGAAGGTTAAGCGTATTGCGGATCTTTGCCGCAGAAAATGGCAGGAAAGGTTCTGCAACAATAGAAAGCTCGGCGCAGATTTGCAACGCGATATTCAAAACCGTACCCACCCTGACGGGGTCATGGTTGAAAACTTTCCAGGGTTCGTTATCGGTGAGATACTTGTTGCCAAGTCGGGCAAGGTTCATCATCTCGGCAAGCGCTTCACGAAACCGGTAGGCGTGAATACTTTGAGCGATCCTTCCGGGGAACAGTTTCATCTCACTGAGAGTGGCTATGTCGCCGTCGTTAAGATCGGACTGGAAAGGAACTTTCCCTTCAAAATATTTGTGGGTGAGAACTATTGTGCGGTTCACGAAATTGCCGAGAATTGCCACGAGTTCGCTGTTGTTGCGTGTCTGAAAATCCTTCCAGGTAAAGTCGTTGTCCTTGGTTTCGGGAGCTGCGGAAGTAAGCACATACCGCAACACATCTTGTTTTCCGGGGAAGTCGGCAAGATATTCATGCAGCCAGACTGCCCAGTTTCGCGATGTTGAAATCTTATCGCCCTCGAGATTCATGAATTCGTTGGCAGGTACATTTTCCGGGAGGATGTAAGTTCCTTCAGCCTTCAACATGGCAGGGAAAATAATGCAGTGGAATACGATGTTGTCTTTGCCGATGAAGTGAACCAGCTTTGTTTCCGGGTCTTTCCAGTATTTTTCCCAATCCGGCGTGAGTTCGCGCGTAGCGGAAATATAGCCGATGGGAGCGTCGAACCAAACATACAAAACCTTACCATTTGCGCGGTCTATCGGAACTTTCACCCCCCAGTCGAGGTCGCGGGTGACGGCGCGGGGTTGTAATCCTTGATCAATCCACGACTTGCACTGCCCGTAAACATTGGTTTTCCAATCGTCTTTATGTCCTTCGAGAATCCATTCGCGAAGCCAGGGTTCATATTGATCAAGCGGAAGAAACCAATGGCGGGTTTCGCGCAGCACAGGTTTGTTTCCGCTCAGAACCGATTTCGGCTCGATCAGATCGGTGGCGTTCAGCGAGGTTCCGCACTTCTCGCATTGGTCGCCGTAGGCTTTATCATATCCACAGTGAGGACACGTACCGGTAATGTAGCGGTCGGCAAGAAACTGTCTGGTAGCTTCGTCGTAATACTGTTCCGAAACCTTCTCGATAAATTGTCCGGCTTCATACATCTTGAGGAAGAAAGCCGACGCAGTTTCATGATGAACCGGATTCGAGGTACGCGAATAGATATCAAAGGAAATTCCAAACTCTTCAAACGATTTCTTAATAATTCCATGGTACTTATCCACGATATCCTGCGGCGTAACTCCCTGTTGCATAGCCTTGATGGTGATGGGAACGCCATGTTCGTCAGATCCGCCAATGAAAATTACATCCTCGTCGTTCATCCTGAGGAAACGAACATAAATATCAGCGGGAACATAAACCCCTGCGAGATGCCCGATATGAATTGGCCCGTTGGCATAAGGCAGCGCAGAGGTAACGGTATATCGTTTGTAAACAGGTTTATCGCTCATTGGATATGATTCTGAAAATTGGTTGAAAATGAGGCGCAAAGATATGAAATAATGAAAACTTGGCGAACCTTATAGTAATATCAGAAAAGTATATTCGGTAAATATTCTTTATTTCGATTTAGGACAGGGGGAAGATTATATTTATCATGGTAAGACCGATTTTGAAGGAATACATAAGCATGACAAATTAATATTATCAGAAACCCAAACAGAAAAATTTCACAAATACAAACCCGAACAGATATTTCCTGAATATTATATAATCAAGGTAAACCGTTTTGACGATTATGCAAAAAGCGCCTTAGACGAATGGATATACTATTTAAAAAATGACGAAATAAAAGACGATTTCAGGGCAAAGGGTTTAGTAGAAGCTAAAGAAATATTAAAAATTGAAAAGCTTGATGAAGAAGACCGCAGGGCATACAAACGATATTGGGAAAACAAGAGTTACGAAGCGAGTATTGTTGATACCATAAAATTTGATCAGGAATGCAAACTGAAAAAAGAAGCAAGAATTACTATTGCTAAAAATTTTATTAGTACGGGTGTTGAATTAGATATAATTATTAAATCAATTGGTCTTTCAAAAGATGAAATTGAAAATTTAAAATAAATATTGAGCCTACTCCGAAAAGGAAAAAATTTGGACTAAAGTCCAGTAACTATCTGGTTATCAATTGCCACTACCTTAAGGTAGTGGCAATTCAAGTTGCTGATATACCGGGCTTTAGCCAAATTTTGATTTTTATACCCCCTTATTCAAACACTAAAACAATGAACTAATCCGCCAGTGGCGGACTAAACATAAAAATCTGGTATGCCGGCGGGAGTTCGTTTATGATATTTACTCGCCAAACCGGGCAACGAGGAGTTGGATTTGCTGAAAGGCGGATTCTTTGGAAATCATGGAAGGAATTTGATAGGGTAAATTTAAAGATATTCGGTCATCCTTCGTCCCTCGTCCCTCGTCCCTCGTCCCTCGTCCCTCATCCCTCGTCAAAATCGTTTCACGTACCCATGACAATACGGCTCCGCCCCCTTATGTTCGTAATAATCCTGATGGTAATCCTCGGCTTTCCAGAATCTTTCGGCAGGTTTCAATTCCGTAACCACCTTAAAACCTTTGTCTTTCAATTCCCGGATAAGTTTTTCAATGATCTCTTTCTGCTCACCATTCCGGTAAAAAACGGCTGACCGGTATTGTTCTCCATAGTCGGGACCCTGGTGGTTCCACTGAGTTGGATCGTGGGTTTCAAAAAACATTTTTGCCACAACTTCAAACGAAGTTTGGGTGGGATCAAAAACCACCTCAATGGCTTCATAATGTCCGGTATTCTCGGCGCAAACCTCCTTATAGGTCGGGTTGATTTTCTTTCCGCCGGTATAGCCAACTTCAGTTGAAATCACGCCTTTTATCTTTTTCATATAATATTCAACGCCCCAGAAACAGCCGCCTGCAAAGATGGCTGTATCGCGCAATGGAGCCGCTGATTGTTGTTCTTCCGGGAGGAAATCAAGAGAGATGGAGTTCACACAATGGCGGGTGTCTTTATCAGTTAAACCTTCTCCAAAAAAAACATGCCCGAGATGCGCGCCACAGGCGGCACAAACAATTTCGGTGCGCCGTTTGTCGGCGTCAGGAATCCGTTTCACGGCGCCGGGAATTTCATCGTCAAATGCAGGCCAGCCGCAATGGGCGTCGAATTTATCATCTGATTTGTATAACGGCGCATTGCAGCGTTTGCAAATATACGTTCCTCGTTTTTCGAATTTTTCGTATTTTCCGGTGAAGGGCGGTTCGGTTCCTTTGTAAACGATTACGCGTTCTTCGTCGGGGGTTAGTTCGTTCATAGTCATATTTGGTTGGGTTTTATTAACTTTCGGGGGCTGGCTCTGGCTACAGGCGGTAAGAGTCAGCATTAGAATACTAAAAATGTTGATACAGATTTTTAACATCATAAAAATGCTTTCAATGCCAGATAATACGAACAAACAGCAAAATTATTTTCTTTTCTATGGATGAACCTATCCCGAAAAGAAAACAATTTGGGACTAAAGTTCAGTAACTATCTGGTTATCAATTGCCACTACCTTAATGTCGTGGCAATTCAAGTTGCTGACATACTGGGCTTTAGCCAATTTTCCCTTAGTTTTCGGAACAGGCTCAACCATTTGATGTAATATATTTTTAATGCCGGATGACAAATTGAAAAAAAATATAGAAATTTGCAGTCGTTGACCCGTCAAACTTTGTTTTTTCTCCCACCGAAAATTGTCATGAAGTTTCCTAATTAACAGCCAGTATATGAAAAACTATCTACTTTTTTGTGTGATTCTGTTTCTTGCGACAGTCGTTATGGCTCAGGATCCCGGGCTTGAAGCACCAGCAAAACAACGCCGTTTCCATGTCGGGGTTTCCTATTCATTTTATAAAACCTCATTGAAGGTTACCAGTTTCTCTGCCCATTCCATCTGGTATGGTTCTGACCTGGGAACGTTCACAGCCAGCGATGAAGAGATTGCCCAGATGAATGATATTGAGACTAATATCAGTAAGCAGAATGTACTGGTTATCGAGGCAGGAGCGATTTTGGTGAACCAACTGAAAGGACATTGGTTCATTGACGCCTCACTTCTGCTGGGCGTCAGCGCCACTAAGACACAAACCGACCTTGACTTGCCCAACCTGAACCAAATGACGGTGAAGTCAAACCTGGCGAACCCGGCGGTGGGTCTCTCCTTCAATTTCCGGTATAATTTCAACCCCCGATGGGGTATCACGGCAGTACCTGAAATTTTTTATGCATGGGGGAAAGCGGATAATATAACCGACAGCATTAATCCGATGACCGCCAATTTTGTGAATGATCTTCACCTGGACTATTCAAATGGTTACGGGCGGATCGCGCTTATGGCTTCATTCACGGTGAAACGTCTTACGATTTCGGCAGGCCCCGGGTTTTATTATTCTCAAGTCAGGAAGACCTACGAAATCCGTCGTACCAACCCTGAAAACGGCTATGAATACTTCGATGAACTTAAAACCTCGCTGCGGTCGGAATCCTTTGTTGACGGCTGCCTGAAAGCCGACTGGACCTTTATTGATCCATTGACTCTTTCGCTGCAGGTGGCGGCAGGTAAAGATATTTACGTTACTACCGGATTGCGTTTCAATTTTTAATATGACATGCCATGGAAAAATTTGTGAAAAATATCTTACAGAAATCTCTTATTGCTTTGACGGCGCTGCTGATGGCGGTTCCGACATTTGCCCAGAATTACAACCTGAATCCCGATTCTGTTTATCATGACAGCCACTCCAATTATTGGTCTGTTTATAATACCTATAACCAAACCGCACTATACGGTTTCAACGGGAACCTGTTCCTGATCACCCTCCAAACCCAGTTTACAGGCAAATCGCCAACAGTTTTTACAATCGACAACACCGGACATCTTGCTGCCTACAACATGAAACCCAACAACAAGAATTATTTCCTGTATGGCTATGAGGATGAAACAGATTATTACTCCGGTACGCAGGGGCAATCTATCCCGTTCGAATACGACGGCCAGTTCTGGCATTACCATAACTATATGAAATGGAGTACCGCGTTCAGCAAAACCGACGACAGCTATGATTGCTTTGCACGTTTTCCCGGCAGTGCGACAGAACCTTACCATGCCTATTATGATGCGGTGAAAGGCAAGCCGACAGTGATCAAAAAGGGAGCTTTCCAGCATGACTCCACACTCTATTTCCTCGGAGTATATGCCCAGTCAAGCGATCCCAATTATGGCAAATGGTGCGTCCAGAAATATGAATATGATAAAGTCAACCAAAAGTTCATTTGGAAAAAGAATGTACTGGTCTCCGGTATTCCGGGAAATATGCTGGGCGGTATTGTCGCGCATACCGATACATCGGGGGCTACACGTCTGGTGATAAACACCTATTCACCCAATAACACCGGCACTTACCTGGGATATCTCAATGCAACCACACCCGCCGGCGGAGAGACCACATTCTCCTATGAAGTACCCGGCGGCGCACCCGGCACCCTCCTCAACTGTAAGGCTTCTGCCCTGATTGGCGGAACCGCCAAGGGTGGCCGTACCATCGACAACATGATCGGTCTGCAAAGCAGCGGCCGGATGGTGTTGTTCGGTTATGGGAACAGCAACACCAGTGTGATCAATTATGCCGAATATGAATTTGCTCATAACTCCTATTATCTGGCATGCTCTGGAAGTGTTGTACTTCCTTCCTCCATGAAGCCGGCAAGTTGGGACAACACCTATCCCCTTATCGGGGCCACCGAACTGATCCCGTATAAGTTCAACAATGTAGTGGGAAATGAAGCCAATGGATTTATCCAGAATAACTGGGTTTACTACCCCGATGGCAACGGGAAAATCTGCGGACTGAGGTTTACCTCAGATACCTGGAAACCGATCCCCGATTCTACCATCATCAGCGATGACCTCGCCCTCGATGCGGTTTCCGATTCCACCTACGGCCCTGCGGTGAGGAGCCTGTGGTCGCTTGTTGGCATCACCGACGGGGGACCTCCCAGTTCGATCAACTGGCCTGTATGGAACACTTACTATGTTCCCGAAACAAGGCCGACTGAGCTTAACCTCGATCTTGAAGGGGAATTTACTTCCACGGTTACCACCACTTCCGAAGATCAATATACTGAGGGGGGCGACATTGCCACCAGCAGTCATAAGGGATTCAGTTTAAGCATGAAATTTGCGCAGTCCTATAAAAATGTCGTAAGCGGAAGCCATTCCACGGTGAACTCTCTCTCGTTGCCCTTCGAACTGAATGAAGAGTCACAGAAACTCGGAGTTTA
Source organism: Bacteroidota bacterium (assembly GCA_026391715.1). Lineage (GTDB taxonomy): Bacteria > Bacteroidota > Bacteroidia > Bacteroidales > FEN-979 > CAIVAT01. The sequence goes on from JAPLDO010000077.1 coordinate 10,209, forward strand.
CATTTATGTGGTGCCCACGATCACGCGCTACACTTATAAACGATTCCCCTGGTGGGACCCGGGTTTCAGATACCCGGTGCCGGGAAGCAAACAATACCGGTTCCAGACCTCCTCCACGGCCGTGATCTACCGGTCGAGGGAAATCTCGGAATACCCTTTTGGGATCAGCGAACCGAACGCGGCAAACCTGAATGACTGGAAGCTGACGAACCGCACAGATATGAACAAGGATGTCACCCATTCCAATATTCAGCCGATCTGCAGCCCTTCCTGGCAAAATCCGCATGCCGGACAAACTGGAACATTTACTACTGTTGCAGATACAAGTTCGGAATATTCAAACAAAACATCTTACAGTGCGGAGGCCTCCTTTAAAGGAAAAAAACCCAAGTGCTTTGAATCCAAGGTTTCCGTCGGTCACGAAGTCTCGTATGAAACCTCCACCGCAAATGAAAGCAAATTGAGCAAAAAAGTGGAAGTATCATTGAAAAACATGTCTGAAAAAACCTGGGGGATCAATTTCAATTCATACATCGTTCATGCCTATTGGTTCAAACCTGAAGAATACGACTGGTGGTTTTATGACAGTACGGGTACCGACCGTCCGTGGTACATTGGATACTCCGTGAGCAACCTCACGAAATCAATCAACCTCCTGGCTCCCGCAGCCGGCAAACAGCCAAAAAACGCGGGCATGCTGTTCAGTTGGAATGCCACCGGATTTGAACCTGTTGAATATACCCTGTTTATTTGTAAAAGCGCCAATATCACGCCATCCCAAACAGTTTTCAAGGTGAACGCCGGCGTGAACTCTGACCATTACCTAGCCAGCCCGGAGTTTTGCGAAGAAGGGAAAACATATTACTGGAGTGTGCGGGCAGTTGACCGGGATGGTGAGATAACTTGGTCGGAATCCAGACCTTTTGCTTATGGAAGCGCCCCGCAAAAAAGCGCCGGAGAAAATGACCTGAATGCTATTCCATATCCCAACCCCGGAACAGGAAAAGGTGTGAAAGTCCTTGTCGACACGAAGGAAACAGGATCGGTTAAACTTACGATAACCGCAATCAACTGCATAGTAATATATCAGACCATGCGCGATCACCCGCAGCCCGGGGTCCTGACCATCGAACTGCCTGAGCTTTCGCTACAGCCTGGAATTTACCTGTTGGAAACAAGGATCAACCAGGAAAAGGATACACGGAAACTGGTGATTAATCCGTGACGGTGATTTCAGCGGATATACCGGAAGTATTTGGTAAACAAGAGGATACTTATAAAAAATTATTTAAAGACAGGACAATCACAATTCTTTGGATGGTAAGACTGGCGTGAAGGGTACCGGGAATGACTGCATGACGCAATAAGGATGCAAAAAATTATGGTAACACTAAAAAATAGCGAACGAAAAGACGGCAATTTCATGTATTCGGTTTTCAGAGACTAAAAGTACTGTGTTTTATTTGATTCTTATCGGATAAACATCAGGATTTTCTGATGAAACCGCTTTCAGGTTAATGCTGCCTCAACCTGAAAATCTCATTCAACTCAGAATTTGACAATTCGCCGATCCATTTTTCGCCGGAAGCGACAGTGAGGTTGGCAAGCTCCTTTTTGTTTTGCAGCATTTCGTCAATCTTCTCTTCAAACATGGAAACCAGGATATCGCCCATCTCGCGATACTGGGTAAAGATGGAAATACAATATAAACTTCTTTTACTGTTTCGAGTTTCAACCTTTTGTTTAGTGACATTCTTAGGAATATACCGTAATTTTGTAAAAAATAATTTATGCCGCAATCTTTGGTAGCAATCAACTAAATCTTCATTCAACATTCGTTATTCGACATTCGTTATTCAAAATTCAATTGATTCAAAACCTTCACACCCATACCAGATTCAGCGACGGTTCAGAAAATCCTGAGCGATACGTTGAAGCCGCCATACAGCAGGGTCTTAAATCACTGGGTTTTTCAGATCATTCGCCGCTGCCATTCGAAAACACCTTCGCCCTTCACGAAAACCAGGTTCAAAACTATTGTGATGCCATTTCCGCAATCCGAATTGCCCAATCATCAATCCAGATTTTCCTCGGCATGGAAGCCGATTTCATCCCCGGTATAGGACATTCTTTCGCCTGTTTCCGTGAAAATTACCCGCTCGATTACCTAATCGGGTCTGTGCATCTTGTTGGCAAAGATTCGCCGGAGGAGCTTTGGTTTATTGACGGACCGGATCCGGGAACTTACGACAACGGACTTAAATTACTCTTTGGCGGAGATATCAGAATGGGGGTGACAGCCTATTACCGGCAGATCAACGAAATGGTATCAACAGGAGATATAGATATTATCGGTCACATTGACAAGATTAAAATGCACAACCGCGGAAGGCTGTTTTCGGAAGATGAGCCATGGTATATTTCGCTTGTTGATGAAACGCTGGAGCTTGTCAGGCAAACCGGAGTTATCGTGGAGGTGAACACCCGCGGCGTCTATAAAAAACGTTCTGACGCCCTTTTCCCCGGATCTGCGCTGCTGAAAAAGATTCATAACCTGAAAATTCCGGTTATTCTCAGTTCCGACGCTCATAAACCTTTTGAAATATCTATGCTTTTCAGCGAAACTGCCGACCTTCTGTATGAAATCGGCTTCAGGGAAATAATGAATCTAACCCTTGAAGGGTGGGAAAGTGTATCTTTGAAATATTAATCTTATTATATGTTCGAGGTAAAAAGATTTTCTTTTAGCGATAAAGAACTGGCAGATCAGGCATTTGCCATTCGCAGAAAGGTTTTCGTGGATGAACAGGGCGTTGACCCTCGCCTCGAATACGACCACGAGGAGGAATCGCATCATTATTTGCTTTTTCTGGGAAAAACACCCATTGCTACCGCCCGCTGGCGCGAAACGGAGAAAGGAATCAAACTCGAAAGGTTTGCCGTTTTACCCTCCTTCCGCAACCGCGGGATCGGTGAAATAATACTGAAGGAGGCGCTGAAAGATGTTTCATTGTCGGGAAAGCCGGTCTATTTACATTCTCAGGTAAAGGCAATGCCATTTTACCAACGGAACGGATTTTTCAAAGTCGGGGAGCAGTTCACCGAGGCGGGGATCGAACATTTTCTAATGAATTATTCAGCGGTTTAAAAATATATTTGCAGCAAAATAACAGGGATGTCAAGACCAAAAACCACAACCTCAGCTTACCCCGGAAAAGTATATCCGCACAAAGGCGCGAGCGCTGCCCATTGGAATTTGCTACATCAATGAAGACTGGCAGGAATCGCGTTTTGCCCTAATCATCGTTACGCGGGTCCATCCCAATAAAAATATCACTCATAGAGTATTTTTTGTTGATTTGTATTGTCTTGGCGTTAAAGATACTTTGAAGGATAATTATTAATTATAACCCCGTTTCACAGATGAACACCAAAAACGACATTTTACTTATAACCGGCGGCACAGGATCGTTCGGCAATGTTACCCTCGAGCGTTTTCTGAATACCGATTTTTTCAAAGAGATTCGTATTTTCAGCCGCGATGAAAAAAAGCAGGATGATATGCGCCAGCATTATCAAAATGACAAGATCAAATATTATATCGGCGATGTTCGCGATAAACGTAGTCTCGACAATGCCATGCGAGGCGTGGATTATGTTTTTCACGCAGCCGCTTTGAAACAGGTTCCTTCCTGTGAATTCTTTCCGATGGAAGCGGTAAGAACCAATGTGATGGGTTGCGAAAACGTACTTGACAGCGCTCTCGAAAACGGAGTAAAGAATGTTGTTGTTTTAAGTACCGATAAAGCCGTATATCCTATAAATGCAATGGGAATATCGAAGGCGATGAGTGAAAAGGTGATGGTTTCAAAGTCGAGAAACCTGAATGGCAGTGGAACGGTATTTTGTGGTACAAGGTACGGGAATGTGATGGCGTCGAGAGGATCTGTTATTCCGCTACTTGTTGATCAGATAAAAACCGGTCAACCGCTAACCCTTACCGATCCCAACATGACCCGGTTTATGATGACCTTAGAAAGCGCCGTCGACCTGGTACTGTTCGCTTTTGAACATGGCGTGAATGGCGATATATTTGTTCAGAAGGCGCCGGCTTCTACCATTGAGATACTTGCCACAGCGCTTCTCAAACTCTACAAAGCATCTAATCCTATCCGGGTTATTGGCACCCGCCATGGTGAGAAACTTTACGAAACACTGGTCAATCGCGAGGAAATGGTCAAAGCTGAGGATATGGGCGACTATTTTCGCATCCCTGCCGACAACCGCGATTTGAATTATGGAAAATATTTCACCGAAGGAGAGGAAAAAGTAGCCGAGGCTCAAGATTATACATCACACAACACCAGGCGGCTGAATGTTGAGGAAACTATGACATTGCTCCTTAAACTCGCACAGATACAGAAAGATATAAAACAGTAAATCTAATTGTTATCGGTTTGCAAATCATTAACAACTATGATAAACATCGGAATTACCGGACAAGCCGGCTTTATTGGCACACATATTTACAATACTCTGGGGCTTCATCCAGACCAATACACCCGCATTCCATTTGAAGACGCTTTATTTGAAGACCCCAATAAACTTGCAGAATGGGTTTCAAAATGCGATGTAATCATCCACCTCGCCGCCATGAATCGCCACGGCAATCCGCAGGTAATTTATGATACCAATATCAGGCTGGTCGAAGATATGATTGCCGCGCTTGACCAAACCAATAGCAAAGCCCACATTCTGTTCTCATCTTCCACCCAGGAAGAACGCGACAATCCTTATGGAAGATCAAAACGCAAAGGACGGTTACTGCTTGCCGACTGGGCGGCAAGGGCTGGCGGCGGTTTTACCGGACTGGTAATTCCCAACGTGTTTGGTCCCTTTGGAAATCCATATTACAACTCGGTAATTGCCACTTTTTCGCATCAGATCAATCATGGTGAAACACCCAAAATTGACATTGACGCTGAAATGAAATTAATATACGTGGCAGAACTTGCAGGCGAAATTATCAGCAGAATCAGAAATCACAAGGAAAAACAAATAATCCCGGAATTTATAATTCCACATACGGCTTCGATAAACGTTACAGGTATGTTGAAATTGCTCGAGGGATTTAAAGCAGAATATGTTGTGCGGGGAATTATTCCGGCGCTGAATAGCCCTTTTGAGATCAACCTGTTTAATACTTTCCGGGGTTATATGGATATTAGCAACCATTACCCGGTAAAATTTGTGCAGCATACCGATGACCGGGGCGCATTTGTGGAGATTCTTAAATTGAATGGCGGAGGGCAATTCAGTTTCTCCACCACCAAACCCGGAATTACCCGCGGAAACCACTTCCATACGCGAAAAATCGAACGGTTTGCTGTAATCAAAGGCAACGCGCTCATTCAATTACGAAAAATTGGAACCAATGAAGTAATGGATTTCTGTCTTTCCGGCAATGAACCGGCATACGTTGATATGCCCATCTGGTACACCCACAACATCACCAATATAGGCAAAGATGAATTATTTACCCTGTTTTGGATTAATGAATTTTACAACCCGGATGACGCAGATACTTTCTTTGAAGAAGTGATTCGTAATTAAAAATTATTCACCAATCGTACAATCGCCAATATGAAAAAATCCTCACTCAAAGTAATGACCGTTGTTGGCACCCGCCCCGAAATCATCCGGCTTTCGCGGGTCATGGCGCTGTTGGATCAGCATCTTACCCAGATAATAGTCCATACCGGACAGAACTACGACTATGAACTTAACGAGATATTCTGGAATGAACTGGAACTTCGCAAGCCCGACCACTTTTTAAATGTTGATACATCATCGCTTGGCGTTGCGGTAGGCGATATCATCCGCAAAACCGAAGAGGCTCTGAAAATAGAAAAGCCCGACGCTCTTCTGGTATTGGGCGATACCAATTCCTGCCTTTCAGCGTATATGGCAAAGCGTATGCATATTCCGGTATTTCACATGGAAGCGGGAAACCGGAGTTTTGATTTCAATGTTCCTGAAGAAATAAATCGCCGAATCATTGACCATATCGCCGATTTCAATCTGGTTTATACCGAACATGCCAGGCGTCACTTACTTTCAGAAGGGTTGCCTCATCGCCGCATCTATCTCACCGGCAGCCCCATGAAGGAGGCGCTCGACTATTACAAACCAAAGATCGAGAAATCACAGGTTCTTCAGCAGTTGAATCTTGAACCGAAGAAATACTTTGTTGTTTCCACACATAGAGAAGAGAATGTTGACAATCAGGAAAACCTATATCAAATTATCCAGGTATTGAATACATTAGCGAAGGATTACGGATTACCTGTAATAGTTTCAACTCATCCTCGAACCCGAAAAAGACTTGAGTCGATCAAATCTGTGGAATTTGACTCCCGGATTCAATGGATGAAACCCTTTGGTTTTCTCGACTACATTTTTTTGCAGATGAATGCGCTGTGTACAATCTCCGACAGCGGAACTATAAGCGAAGAATCCTCTATCCTTTCGTTTCCTGCAATTTCATTGCGTCAATCAATGGAAAGACCCGAAGCGCAGGATACAGGCAGCATTATACTTACCGGTTTTGACACGAATATTGTTTTAAATTCTGTCAGTTTATCAATTGAAGAATACGAATCCGGATTACGATGCAATATACCTGTTGATTATACCATCAACAATACCTCATGGCGCACGCTAAAGTTGATCATGGGAAACGCCGGGCTTTCAAATCAATGGCATGGAATAAAACGGGTAATGTATTAATTGGAACCTGAAACCTGAAACCTGAAACCTGAAACCTGGAACTTTGAACCTGTAACCTGGAATCACAGTTTGATAAATTCCACCCTTCTGTTATTGGCTTTCCCTTCTGGCGTGGTATTTGGCGAAACTGCCTGCGATTCGCCTTTGCCGTCGGTTTCCATACGGGAAGCATCAATCGCGAACTGATCGGTTAAAGCCGTCTTTACTGCCGCCGCCCTTTTTTTGGACAGAGTCATGTTAGATGCGTCATCGCCGTCGCTGTCGGTATGGCCAACAATTTTTACGCGGATGGCCGGGTTTTCTTTCAAAATGTTGGCAATTTCTTTCAGAGTGCCATTTGATTCGGCTTTGATTTTATCAGACCCGGAATCAAAAGTAATTCCGCGGGTAACAAGTTTTCCTTCTGTGATCAGTTTGTTGCGCATATCGGGAGCGCCAACTGCCACGCGGAAATTGGCAATAAATGGCTGGTATCCTTCAGCGTCGCATCCATATAAAGGAAACCGGATGCGGTCCATTGCGATCCCAGCGGGAAAAAACCTGGGGATATCAAAAATCTTGACCTCATCAACGTACCAACGCATTCTTTGCTTCTGTACCCAAATGGAGATCCTTACCTTTTTATTACTGTGGGTACGAAAAAATTCGTCATCCTTCGAATTCGAAATCTCACCATACGTGCCATCCTGCCAGTTAAAAATTGACAATGAATAGCCTTGCATGCGCACCGAACCTCCCCCTGCTCCCGGAACGAGGGCGTCCATTGGCTCCTGGGCGCCGGTTTTGTACATGTCAATCTGAAAACAGCCGGGTTCGGGATCAAACGAGGCGATCATGTCGAACTCGATAGTAAAATTCTCCGGGAAGGGCTTCCCAATTTCCGGGTAAAACGTGCCGCCGGTGTTCATTTTGAACCATTTTCCAGGCATTCCGCCAATGGTTACCACTTCGCCTGAGTTATTGGTATTCCAACGGGCAGGGAAATCCGCGATGTTGTCGGAACTGAAATCGTCAAAAAAGAACACTTGTTCGCCGGGGACAAAATCAAATTTGCTGAAAACCTGCAACGAAGGTTCTTTTTGCTGGCTTCCTGAGGTAGTTGATTCTGTTTTTGCCGGTTCTTCTTCCTGGGCAGATACTATCGTTGAAATTGCCAGAAAAAGTACAATCACCAATGCTTTTAAGTGGTTCATAATATTTGGTTTTACAATGTTACGTTAAGCTACTTTTAATTTTAATACTTCAAGTTCCGCCCCATTTATAAAAGCCTGGTTCCCTCTGTTAAGTACTTCTTTTGCGATTTCCTGATCCAGATAATAATGTTCGCAAACATCGCAGATATGTGCCGGGACTTCTTTTATAAGGATGATAGAACCTTTTTTTTCGAGGGTAACTGTCACCTGACCATCACGCATGGCGCCAGTTTTACAAATGACACAATTCATTTTATTTCATTTTAATTTTTAAATCCGCTGACCACATATTTTTATCAGGCTCATAAACTGTAACCAAAATGCAAGTTTCAGTATCCATGTCCTTTGCAACAACAAGATGCAATGGTCTATGATCGCTGAATCCCAACAATAGAAAACAGGGATATGGTTTATCATCCGGATATTCATTGATTATATCACCACTGTTCAGAACGACATTCACTTCATTCATGGAAATTTCACGTTTGAACATTTGAGAAATTATATGATCGGTGAATAAAATCCTCTTACATTCCATTCCGGAAAATTTCGTCAAAAGTAGGAAAAAACCAGTCTGGTTTCATGGTATTGTTGAGAATAACCTGCCAATTGAGCTGACAGACATATTGATCATCTCCTCCCCTTCCGGATCGCGCATGGCGTTGATCAGTTTACAACCGGTGAATTCAGGGAGATCCTCAATTGTAATTTCACGTTCTGAAACCAACCCCGCTGAAATTAATCTTTGCCTACAGGTTCCGTTATGCAATGGTCGCGATGGAGTAAACCATTGGACGCCATTGAAAAAAATGAGATTCGAAATGGATGTATCGGTGATATATCCGTTCTTCACGATGATGATTTCATCACAATCTTCCCGCAATTCAAAAAGTCGCTCCAGATGTGAACGGTCAGAATATTTAAACGGATAGTCAATGTTGTCGCAGTAAACAAGTTTCAACGACCGGATGACCCGCTTTTCGTAAGATTTGAAGGTTATTTCCTCAATGTCTTTTCCATAAAAGATGTTGCATCTCACGATCCCGGATGACATTTCCCCGGGAACGACCAGGGAGACGCCCAATTCGACGGTTCCGCAATAAGGCCAGAATTCAGCCCGCGCCTGGTTCATGCGCCGTTCATGCCATACAAGGTTCAGTGGAATCCCATTTTCCACACGAATCGTCTCAAACAACCGGCACATAGATCTTTTTTAACATCTCGTCATATTCACTTTGCATATCGCTCAGCGCGGTGATCCCGCCGCCGCTTTTGAAAACAAGTCCATCGGGCATTTCTTCGATAAACCTAATTGACACTGCCGATTCGAGCGTTTTCCCGTCGAAATATCCAAAAATTCCGGTATAAAAACTGCGGTTATAATTCTCGGTTTCGCGGATGATCTGCACCGTTTTCTCCTTGGGCGCGCCCGTAACCGATCCGGCAGGCAAAAGAGTGAAAAGAATATCCCCCAGCCGATTCCGGTAACCGACGGGCAGTTCGCCGGTTATCTCTGAACTCATTTGCAGCAGATCTCCGCGGTTGGTGTTAATCCGGTCAATGTAGCGGAATCGCGCCACCTTCACGCCGGTCGAAACCATCGAAAGGTCGTTGCGGATCAGATCAACGATGGTGTTGTGTTCGAAAAATTCCTTGTCGTCCCCGAGAAGCCGTTTCTCCGCATCGGGAACATCGGCGCTGATCGTACCCTTCATCGGGCAGGAAGTGATCATCCCATCGCGGATCGAAACAAATGGTTCCGGTGAAAACACAACAAACTTTCCGGGAACATAAAGTTTGAACGGCGCCTGACCGGCGTAAAACAGTTCCTCAAGGGAAAGATTTGTTTGCAACGGCGTTTGGAAGGTCAGGTTCAGAAGGTATGTGTTTCCGGTTTTCAGGTGATGCTGAATTTTATCAAAGGCTTGTTCATAAGTTTTCAGATCCACCGGGGAGAAAGTGAAAGTCGTGGGACGTTTTCCCGTTCTTTTGGGATAATTGCGCTGATCGCCGATCTTAAAGCAGACGCCTTGTCTGGCAGCCTCATCCGGAGTTAAGACAAATCCGTTCCGGCAATCAAAATCAATGGCAAACAGAAACGGCTTTTCATTTTTGGCAAAGTGGTTAATGGTTTGAATGATGGAGGAGCGTGAGACGAACATGAGGATTAAGTCGAAAATTTTCTGTGGCAGTACGGGTATCAAAACAGATGTTAAAAATTTCACGCAGATTAATTAAAAAAATCCGGTTCCATTAAATTTTCCCTGACCTCCGCCAGTTCCATCTCCAATTGCGCTATTTCATTTTGTTTTTGTTTGATCAATTTCGTGATTCTATTCATATTTATCATTCGGCTAAGATCTTCTACCGGTGGTTTTCGGGGACTTACTTTAGCCACAGGAGCAGGTATCTCCTCTTTAGCGAATTTTATTTTGTGATCCTCCTTATACTGATAATCCTGATAATCCGAAGAATTGGTGTAATCGTTATCCTGACCTTTGTTGATCCTTACGGCTGACAATACGATCAACAAACTAAAGACCCCTAAGAGACCAAAAACAACTTGAAGAATTATCATATTTATTAGGTGTTAATAATGAACCAAATATCCATTAGTGCATTCATGGCGTCTTGCGCTGTTTCTGTCCGCGCCCAAATTTAGGAAGAAATAATGTTGAGTTGAACCAAATTCACCCCAAACCAAAATACTTTCGCATTTAATCCCATGATACCAAATTTCATCGTTATTTTGCACCCTCATTCGTCCCTCGTCCCTCGTCCCTCGTCCCTCGTCCCTCGTCCCTCGTCCCTCGTCCCTCGTCCCTCGTCCCTCGTCCTCCATGCTCCTCCTCCTCAACAACCACGACTCCTTCACCTGGAACCTTGCCGAACTTTTGCGAACCATTGGGAATGTCAGCTTTGAGATTGTTTCTTCAGAAGATTTCAATAGCGCAATGATGCCAAAGTTCGACAGGATTATCTTTTCGCCTGGTCCCGGACTTCCGCAGGAGCGCCCGGCAATGTTCACTATTTTAAAAGAGATAGAAGAGCGGGAATCCAGACGCGAAAAAGTTCCTTCTGTTTTGGGAGTCTGCCTTGGCATGCAAGCTATCGCCATCCATTTTGGAGCAAAACTGATCAACCTGCCATCGGTCATACATGGTCAATCACGGAAACTGCGAATCCTTCGACCTGACAATCCTCTTTTCAACGAAATTCCCGATGGATGTGAAGTTGGTCTTTATCATTCCTGGGCAGTTGATCCTGCCTCCATTCCCGCTTGCCTCGAAACGCTCGCCATCAGCCCTGATGAAACCATCATGGCTCTTTGCCACAAAACCATCCCTGTAACCGGAGTACAATTTCACCCAGAATCAATTATGACTCCAACTGGGAAAAAAATGATCGAAAACTGGCTTGGGGAAGGGAGTTGGTAAGTTGGTAAGTTATTTGATGGCTGTCATTAATTCATTCAGAGTATTTGGCGAGGCAACAATTTCTCTGGTTTTTGCATCAAGCAAAATCATCACAGGCGTTGCCAATACGTAGTAATCGCTTGCAACTTTGCTTCGAACGCCTTCCGCAGCCCGGATATGTTTCCAACCTGTAAGTCCTGTGATTTTTTTATCCCAGGCTTTCACCTCTGTATCAGTTTCATCGAGACTGATGGCTATAATATCAATTTTCTGCTGAACATCCAATTGCCGCTGCCAGGGGTATATTTTATCAACGGTTTCAACACAGTGGCTGCAATCCGCCGACCAGAAAAGAAGAAGAATGTACTTGCACTTAGTCTCGTACCTGTTCAGTTCAAAAAGATTTCCTTCAAAATCTTTCAATGAAATATCAGGGGCTTTTGCGCCAGTCACGAGGGTTTCCATGCCTTTCAACCGGCGTTCGATCTCCTGCCTTTTGGTGGTGAGGCAGTTTGGGTCATCCAGGTAAGGCTGCAGGGCTTTCATGCCGGCGTCAATGGCGTTCGATTCATAGCCTTTGTAGAAATAATCCACCATCCACCCATAAACAAGCGGATGTCCCGGTTTGGCTTTCTCTATCGCGTTTTTTCCGGCGGCGGGAAAAAGGGAATCGCGCAAAGCTACTGTTGTTGCCATCTGTCCGTAAAGGTTCACATAATTGTCCATCCATTTGTTTATATTGGAAGTTTTAACAATTCGCGGATCCTGAAAATCCATGCCATCAAAATAGTGGTTGATCATGCTTTGCATCCGGTCGCTTTCGGAACCTTTAAGAACGATCTCCGGCACATATTGGAAGTCGTACATATTGCTGATAAAAAGAGCCTTATCTTGTTGTTTCCTTGATTTCAGCCAATCGTTGTAGTTATTCCGGCGCTCGTTATATTCTTTAATGCCTTGCCGGTAAAATGCTGATTCCGGGTCATCATAATTCATTAAAAAATTCTGCAACAGCCCCAGCTTTTCTTTCTTTTTCGCATTCTCCATTGAAAACTCCACAAAAGTTGTATTTTCCTTTTCACCTTTCTGAAACCAGGAGCTATCGAGGTTGTTGCAATATTTCGGGCTTACCCAAAGTTCAAGGTCCTGTTCATTGATAAAGATATTTTTCTCTGAAGGATACGGGGTACTTGACTCATTTTCCTTGTAATCGAACCGTAAAACGCACTCCCCTGGCAGGTTCTCCTTCAAAACCGAAATTTTAGCGGTCTCCCCGTTTTTTATACCTGGAACTTCATTTACAGGTTTAAATGTCCTTGAACCCGACATTGCCAAAACGCTTATCTTGCTCTCATAAACGCCACGCAGATGGATTGTGATTGTGACGTCCCTTGTTTGTGCCGATGCAAAAAAAGGCGCTGATAACCAAAGTGAAACGGCAATTGCAATGGTAAGTCCTGTATGTATAAAATGCTTATTCATTTTTGTTGTTTTCAGTTAAAAACCCTTCGTGTTTTGTGCAATAAAATTAGACAATTTTCAGGAACGCGGTAAAAAAACCTGCCTTCAAGCCATCCCCTTCCCTAAACTAACGCTACACAATAATTTTCTACCTACAAAAATTGTTTTTTTCAGTTTTCTGTTTAATTTTGTCACCAGACTAAATGAGATATAAAGCCATACCTATCTCTTCCATCCTGCACTCTGCATTTTGCATCCCGCATCCAGTATTTCATAATTTCCAGTTCACATCATCTAAACAATCAATTACAAACTAAACAATCAAAAACCATGAAAACAAAAACTTTCCTTCTGCTGGCGCTTTTCGTTGCCATGACCTACGGCGCCTTCGCCGTTGTAATTACCGTTAGTAACAACCCCAACAGCCCGGGGCAATACACAAGCTTACAGACTGCAATTGACGCCGCTGGAATTACCGGCGACACCCTGATGGTTGCAGGATCAACAACAAATTATGGCAGTATTACCATTTCAAAAAAGATTGTACTTGTCGGAGCCGGTTATAACAATCCTTATGGATCTAACTCCTCTGTAACCAGTATTAATTTAAACCGCTCAAACGCATACGTTGGCGCAAGCGGTACAAAAATTATGGGCTTTGTCGTTACCGGCACAATAACCCTTGAGCCGAGCGCCGGTGGTGGCACGCCTATCATGAACGATGTTCTTATTGAAAGATGCTGGCTTGAGTCTGTAAATTTCAGCGCTTGGTATAATAGCAATTCTTTAAGCAATGATACCGTTAGAAACTGCGTTATCAACGGAACTATTACATTACAAGTGGGACCGAGCAATTATAGCGCTCAGCTTAATAACATTCATATACACAATAACATTTTTAACGGAGCCTATTTTAACTCTTCTGGTTATAGCCTGAGTACCGTTTTTGTACGGAACAATATTTTCATCAACAGAGCAAATAATCCTGTATTTAATTCTGTTACCAATATGGTCATTGAAAATAATATCTTTTATGGCGCTTTTCCCACAGTTGGCTCCGGTTGTGCTTTTACAAAAAACATTGGTTATCTGTGTCCCGACATGCCGGGCGCCGGCAATATCGGGGCAGGCAACATGAACAACACCAACCCTCAATTTGTCAATTTTCCGCTGTTGGGCGGAGCTTTTAGTTGGTCTTATAACTTCCACCTGCAAGCCGGTTCTCCCGGGATCGGCGCAGGCACCGATGGTACCGATATTGGTATTTATGGCGGGATGCTTCCGTTTGAAGTAGGCGCCAACCCCCATTTCCCGCAGATGATGACCCTCACGCTGCCTGCCGGCAGTTCAGTTCCCGCAGGCGGAACGCTAAATGTCCATTTCACGGCAAAGAAACAGAATTAAGATTTTTCATGATGAAAAATCGAATCTTACGGGTTCTGACGCTGCTATTACTGGCAGCAGTCACGTCGCATGCGCAGGTACTCACACAGGCTGAGTATTTCGTGGATGTTGACCCGGGTGTGGGTCTTGCCACACCCATCGCAATGGCGCCCGGAGAAACGGTAATTGGAAATTTCAGCATTCCGTTAAGCGGGCTACCGCCCGGATTTCACTGGGTTTACGTGAGGACAAGAGACGTTGGCAAACGATGGAGCATAGCCATGCCAACGAAGTTCTACATCTTCAGTCCGCAACCCGAACCGGCGATCCTACCCAGGTATTTCCCGATTACGAAAGCTGAATTTTTCTACGACGCCGATCCCGGCGAAGGCTTGGGGTTTCCCCTGCCGCTCATCCGGGGCGATACGGTGGTTGTTGACCGTTATCTTCGAGCCGTTGGCCTCGATACGGGGTATCACTACCTCTACGTCCGGGCTATGGACCAAATGAATTTGTGGGGGCTTGCAAAAAGGATCAGGTTCCACGTGGATACTGCACTCTGTAGCTACCCAATTGCAAATTTTACCTTCGATACCGTTACTTATGGAACTCCGTGCCATTTCACGGATATGTCCACGAACACCGTGAGCGGTGCAACTTACAGGTGGGAGATCTATGCCCATGATACGGTGATTTATACGACCAAAAACGTGGTGCATACCTTCACCTCTCCCGGGTATTATAAAGTAAAAATGACCGTAACAAATAGCGTTGGTTGTACCGCCAGCATCCTCCGGGATGTGATGACCGGTCCGTTGCCGCTTACAAACCTGCTGATTGCAGGTTCTACCTCTTTATGCAAGGGCGATTCGGTTATCCTCAGTTCCAATAATTATGAGGCGGGAACGAGGTATGACTGGTCAAACTGCGGAACAACCCGCGCCATTACCGTTAAGAGCGAAGGCAGTTACTATTGCTGGGTAACCAATCCCTACGGCGTCTCGCTCAAATCGGAAACGGTGTTTGTTCATGTGCATGATGTGCCTGCAGTAGCGCTGACCTCGTTCAACGCCACCGGCGGTCACTCAAATGGATCGGCATGGGCAGATATTACCAGCGGAACAGGCGCCTACGTGGTAAACTGGAGTACCGGGGCAACCGGAAACGTTCTTAACGGTCTCGCGCCGGGAAGTTACACAGTTACGGTAACCGATGGAAACTGCCCGGTGGTGAAGGAGTTCACCATAATCAATACCGCAGTTCAGCAAGGCGACATAGTAGCTGCGGAGTATTTCATTGATTCCGACCCGGGACAGGGAAATGGAATCCCGATCAACATCTGGTCAGGAGATACTGTTGATTACAAGTTCACCGTACCGATTATCGGACTCCAGGAGGGATATCATCACCTTTATATCCGCACCAAAGATACCCGCGGAATCTGGGGAATTGATAAATGGCATAAGATCTTTGTTGATCCGCCAGGACCGCCTCCGCGGCCACCCTTGCAGCCTCCCATTACCAAGGCTGAGTATTTCATCAATACCGATCCGGGCGTCGGGAAGGGGATCAATATACCCATCATTCCCGGCGATGTAGTCAACCACGACTTCTATATCAATACTTATGGCATGTCAACAGGGTTTTACAATTTGTATATACGTACCCGCGACGCCAAAGGCAAGTGGGGGCAATATGCAATGACGCCGTTCTACATTTATGACAGCCAGCGCCATGATCTGACGAAAAACTATAAGTATATCGCAGGCGTGGAGTATTTCTACGACGTTGATCCTGGCGTTCGGAATTGTTCCATCGTGAAGTCCAACATATACGAAACCATTGACCTCACACGCGATATCCGCATTGGCGCGCTGACGCCCGGATTACATCGAGTTTACCTCCGACCGTTTGACGAAAAGGGAATCACAGGACTATGGAAGCGTATTGATTTCACAGTATTGAATGTTACCTGTACTTGTCCCACCGTTGACTTTGGCGTTGATACTGTCAATGTCCTCGGCAATCCGACCCATTTCATTGATAAAAGCGCCGGCGTTTCTCCGGGCGCTCTGTACGAATGGGATGTGAACGGCGACGGGGTGATTGATTACAACACGCCGAATGTGAACCATGTTTATCCGCAATATGGACTATACAATGCGAGGCTCACAGTGCGTAACACTACAAACTGCTACGCTTCCATGACCCGCCAGGTGGTGGTAAGCCCGGTTATAGATACCAGTCTGACGATCGCCGGTAACACTACTTTCTGCGACGGCAATTCGGTGATCCTCACGGCAAAACCCGGTTACACCTACAACTGGAGTTCCGATGAAATAACTCAATCCATCACGATAACGCGATCGGGCGACTATTCCGTGCGGTTGACCAATGTATTTGGAGTCCAGGGATTTTCAAGGAAGATCCATGTCACGGTTTATCCCGTTCCAACAGTCAACATTGTTGCCATCAATGCCAATGTTGGAAAACCGAATGGTACCGCCATCTGCAATGTAACCGGAGGAACCGGCAACTATTCCTATCTCTGGTCAACCGGAGAAAATAAATCCATAATAAACAACCTTGCAGCCGGAAACTATTCAGTTACTGTAAACGACGGTCGCTGTCCGGTGATAAGTGAATTTACTATCGGCAGCGATCCGCTCTTCCCGGGCGACATCGTGAAAGCCGAATACTTTTTCGACGCCGATCCGGGTGTTGGAAATGCTACTGCGATGAACATTGCCGGGGGAGCTTCGATCTATTATGCCACGCTGATTCCGGTTGGCGGTCTTATGCCCGGCTATCACCAGTTGTTCGTCCGCGCAGCCGATACTTACAACCGTTGGAGCATTATCAAATGGGAACGGTTCATCGTGAACGCACTTCTTCCACCTCTTGCGGTTAACAGACCACCCCTTGTGAAAGGAGAGTATTTCTACGATCAGGATCCAGGTGTTGGCAATGGAACGCCGGTAGCGTTTCCAAAAGGGGACGCAGTTGCCGTTGACCATCTTGCCACTACCTCCGGACTGCCGGCAGGTTTTCATAACCTAACAGTGCGGGTGAGGGATAGCGTAGGATTATGGGGTCTCGCCAGGTCACAATGGATCTATATCAACGAAATCCCTGTGAACATTCAACCGAAAGATCAGCCGAAGCTAGTGGCTGCCGAATATTTCTTCGACGCCGATCCGGGCTGCGGAAAGGGCAACTCTTTAACTTTCAGTCCAACCGGCGATCTGATTAACCTTTATCGTTATTTGCCGGTAACCGGTTTATCAATAGGTTCCCACCGCGCTTATATCAGAGTTAAGGACGAAGCCGGAAAATGGAGCATGTATGCAAATACTTCCTTCAACGTACTCAATACTTTGTGTGTAACGCCTTCGGTGAATTTCACCAAGGTTCCAACCAACGCGGGGCAACAGGTTACCTATACCAATATTTCAGGAAATCTGACGCCGACATCAACTTATGAATGGGATATCGGCAATGACGGGATTGTTGACTACATCACGAAAGACTTTACTCACACTTTCGCAGTTTCCGGAACCTATAACCTCAAACTTACCGTTATCAACAGCGATACCTGCAAAGCTTCTATTCTCAAGGAGGTTTATGTAGGTCCGTTGCCGCCGGCTACGATTACCGTTAATGGTAATCCGGTCTTTTGCGATGGAGATTCCGTTCAACTTGTCGCTTCTCCCGGTTATATTTACAAATGGTGGCCAACGGGAGCAATAACCCAATCCATCTATGCCAAAAATTCCGGAAGTTATTACTGCTGGCTTCGGACCGCGACAAATCTGGAAGTTAAATCACAGATTATCGCCGTGGCGCGACATTCTATACCTGTTGTCACCCTGCATAAAATCAATGCCAGCGGCGGCAACAACAATGGCAGCGCGTGGGTTGATGTTTCGGGTGGCAGCGGGAGCTATACATTCCAGTGGACATCAGGCGCAACAACCTACTATGCCAATAACCTTGCGCCTGGAAACTACAGCGTGCAGGTGAACGATGGGCATTGCCCGGTGGCGACAAGCTTCACGATCGGAACTCATCCTGTGGTTGCAGGGAACATCCTGGCGGCAGAGTATTTCTTCGATACCGATCCGGGCGTTGGTTTAGCCACGCCCATGAACATCTCTGCGGCAGATACCGTTGAATATGTGACCGGGTGCAATGCGACCGGCTTGTCTGCCGGTTACCATATCGTTTATATTCGTGTGAAGGATACTTACAAACGGTGGAGTATTATTAAACAGCAACCGTTCATGGTCTTTCCTACGCAGATTGCGTTGCCGCCGGCAAACCAGCCGCCAATTACATCGGGTGAATATTTTGTTGATCTCGACGTCAACAACAAACCTGACCCAGGCGTTGGCAGCGGCGAACCATTTGCAGTTGTGTCCGGCGATGCTGTTGCGGGTGACTTCGGATACACCGTTGATACGCTTTTTGTGGGATTCCACCATATAGCCGCCCGCGTGAGGGATATGAAGGGGCAATGGAGCCATAACCTTCCGGCTCTGTTCTATATCTACGACACCACCTACCGGAATGTGGCGACAACTCAGCCGCTGCTGACGAATGCGGAATATTTCCTGGACGCCGATCCCGGCGTGGGTAAAGGGACGCCGATCCCGGTTATTGCCGGAGAATTGGTAATCAAGGATTTCGGCATTCCGCTGGGAGCAACGCCATTGGGTTCTCATTACGTATATATCCGTGTAAAGGATGCCGGAAAGAAGTGGAGTAATTACGCAAGGGCGGGCTTTACCGTTTTTGCCTGCACCCAACCCGACGCCAATTTCAGCTTTGTGCCGGGGTGCATAACAACGCCGGTCGCCTTTACCGACTTGTCCACCAATGTTAACCCCGCCGCAACTTATGCCTGGGATTTCAACAACGACGGCATTGTTGACGATGTGACACATGGAAGCGTTTCACATCTTTATACCATTCCGGGAGTTTATCAGTGCAAACTGAAAATCACCCACAATGTTGCATGCGTTGACAGCGTCATTAAAACGGTGACGTTCCCCTTCGTCCATTTACAGAACGACACGACCATTTACACCGATCAGTCAATCGTGCTGGATGGCGGTCCGGGTTATAGCTATCTCTGGAGTACCGGGGCTACCACCCAGACGATCACCGTCAACGGCGCCACAGTCGGTATCGGATTACACAACTATTCCGTGGTTGTCGCCAACAGTTTGGCGTGTACGGCAACCGACAACATCAACATAACGGTTACTTTGCCGCCTCGCGACCTCGTGATAATTTCAGCCTCAATGTACCATGATACAATTCCAATCGCCGGAGATTCGGCAGATATGCATTGCGTTATAAAAAACATCGGAACAATTTCTGCGGTTGCAAGCGTGGTGCAGTACTTTCTTTCGGCTGATAATATCAAATCTCCGGATGACGCCTATCTCGGTTTCGGAATTGTAAACGCTCTTCCACCCGGCGCTTCTGAAGCTGTCACCACGAGGCAATTTGTTCCAGGCGGACCACTCGGACAGATTTGGTACATAATTTTCGTTGCCGATGGCGCAGGCGTCGTAGTTGAAAACAATGAGGGAAACAACGTAAAACCAGTTCCCTTCTACTACGGACAGCAAACCGTTCCTGAAAATTTATCAGTTGCCGATCAGATTATTGCTTTAGGTCAGACGAGGTGTTACAATGCGCTTCAAACAATAACTGTGGCAGGGTTATCAATGTTCCAGGTGCAGTTGGGAGGCAGCGCCACCTTTATCGCCGGATTGAAAATCAGGTTTTTGCCAGGAGTAAGAGTGTTTTCGGGAGGTTATATGCACGGTTATATCACTACCACCGGGCAATATTGTATTCCGGGTCCTGTTATTAATCCATTGACTGCGTCTGATTCTTCAACAGTAAAAGGCGATTTCACCGGGATTGAGAATGACCTTGAACCGCCCGGAAGCAGGTTTTGTTACATTTACCCAAACCCGACAAGCGGTGAGTTCAATCTGGTTTTATCTTCCAATAATCGCGAATGGCCTGTGAATGTGCGGATTTATAATGCTTACGGCGCGTTGGTAAAAGAGACCATTCTCGGCAAAGGCAGATCATATCCGTTTTCATTGGCTGAACAAAAACCCGGGATTTATTTCCTGCACATCAGACATGGAGATATTACCGAAATGGAAAAGGTGATCAGGTTCTGAGCGCTGAATTAATATGAAAAGCAGGTTCTGAAAGGGACCTGCTTTTTTTTTGGTTTATCCTTGAAATAAAGTACTCGGGGGAAACAATTTTATATCTCAACCACCTTCATACTCTCCTCCCCAAACTGCGAAATCATCCTGACCGCGATTTTCTGACCTCTCTTTTTGATTTCGATCGGATGTGAAATGTGGCCATACAACCGGTCGAAAGCCTCTTCGTCAATTTCGATGTGCAGGGTTTTTTCGGCTTTCTTCCGGGCGTCCTGTTTGGCGGCTTCGCCGAGTCCTTTCCGCCATTTGTCGAATTCATGGGCGTCGCCGCCACAGAAAAAGATCTGTTTCACGATGAAGTTGCTTCCGTCGTAATCATCGTCAATCATCCAGTAGGCAATGTCGTGGATGTTGCGGGGTTTCACCTCGTCTTTGATTGGATCGTAAATATCGAGACCCTGGATCTCCACCGAAACGGTATTCCCGCTTTTGTGGATGGCAATATCGGGTTCGCCGATGGTGACAAAGCTGGCCGCCGATTTTGCCGGTTTCTTTTTCAAGCCTTCCTGCAACAGATCGTCGTGGATTCGCGCTTTGGTCACTTCAAACGCGCCCACGCTGGTGGTTTGCAAACCACCGGAAATGTCGCTCTCGAAACTGAAACCGAGGATCACCAGCCAATCGGCATCGCCCCGGTTGCGGCACTCTTTGATGGCGTTGTTCACCGAATTCCGGCTCACCGTCCCGAATTTCGGCCCGATGTGGAAATAGGCTTTGGCTTCGCCTTTGGCGGTCTGGTAAAACCCTTCGGCATGAAGTTCGGTATGGCCCAGCAATTCGATGCGGGTAAAAACCACATGTTCATCTTTACGCCCGTTCTTCACCCCCGCGCTGATCAGGTGCTGCCTGATCACCTCCTCAAACGCCCCTTCGGCTTCGTTCACGCGGATTTCGTCGTCCAACTCTTCCGGGCTTACCGGCTCAAAGTTCTGCAAAGTCTCCACCGTGAACGGGCCGCTCACCCTAAGTTTGCCCCGGTCAACTTCCGGCTGGTCGTAAAGCGTTTCGGTGGCGGGCGGTTCGTCGTTGGCAAGGCTTTTCAGGGTGATGTGCGGAACCGTTTTGTAAACAAAGCCCTGCCGGATGTCTTCGCCCTTTTCATCGTAAAGTTTGTAGAACGGAAAAGTGGCCGTCATCAGCCGCTGTTTGGCAATATTGACCGCGATCCGGCTGGTATCAATGGTGATCCAGCGGCGTCCCCATTGTTCTGCCACGTAAGCGGTGGTGCCGCTGCCACAGGTTGGGTCGAGGATGAGGTCGCCGGGGTCGGTGGTCATTAAAAGGCAGCGTTGGATAACATAATTGGAAGTTTGTACGACATATTCTTTACCTTGAGCTGGGGAGGTGTCATCCCAGAAATTATTTATTTTGGAATATGGAAAATCATCATGATAATAGATATAGCTTAAATTATCGCCTTCTACTTCTAACCTGTCTTTGGTTGCAAGTATGCTCATTTTATCCTTGGAAGTCACCCAACACCCACCTTTTGGGGGAATAAAACTTTTATTTTTAAAATTGAACTCATATACGTTTGCTTCAGAAAATGAAGGGGCTCGTTGAGAAACGAGGCGATAGACTTTACTCCCTTTGGGTAAGAGGAGAATGTTGTCTCCTTCTTCTTTGGTTAGTTTTCTTCTTAATCCATCAGATAATTCTAAGTTTGTCCATCGTGACTCAATTTTAGGTTGGGTTTCTTTATACAAAGCTCTGTATTTGATTTTTTCACCATTCTTTGAATACCAGACAAGAAAATCACACATTCCTTCGAGAGTTACCGACCCTAAAGGCATCAGTTTTTTTCTAAACGGAATCAAGCTCACAAAATTCTCGCTCCCAAACACCTCGTCCATCACGCTTCTCACGAGGTGCACGTTTTCATCGCTGATCTGCACGAAGCACGAACCGCTTTCGGTGAGCAGCTCTTTGGCGATCAGCAAACGGTCGCGCAGATAGGAGAGGTAGGAGTGGATGCCCAGTTCCCAGGTGTCGCGGAAGGCTTTGATTTGTTCCGGTTCGCCGGTGAGCGCTTCGTCGCTGCCATCTTTCACGTCGCGGTTGTTCATTTTGATCTGCCAGTTTCCGCCGTATTTGATCCCATAAGGCGGGTCGAAATAGATGGTTTGCACTTTGCCTGCCATCCCTTCGCGTTCCAGCAAACTTGCCATCACCAGATGGCTGTCACCCTGGATGAGGCGGTTGGTCCAGCCATCCTGGTGGCGGTAATATTCGCCAACCTTTTCCAGTTCGTCTTTTTCAAGGGCATTGCCAAAAATGGTGTTCATGTCGAAAAGCCCTAACTGGTCGCTTTTCGTTTCGGCGATTTTATAGAGGTTCTTGATGAGCCTTTCCGGCGCGATGTGCTCATGGCGGTACAGGCTGCGGATGTCCACGCGCAAAAGGTCGTCGCGGTCGTCGTTCCCGTATTTGTTCAGCCAGAACAGTTCCGGATCCTGGCCGCGGTGTGTCACCGGGTTTTTAGGCAAATCCAAAACCTTATGGCCCGATTTTACATTCTCGTTTGCCTCTTCGTAACCAGCCTCTTCCCTGCTGGGGATGTGGGCGCGGGTGTCGTTGGTGTGCTTGATGCTGTCGATGCTTTTTGCCATGAATATTCGGTTTTTATTTCGTATCAGAGTGATTCCACTTTGAAGGCCGATGGAGAACATGTCCATCTTTCTTGATTATTTCGTCGGGGAATAGGCTGTCTTTCAATTTTTTTCGACCAATTGTAAAGGAAGCATTGGCAGCATTTTGTAATTCAAATGAAAAACGGGAAGGTGGAAATGCAATCACAATCTGCTTTTCCGGGAATAATTTCCTGATGTGTTTGATGGTTCCTATCAGATCGCTATCCGCTGAGATCAGGATGGCAACATCAAAACTGTTTAGAAATGCATCAGCAAGCATCTCTACGGCGATATTGACATCGGTCATTTTTTCATTAGGCCGCATCATTACGTGGCCACATTTATTACAAGTAAGGCTGTTTGTCTGGTACTTCCCGTAGAACACCTTTAATTCAGGTATGGTTTCCAACGCCTCAATATATGTAGTTTGTCGTTGAGCTTTATCGGGTGGCAAAGAGATACGGGAAGTAAAATACTTGACCCGATGCAAGGATTGACATGGCTTTAACAAATTTGTGGCAAGTCTGAAGAGGTTGAGCCAATAATAACGTTTCCATCCCTTCTCTTTCAATCCGAAATAGAGATTGAAACCATCAATATACGTTATAACTTTCTGCATAAAAATTTGGAATATTTGTCAATTATGCCTTATCTTTGTTGTTCAATTAACAGCGCCGCAGATAGCATCTGCGGTTTGACGATCCCGGCCCTTGGTCGGGACGTTTATTTTAAAGGCTGTTGATTTCATCCGCCAACTGGTTTTTTATGTTTCGGATATCGTTGGCAATCTCGATGAAATGCCATTCCGGATATTGAAACTTCTCCTTCATGGCATTCACCGCAGGTATCCAGCGGTTCTCCACGAACCATTTTTTTTCCTCCTTATCAGTGTTGATACCGCTGATCTCAATCATCAGGTTTTTGATGGCGCCGTCCCTGCCTCTGCACCTGGCGATGAAATCGGGGAAGTAATTCCTCTCCTTTCCCTCTTTTACATAAGGAACGGCAAACCCTAAAAACTGGTTTTTCACATAGCTGACCACCTGGGGCAGTTCCTCCAGCGCCTTGGCAGCAATTCCCTCCCAACCACTGTCCATGACCACGTAGTTGACGTGGCTTTTCCGGGTAGGATAAACCTCTTTGATGGTATTTCCATTCACATATTTCGTGCTGCCGAATCGGTTGTAATAGTTGAACACGGGGCGGATATGTTCCGAAGTGTTGATTTGGGGGTTAATGCCCCGTGCGATATGGTCAACCAGTTTTTTGGGTTCCTCGAAAAACAGGAGGCGCTTGTATCGCTGATCTTCGATGTTGAGCAAAACTACTTTTGTTTGGTACCAGTCGGTCACGATGGATTTCAGCTTGTTGAACTTCTGGAAATTGGGGTTTCCTTCATCATCGGAGAAGTGAAACTTTATCAATTCTTTGGTGAGCCGGAAAATGATCTCCTGGTCGCGTTTTTCAAGCACCGATTGTATCCGGATGCTGATCTCTTCAGGGGAAAAGGCGCTGGCGAGTTGTGTTTCAATGGGGGTGGTGTCGCCCCGGATCTCATAGTTTTCAATTCCGCTGAAATCATATTTGATGGGGCCATCGTAATTTTCAATCCGGTAGCCCACCACATTGGGGAATTCGATCTCCATGGTTTCCTGGCGTTCGCGCATGGCGGCAATGTGGATCAAATCAACAGGCGGAGGGGGCGTTTCGGTTTTTCCCCCTTTGAACATTTTAAATGGAACTCCAATGATATGGGCGTATTCCGGCGGAAATTTATAGACGACGGTTTTTCGCTTATCTTCCGTGGGATTTCCCTCCTTGTTGTAACCCTGGAGGAAGTAGTTCATCCGGCGAAGGGCACGCCCGGCTACCTGCTCGCACAACAGTTGCGATCCAAATGCCCGAAGTCCCATGATGTGCGTAACCGTATTGGCATCCCAGCCTTCGGTGAGCATGGAGACGGAGACCACGCATCGGATGTGGGAGCCCAGCCGGTTGGGCTTGCCCACGGTATTCACCACCTCCCTTAATATTTCAGCATCGGTGATCCTTTCGATGCTGCCTTGCCCATGAAGCCTCGCGTAGTCCTTTTTGAATTCTTCAATTTCCGATGAAAAAATTTTCTTGAAATCATCGTTGATCTGGTCGCTATCTTCAAGTGCATCGCTGTCTATCAACAAGGTTGGCGGCCTTTTCACCGGCTTTTTGGTTACCGGGTCATAATTGCTGAACAGATCCTTGGCGCCTGAAACGGTTACCAGTTGTCCAGTCTCATCGGGATACTCATAACCGGCAATATATTTATAAACCTCCTTGGAAACAGAGGTATTGTTGCAGACCAAAATAAAGACCGGTGGCGAGGAGAACAGATTTGTTTTTTCCTCCTGGTTTTTTCTGACGCCTTGATAATAATCGACATAGTGCCCATAAAATTGATCCAGGGCCGATTTCACCAAGGAAGGCAATCGGGGAGGCAACTCTTTTACTTTTTGTCCCTCTTTGGCCGCTTCCGATTTTTGTTTTTTCTGGCCTTTCCGGGGCAATTCATCTTTCACATGGTCATATAAATTTCTCAGGACTGGCATTGACAGTTCCTGCGTATTGTCGCTTTCGGGCAGAAACGGGATTTTCACCAACCCGGCTTCAATGGCCTCGATCAGGCCAAAGTCAATAACAACCCAAGGAAAAAGACTATAAGGCGGGTAGCCGGAACCGGTCAGATAGTAAGGGGTTGCCGACAGATCGTAGATGTTCTGAAGTTTGAACCGCCTGGAAAGTTCTTTTATGCCCGTAAACCAAACAGCGGCCCGTTGGTTTTCGTCGGCCTCTTCATTGTCAGAGGTTTTCCCTTTTGATTTAGGAAGATAGCAATGATGTGCCTCATCGTTCATCAGCAATAATCTTGTTCCGGATTTGAATTTGCTCAAAGAACGTTTGATCACCTGCGCAAAATCTTCCAAATTCCCGGTTTCTGCTTTCCTGCCCTGAAGATCAACTTTTCCATCGAAAGGGCTTCGTTTGTTACCTTTCAGTGTTTTTGGTTCAAAGGTGTGATAGTTGGTGATGATCAAACGGGCGTTCAGGTTTTCCAGCCGGTGTTCAAGTTTTTGGGGAACAAGCGCCCGGATGTGATAATAGTCTTGTATGTCGGCAGGATTCTTTGTTTTGGTATCCACGAATAAAACCCCGAGCCGGTCTTTGATGGTGACGCCGGGGGTCACGATCAGAAAATAGTCGGCAAACCGTATGTCGTTCCGGTATTCCTGCCTGTTGAAATAGTGATAGAGGATGAAACAAGCCATCACGACAGTTTTTCCTGAGCCGGTGGCCATTTTGAAAGCGATCCGGGGCAATTGGTCAGATGCGTCAAAGCCCGCTGTTTTCTGGCCTTCCCTGAGCTTATTCAGGATATTCTGGCCCGCGTTTGATTTTTCGGCGACCTCATTGAGCCACACGGCGGTTTCTACGGCTTCACGTTGGGCGAAAAAGAGTTGTTGGGTGGCATGGCGTTCCGGGTTTACGAACCAAAAAAGGAGAAGTTCACGGGTAACCCTGGTTGTATTCGGATAATTGTCATTCCTCCATTTTCCCACCTCTTTGCGACAAAGGTTGATCAGATGGTTTCCATATTCTTCGGCAAAATCATTGATTTCCAAAAGATTTGCCTGCGGGTCTTTTTGTCTGGTTGGAATTGCCTGTCCTTCGCTGTCGGGGTCGAATACCCGTCGGCCCGGAATAATTCTGGTATAATCCAACGAACCTTTTTCAACACCGGTTGCGATGGTTGCATAATGAAATTTTGGCTCGTCATACGGGCTGTTCAGGATGGGATTTTCTGGACTCATGGATGGAAAAAGGCCAAAGTTAATCTTATTTCTATAATAGAAACACAACAGATGATTACCCCCTTGACCTCCTTCACCTTGCTTCTCTTACGCTATCTATATCTTTCTTGTTGTTAAACAGATAGACCAAGTAGATTCTTTGTCCGGACAATTCATAAAATATTGTTGTTTGCTTACTTAGGACTGCTTTTCTTAACCTTGGATTGTATTCAGAAACGGGAAACAATTTGGGATTTGACACGATCAGATCCAACTGTTTGGCTAATTTGCGTTTGAAATTGTTTACTTCCTTTTGCGACCAATTTGTGGAAAGATACTCAAAAATAGATTCAAGATTATCTATGGACTCATTGGACCAATAAATTTCGAAATCAGAGTCCATACTTCAACTTGACGTCCATGTGAGATATCGCCCGCCCATTTTTAATATCCTGCAAACCTCTTTTTATGCCCGATTTTTGTTGAGCCGTCAGATCATTCCACCAATCTTCATGAACATTGCAAGATTCTTTAACCACTTTGAGATAATCCAAAGTATCATCATCCTCTAGTTTGGTGAGCCATTCGATCAATTCGAGTTTTATTGCTTCGTGTCCCATAGTTGCAGATTTGTTTTAACAAAATTACGTGTTTATCCTTGAAATAAAATACTCCGGCGGAAACAAATTTATATCTCAACCACTTTCGTGCTATCCTCTCCAAACTAAGAAATCATCCTCACCGTGACTTTCTGACCTCGCTTTTTGATTTCGATCGGATGTGAAATGTGGTCATACATCCGGTCGAAATTCAATTTACATATTTAGCTCCCCCGAAACTATTGTAATAGCTGAACAACGGGGCGGATATGTTCCGAAGTGTTGATGTGGGGGTTAATGCCCCGTGCGATAATGAAGACGGGGTTTCGCTTTCCGGTTTTTTAAAACTATATGGTTCTGATCCTTTCTATTCCTGGATAGGCCTTGACAGTTCATTGATGTATGCGGCACATAAGGCAGCTGGAGGAATGACTTCTGTTAGGCAAACTCCCAAAAATGGAGTTGTTTTTGAAGTTCGTCAGGGTTACAAAAGCAAAGACAGTAAAAGGCAAAATGCAGATATTGATAATGCAACAGTAGCGTGGGCAAACATTATTTACCAGTATTTGCAATTTTTTCGTCTCAAATTGATTCGGATATTGTTCTAAGATATCGTAACAACCGTTGTGGAGTATTGATTGGCTCAACTTCTTTTAATCCGAACATATCACTATTTTCATTCTCAAAAAGTATATTAGGGTTTGACCTTGCCGATTTCTTTGATTTGAAATTAATCCGTTCTTAATTTGGTTGGGCAACACAAAATGTCATCATTTTTCTGCTGAAAAACTTTTTTCTTTAAAATGTGTTTTTGAAAGTTGCATGAGTATTTTGATGATACCTACTCTCATTTAAAGAATCTCAAGGAACAACTAAAGCCTAATGCAAAATTGAATTATATTGTTGGAAATTCGTCATTTTATGATAATTTCGTTGATACGGAAAAAATTCTTGCAGAGTCATTTTCTCAACTTGGCTACGAAAAAATAACGATAGAAACACTTCGCAGGAGAAATACTAAACGTGGTCTTCTTGAATTCAATGTTTCAGCATCCTGGAGTAAATAAATCAGAACCCATACTTTAGCTTGATGACCTTCAGAAAGAATTCACCAATTCTCTGATACATTTAATGGCAACAGGAATTGCACCAGCCACCTCCTCCGACAGCTCCATCCCCATATCCTGATAATCCTTCACCGTAATGGCCACCAGGTGGATTTGTGGCATGTTGCCTAACAAACCTGCTGCATCTAACATATCTTTCAGCCCGATTTCATGGGCGCTCAACTGCTTAGGGAAATCTTTGGCATAACGGGGATGCAGGATTCTCACATGCCCAGCCGGATATTGATCCAGCGAAGCATCAACGATGATAATGGTTTTATAGGATTGAATATATCCGAGCAGATGAAACCCTCCTGTCCCGCCATCCATCAGGTCGGCGCCCGGGATGCCGCCATCCAGTTCCAGCCGGTTGACCACGTGGATCCCCACGCCTTCGTCGTTCATTAAAATATTGCCAATCCCGAGTACCAGGATTTCATTCTGTGTTTCTTGCAAGTCTAATAGGATTATTGGCCGGGGGGAAGGGACGCTGAGTTTGCGATGAAACAATCAATCTTTTTCTTTCTCGTGCCGTTCAATCACATCTTCCTCAATAAACTTCCAACCGCCGATCATGGAGGAGGTAATTCCGCGACGCTCGATATAATCGTGGTAGAAAACAAGGTAAACATGAACCATGGCAAACAGGATAAAACCCCACATCAGGATGTGATGTATTTGCCTGACATGCATATCCCCGCCGAGAAATGGAACAATCCAGGCAAAGAGTTTCGGGAAAAATGAACTGCTCATAGCCGAATACATCCCAAATCCGGTAAGGGATTGGAGCAAAAATATCAGGAAGGTCATGAAGTAGATAAAAGCAGCCAGGTTGTTGTGACCAATTGAATCAATCTTCTTGTTGGTGACTTGTAAAACATCAACCATAATCACATCCTTGATCTCCATCCAGTGTTTTTTGGAATACGGGATGAAATGATACCACCGGGAGAATTCATTTCCAACAAATCCCCAGTAAGTCCTGAAGACAAAATTGAAAAAGAAAAGGAAAGCGCTGGAAAAATGAACGAACCTGACCGTGCCGAACCAATAGTTGGCATAAGCTTCGGTACTTGTTGTAAAGGCAGGAGGATCGCCGATCAGGTAGCCGGTGATGCACAGCGAGACAATACAAAGTGCATTGATCCAATGATATAAACGAACGGGCATCTCCCATACATGCACTTCGCGCAAAGGAACGGATCGGTTTCTCATGGCTAATAGGTTTTCAGTTCATGAATGGTAGTTCCATTTTCATCGTAAAGGTGTACGGCACAAGCGAGGCATGGGTCGAAAGAATGAATTGTACGGAGTACTTCCAGCGGGATTTTCGGGTCGGCAACAGGAGTTCCAAGCAACGATTCCTCAAAAGCCGAACGCTGTCCTTTGGCGTCGCGAGGGGAAGCATTCCACGTTGTAGGCACAACCAATTGATAGTTTGCAATTTTCTTATCTTCGATAACTATGAAATGCGAAAGCGCGCCGCGGGGAGCTTCCACCATTCCGATACCTTTTGCCTGTTTGGGCCAGGATTCGGGTTCCCATTTGGCATTGTTCATTGTGCGTGAATCACCGTTTTTGATGTTGGCTAAAAGTTGCTGATAAAACTCCAGCGCCCAGCCGCAAACCAGTTTGGTTTCGAGCCCTCTGGCGGCGGTGCGTCCCAGGGTTGAAAACAAAGCTGCCACAGGTACGTCGAGAGCTTTCAGGGCTCCTTCGATCACTTCTTTGTAATCGGCGCGACCTGATGCGTAGCCAACCAGCATGCGCGACAATGGACCGACTTCCATGGGATGACCTTTCCAACGCGGAGTTTTCACCCAGCTATATTTTTGTGAAACATCGAGTTGGTCGTAAGGTGGCTTGGGTCCGGTATAGTTAAATTTAGTTTCTCCATCCCAGGGATGAAGTCCGGTTTGATCGCCTTTGGAATACTCATACCAAGAATTGTTGATATACTCCTGAATCTGTTCCGGATCTTCAGGTTTCACTTCATGGATTTTACTCAGGTCGCGACCAAGTATAGCGCCACGCGGCATTTTAAAACTTTCAGGGTTGTTGTACCCGTTGGTTGGAAAATCGCCGAATGACAGATAATTTGTCAACCCGCCGCCAATTGCTCCCCAATCTTTATAGAATGAGGCAACTGCAAGTAAATCGGGAATATAAACCTGATCAACAAAAACCTTTGCATCTTCAAACAGTTTGCCAATAAAAGCAAGTCGTTCTGCATTTACTGCATTTGCTTCATCAATATTTATGGAGCATGGAACGCCGCCCACCAGGTAATTCGGATGCGGATTTTTTCCGCCGAAAACGGTATGAACTTTCACAAGTTCTTTTTGCCATTCAAGCGCTTCAAGATAATGTGCCACAGCAATGAGGTTCACTTCCGGGGGAAGTTTGTAAGCCTTGTGTCCCCAGTATCCATTGGCAAAAATGCCCAATTGACCGCTATCAACGAAGTTCTTAAACTTTTTCTGAATGTCGGTAAAATAGCCAACCGAACTTTTTGGCCAGGGAGAGATGCTTTGAGCAATTCTCGAAGCTTCGGCAGGATTAGCTTTAAGCGCCGAAACCACATCAACCCAGTCGAGCGCGTGCAACTGATAAAAATGAACCACATGGTCCTGAATATAAAGCGCGTTAGCCATAAGGTTGCGGATGAGTTCGGCATTTGGCGGCACAGAAATGCCAAGCGCGTTTTCCACAGTTCTGACGGAGGTCAGCGAGTGCGTTGAGGTACATACGCCGCATACGCGGCCTACGAAAGCCCATGCATCACGCGGGTCGCGACCTTTTAAAATGGTTTCGATGCCCCGAACCATAGTTCCGGCGCTGTATGCATCGGTGATTTTACCATCTTTTACTTCTATCTCAACCCGCAGATGTCCTTCAATACGGGTGATGGGATCTATTACGATTCTTTCTGCCATGGCTATTATTCTTTCTTGGTTTCAACTGTAGAACCCTCTTCAGGTTCTTCATTTTTTATCTCTTTATGTTTGCGGAAGTTTGTAACAATGGCATGACCGGCAATACCGACAGCCGTTGCAACGCCGAGACCCAGCCCGATCTTGTCGGCAGTGGTTTCGATACCAAAACCGGCTACTTCCGGGAGGTGTTGGTAGAATGGACCGTTGTCCCAGAATCCGGCTTCGGCACAACCGATACACGGGTGTCCCGACTGGATAGGATAACTCACGCTGTCGTTCCATTTAATAATCCCGCATGAATTATAGGTAACAGGACCTTTGCATCCCATTTTGTAGAGGCAATAACCGCGTTTGGCGCCTTCGTCGTCGAATGATTCAACAAACAACCCTGCGTCAAAATTGGCGCGGCGATAGCAGGTATCATGAACCCTGCGGGAATAGAAAGCTTGTGGACGATTCATGCCATCCAACTGCGGTATGCGGTCGAAAGTAAGAAGATGGACCACCACGCCTGCCATCACATCGGCAATAGGCGGACACCCCTGAACATTGATGACCGGTTTCCCGCTGATCACCTTATGAACCGGTTTCGCACCGGTTGGATTCGGGCTTGCAGCCTGGACGCAGCCGGCAGAAGCGCAATTGCCCCAGGCAACCACGGCTTTGCAATTCTTTACGGCTTCCTGAAGTATCTGAAGCGCGCTACGTCCTCCAATACAGCAATAGGCTTCGTTTTCGGTCGGAATTGAACCTTCTACCATTACAATGTATTCCCCCGGATATTTCTGCATTACTGCTTTGTAGGCATCTTCTGCCTGAACTCCGGATGCTGCCATCAGGGTTTCCTGATAGTCGAGTGAAATTTTATTCAACACAATATCGGCAACAATAGGATGGGACGCCCTGATGAAGGATTCGCTGCAACAGGTACACTCCTGAAAATGAAACCAGATGACCGGAAGCCTCGGTTTTGATTCAAGCGCTTTGACAATCTGGCCAACGCCGCTGGCTTCGAGCCCAAGAAAGGCTGCCATTGTGGTGCAAAATTTCAGGAAATCCCGGCGGGATATTCCCTTCCCTCTGACTTCCTCATAAAATGAAGGTATGTGTTTCTCCATAAAGCAATTGGTTTTAGAGATTAAATCTGGCATAAATATATACGAATTTGTTAATATGACAACTTTTTGATGTTAATTTATACCAAATCTTAATAGGTATCGGGGAAGTGAAAATATACTATACCTGGCAAATGGCTATTTGTAGATAATCCTGGTTCTTCCTTTTATGGCTCCATCCCGGTCGGAGATGGTCAGAATATACAAACCGGAGGCATTGCCATCGCGACTGAGGATAAACTGATTTGAAGATGCTTTTCCTGAACAAACGCTGATCCCTGAATATGTATAGAGGGTGTAATTCCATGAATCATCCGGGTTAAAACCTTGAAGGGTTACCTGAACCTCCGTTTCGGCTGGGTTTGGCGCTACCTTAATCCCTGTTTGTACCTTCGCCACTTTGCTTTCTATGCTTAACAGTGTGAAGCAATCGGTGGTAATGGGAGTTCCCCACGAAATCGTCCCCTTTTTGTAGTAAACCAGGTTTTCTTCCATTTGCGCGAAGTAAGGCGGGTCGGCCTGATACCAGTAAGTTCTTGTCCTGCCAAGCCCTTCGGTGTAATTCCCGGACGATATTGTCCAACTATATCCATTACCCGTTCTCCAGCAGGTATCGCCGCCATTCCATGCCTGGGTAAACAGAAAACCACCCCAACTAATCCCCTTCTGCCTGCGTTCGGGGAAGTACTGGGTAGAAAACCAATAGTCATCCGCGGAAAAATCTTCACGAATAAACTCGCCCGGCAGTCTGGAGAGCCACGAACTCTGAGGATTTTCGAGGAAATTGAATGTTTCCGCAATTGTGTCGTAAACCGTTGAATAATAAGGGTAAGTAGTCGACCACAACTGTTGACAATGTTCCAGGGTATATTTCACCGAATCTAACCCATAGTCAGTACGGGAAAGGACCTTCATGATTGTTTTCCAACTGGCAGTATTCATCGCCAATCCTGTAAAATGAAATTCATCCCCGACATTGTAATCATATATTTCGTGCCATGTCAGGTTCTGAATCCCAACAGCCGGAACACTTTTCCCTGCAAGCGTGTAAAAGGTGGTATCGTTGGGAACCGAAAACACATCCAGCATCCGCGACAGCCCCCAATGCTGGCTGAGCCTGATGGATTTTTGATTCAGAAGATGCGCAATGTTGTTGTTCCCGGCGTCTTTTGCCTGAAGGGTGATAACTTTTACGGCATCCGGCGCTCCGAGAACGCTGTCGGAAATGACCGAAGTCACTTTTGCCTCAAGGTATCCGTTTGCAGCAAGGGGACAAAACCGCCACGATTGATTTAAGGCTGCCTGCGTATTGATCTTTAGCGAATCACCGTTGCGGTTGAACAGGTAAAACCAGCCGGTTTGGGTTTTGTAAATTTTCCTGCCAAGAATGGAACCGTTTGTTGTATCAAGACAGCCGGTGTCCGCAAGGGTTCGTATCGCCCTGTAGGAGAAAAACAGGGTATCGCCAACCCCGACCGGGAGCGCGGAATCGCTCCTGAATGCAATGAAATAATTATCCGGGCTTCGGTAAAACGTGATGCCGGGTGTACAGATATTCTGGTAATTCTGAGCGCCCAGGATGTTGATCCAGAAAAAAAATAGCGGAAATAATAGTTTCTTCATTGTGTCAGTTTCGGAAACCGTAAAGTTATTTTAAATTTACACAAAAACAAACACGTTTTTTCTGTGGGATTTGTAACTTGAATTTGAGGCTTGGAATTTTTTAAATGCGCAGTTTTATTACGTTATAAGTATTTCAGGAGAACTTAATCTGGGCTGAGTCTCTGTATAACTGCCATCAAGGAATATATTTAAGTAAATCTATAAGGTAGTTATTGGGAATATCTTCCTGTTCTGAATTATCATAAATTGAAAGTAGAAACACCTCCGATTGACTTACTTTCAGATGGGTGATAATCCGGCTCCTCCCGATTTTCCTTTGCTTTTACTCGAAATCGCAAGTCGAATTTTAAAACAATTATTTCCCGGCGGAGAACAACCATCAGGAACTGGTAATTGAACTTTTCAGCCACCATGCAAACGCCACAAGGATCGTGGTGGCATCGAGGCATGAGGAGACGGAGGTGTTTTGTGTGTAAAAGGATGAGATGTTATATTCCTATGACAATAGGACATCTGCCGGAATTCCCAATTCACGATGAAACAATCTGGCAATCTCAAGAGTCAATGGGATCCGGTTTTGGAATAACCTAACCTGGATAAACCAGAAATGACAAAGAACAATAAACAAAACGCAAATAAATTCGAAAATTTTAAAATTTTAAAATTCAAAAACAAGACCGGTAAAGTCTATTCTTACTATTTGAAATTTTGAGATTTGTGTTTGCTTTTTATTTGTTGTTTGCATTTTGAATTTTGTAATTTGTGCCAATAAAAACATCAATTTCAAAAATAAGACACTAATGCAGGTCTTCATATTGCCTGATCAATTGCCGCCGAAACCTTCAAAAAATACCGGTTCAGCAACCGTTCCTGGGGTTCAGGGATTTCAGCCAGTTCATCAAAAGGCATAAGTTTGTCTTTCCTTTCCAGGTCGGTCCTATCATATTCGCTCTGGTAGGTTTTTATAAATTGGATGCTTTTTAAATCTTCATTGTTCTGAAAATTACATTCGCGCAACAAGACCGGGATGATCGTATAACCTTCCGATTTCCGACGTTCCAGCATCTGTTTGAACTCGTCGCCCATGCAATATTTCGATCCAAAAAACGACGGACTGACCAGCAATATACCGATATTCGACTCCTTCAATGCCTTCTGAATTTTGTCGTTCCAGTCGCCGCCAACAGGGATTTCGACATCCGACCAAACCGTGCCGAATTTGTTTTTCGCGCTTGCGAGATGAACCTTCAGTCGTTGCTCGAAGATTTTTCTTAAATACCGGTCGGCTGTTGAATAGGAGATGAAAATCTTATTGGCGGACATTTCCTTGCCCTGAAAAAATTCATCATTGGCATAAATTTCATGAAGCATTTTATCTATCGCGACCCGTTTTTTTCCGATTTTGCAGAAGATGGTTTTCTCCCCGGCTTCGATGTTCGATTTGATATAATCGAGGTCATAAAAATTTGGCGTATCGCTTTTGTCGCATGTCTCACAATTGCACACTATCATTTCATTGCACACGATATATGGGAACGTGTTTGAATGGATGTGCTCAACCTCCTTGCGGATGGTCCGTAAAAACGCCCGGCGTTTCTCGGCAATACTGCCGGCTACTTTGATTCCAATGTATTTCAACCCTTCGCTGGTTGTTTCCTGTTGCAGTACTTCGGCCGTGCAGGGCTCTTTTTTGTCGTCATCCTGAAATATGGCGCCGGTCAGCCAAACTTTTTCACCCAGAATTCTATCATGGAGCCGCACGATCAGCCTGCTCATTAATCCTTCGGGCATGAATGGATACTGAAACCTGAAATGCAACTTGTCGCCTTTTCCCAAATCATAATCCGTCCTTGAATCGGGCAGTTTCATCGGGACAACATAATTGCCGGGTCTATATGGCAACTCGTAACAAATATCAAATTTATCCTTCAACATCAAATTGAGCAAAAACACACACTCGGCATTCTTATAAGGTTGCCTGTGTTTTTCGGTACATTGTTTAGATAGCCAGTGGCTGTATAGCGCATGCAGGTTAAACTCACCATTTTTGTCAATGACCAGGGTGTCGCTTAAAACATCGTAAATTGCCTGTGTTATCCAGTTTGGATCCAGAAAAACGGTGTTCTGAAGATTGGCGTCGTTAAAATTCAGGGCGATTCCTATTTTGTGATAATATTCCAGCAGAAAATCAATATCGCTGGTATCTTCCAACCCACATTTCCTGGAGATTTCCTCAAAATCATCCCGCAAAATATATTTCTGATTGCGTAAAATGTCAATTTCCTCCCGGATTTTTTTCCAGGGTTTGATGATCGTCTGTCCAACAATGGGAAGCGACGATAAACAGGAAGCAATTTTCTCCTCAAAAGCATCCCATGTACGATTCAGGTTGGCAAAGTCAATTTCACCACAGTTGAAGATGTTCAACTCCCTGAAAATGTCCCTGAAACCCTTTTCATCGAACGGAATCACCGTGTCGCTTTTTTTGTGGCGGTTGAGCAGGACGAGGACCGGGCTTTTCTTTCCCAATAAATTGATGATGTGGAACCAATAGCCGTAACGCGTTTTTCCGCTTCTTCCGTCGGTAATCAGGACATATACCGAATCGTCGGTCAAAAAATACTGATGAAGCATATACTGGATATCCTGGCCACCGAAATCCCAGATGTGCGCTTTTATCTTTGGCAACGATTTTACCGGATTTTCGAACTCCCGGTTTGGCCTTACTTCGATTCCCAACGTGGAGGGTTGTTCGGGTTGCGGCACTTTAAAGCCCCTGTCGAACAGCAATTCCATCAATGTGGTTTTTCCGGCGCCGGGTTCGCCCACGATCAGAATCTTTGCCTCATACGCTTTTTCGGTGGAATATTTTAACGCCTGCTTAAACCATTCAACGGTTTTCGCCTTGCCCCCATCCACAATCTCTTTGGGCGGCGCGGTGATCGTTTCATTTTTCTCAAAATTGAAATCAAACCCCTCCTTCGCAAAAAACCCAGCCAGTTCCGACAAATCAACGAGGTTGTTTTGATGGAGGTACAAATGCTTTAGCGACGGAAAATCGCTCACGGGTAAGTCAATCCGGGAGATTGCGTTACGGCTCAGATCAATAAGATCGAGTTTCGGAAAGGCGCCTTCAAAACGGATCTCTTCCATCCCATTCCCAAATAAAAAGAGTGTTTGAAGGTTGGGGCAATTTTTAACGACCATCTTCTTTATCCCACAGTTGTTGGCGTTCAGATAGCGCAAGCGGGGTTGAGGGGTTTCAAAAACCAGTTCGGTCAAATCAGGATCTTGTTGTTTTTCGTCTTTTTTTTCGTCCTCTTTGTCATTGCCAAGATAGACGAATTCATAACCGGTGGTGGTTTCGTCGAAGACAAAACGTTTGTTTTTGATCTTCGATTTTATTGATGGGATTGCCAACTCGAGGGTTGTTAAGTCGGCGTGGGTGTAATCGGTAGATGTTGTCATGAAAAATATTTAAACTGCATATCTGCTAAAAACAAGTTGATTTTTCTTGTGCTTATATCATTTGGTTCCATATTATGTCATCCCTTCGGGATTCTGTTCCAACTCAATCTTTTCAATCTATTATCATGTCATCCCTTCGGGATTTGTAGGATTTTTTTGTAAACCCCGAAGGGGTGACATGATTATAGAACGGATTGGAAAACCCGATATTGAACCCCGAAGGGGTGATATTATTCTTCATACCATTAATCGCTATATGTGCACTTCTCGGCAACGTGACCTAACCAAATTTAAAATCCAGTACTTTTCATACCTCAAAAAAACAGGGTTTTCGCCAAAACTATCCGGCTTTGGGTACTAACCCTGCGCTTAATCGACGCTGCACGAGCGCCATATTCGCCGCCGTTAATATGGCGGGCAGGGACAATAATCTGTTCGATGGAAGCTATCCGGCTATTCCTTTGAGCTACGGGACGAAGGCGAGGCGGAAGCCGAGATTGTTGTTGCGGTTGTCGGGGGTGTTGTTGTTGCGGTTGCCCCGTCGGCAGTTGAACGCATTGTTGATCCACGAGCCGCCGCGATTCACGCGGTTCGAACCCACGATTATTGCCCTATATTGCAAAGAACTTTTTTACGAAAATACAAACTATCGGCATGAAAAACAAAAGCGTTTAAAGCCAATGCATGATGTTGAAATTCGGATTGGGACCATATTCCGGTTTCTAATAAGCCGGTAAATTCTTTCATTTTATGTTGGTAGCGTTTCCTGCTTCGCGCTGCAAGGTGTGTTTTTTCGGGAAAAATCAAATATCCCACAAAAGTCAACCCTTTGGAACACCGGTTTAAATCGGCTGTTTTTAAACACAACCCGAGTTGTTCTTCCAAAAATATTGTGATTTTTTTGCCTGTTTCTTTCAAAATATCTTTGTTGTTGTGCCAGATAATAAAATCATCCGTATACCGGATATAGGCAGGCGAATGTAATTGGCTTGTAACATAATGGTCGAGCAATCCCAAATAATGGTTGGCAAAATACTGGCTTGTAAGGTTTCCAATTGGCACGCCTTGTCCGGTTTTGGTATGATAGGAATTGATTATTCTGTCGAAAATACCGAGCAGAACTTCATCTTTGAATTTCCGCTCCAGCATTTTTTGAAGAATACAATGTGAAATGCTGTCAAAATATTTGCGAACATCAAATTTAAAATACCACTGGTATTCTTTTTGAAACCGCTTGGCGCGTTCCAGAGCTTTATAGGTTCCCTTTCCAATCCGGGTGGCATAACTGTCGAATATCTGATATTTCTCGAAACATGGATGACAAACATTCATCAAAGCATGATGCAGAACCCGTTCATTAAAATCGGCCGCGCAAATCTGCCTTTCCTTTGGGTCGTAAATGGTAAAATAATGGTAGTTGCCAACGGAAACATTTCCGGTTATTATCTGGCGTTGAAGAATGGTTAAATTTTCATCCAGGTTTTTACTATATTCTACCACCGTAGGCTGATGTTCTTTGCCTTTTTTTGCTTTGAAATATGCCAGGTACAGATTATCAAAACAGGATATCTGTGGGATCAGGTTTCCCGCTCGTTTCATTCATTTCAGCGTTAAATATTTTTATAATTGTCGCTCCGTATTTATCTGTTTTTTTATCGCCGACGCCTTTAATGCTTTTTAGTTTGTTTATGGTTAGTTCCGGGAGTTTCGCCATTTCGGCAAGTTCGGCGTCGGTAAAAACAACATACGCCGATACGCTATCGTCAAAAGCAATTTTCTTTCGTATCTCGCGTAGCTTTGAAAACCTGGCAAAAACTTCGGGTTCAAGTACTTTCATATAATCAATTCTTTCTTTTGTTGCATATTCAGGTATATTGGTTAAAATATAGCTGATATAAATGCACCAATAAACGCCATTAGGAGTTTGAATCAATTGTTTCTCGATCTCTACAACTTTGTTTGACCGTAAAAAAGTGTTCAGTTCGTCGTTGTAATCATTTACCGAAGTAATCGGAATAGTAAAAAACCTGATTTGCATAAAGCATCAAAATTATTTGTGTAAAATATCAATTGAAAAATTCTCTCTGTGTATTCTTGTGCAACTCGGTGAAAAAAAATTTTCCGCCTACGTCGGGTTTTTAGTTCGTAAACCCTAAAAAAACACGCTTCACTCGGCTACCGCCTCGTTTCGCTTTGTTTTTTTTGGATTTACTCACCGCCCCTGTGCTCAAAGGAATAGCCGAATAGCATGCCACCGAACTACGGGACGAAGGCGAGGCGGAAGCCGAGAGAGTCGTCGCGGTTGCCGGGGGTGCTGTTGATGCGGTCGCCCCGACGGCAGTAGAACGCATCGTAGAGCCACGAGCCGCCGCGAACCACGCGGCGCGAACCCGAATCTGCGCCAACCGGGTTTTCCGTCTTTCTTTTGTCGTATTTGCCATACCAGTCCCAGCGCCATTCCCAAACGTTCCCGCTCATGTCGTACAAGCCAAACGCATTCGGGAATTTTAACCCCACGGGTTTGGTTTCATATTTATTGTTTTTGTCGTACCAGCCAACGAGGTCGAGGTGGGAACTGCCGGCGTATTGGTTTTTTTTCAAATTCGACGGGTTTTGAAAACCCGTCGGATTTGAAGCATACTCCCCTTCCGCCTCGGTTGGCAGGCGAAAACCGGAAGCGGCAGGGTTAAGTTTAAACTTGTCAAGGTCCTTTTCCGACAGGTTATCTAATTTTAAAAGATCCGAACCCCTGACCAACCCCAAACGTTCTAATTCACGGTTCAGGATTCCGCAAAACTTAACGGAATCGTACCACGAAACCTGTTCAACCGGATGTTGGTCGCCTTTAAAATTTGACGGATCGTTGCCTGCAACCTCTTTATAAAACTCCTGCGTTACCGGGAATTGCGCCATGCAAAAGGAGTTTACTTTTACTGTTTGGCCATCTTCACGTTGAAATGAGCCGCCGGGGATTGATACGAGGTTAACCGTTAACTGTTTGTCGGGTGACTGATTTTGAAAATTCAATTGATACCCGGTATCGGTTTGCTTTAGTTCTATTGGTTTCATGCCAATGGTTTTATTTACGACTGAATGAAATAAGATTTATCCGGTATTATCTGATGCTCCGGGCGCCTTATGAAGAACAAATATACTAGAAAAAATTCCAGGTTCAAGGTTCCAGGTTCAAGGTTCAAGGTTGCAGGTTCAAGGTTCAAGGTTCCAAATTCCAGGTTCCAGGTTCCAGCGAAAAGAGATCGAGTCAAGATTGAACAAGACGTGAAAGCAAGGATTTGAAATTTGAGACCTGGAATTTGGAATTTGGAACTTGTAATCAAAATGTCTTAATTTTGAACGTTTGTATTATAACATATAACATATTATGACCTATAACCCAAAAACCAACGATGAACTCATTCAAGAGGTTGAAAGACCCTGTTCTTTATCGAGTTTTCAAGAAACGAGTCCAACCAAACTGAATACCCAATATGAAGATCTCCTTTTTCCCTCTGCAATTCATGATCCTTTACATCCTGTTTTCGGCAACGTTTGCAAATGCACAGACGGATCGGAAATATATGCCCGACAAACCGGGTGTATCGAAGATTCAAAGCAATCTGGAGAATCTCACCGGGAGCGAAAAGGTCAGCTATGAAAATAACCTTTCAAAAACAGCCGGTTGGTTTCTAACCGATAACGCCTTACTGGCAAAACCAAAGGGGTTCGATATGCTGGTGTGGTACTTTGGAATGTATGATGAAAACTATAAGCGCCGCGAATGCAATTGACGAAATGACCCCTGAAATTCTGAATGCTCCGGCTTATGAAGGCGGCGATCCGATCATCGAAGTTACCGCCGCGACTGATGGTTTCCCGATCATGCGGTTCAACAAGGATTACTGGGATCGTTCCCTGCCAAAAACCGCCATTCAGTTTATGACCATGAAATATCAACCAATAAGTGAGGAAGAGATGCGGGAGCATGTCGCCAATAATGGCTATCCTGATTATACCACCCTTTCGCGGGATGCAATCAACTTTGGCGATCTTGGCGGGTTGATTGAAAAAAAGTAAATCACTATGAGAAAAATTTTCACCTATCTCATCATATAAGGCATAAAGGTAGCATCATCCTTTAAATACTTGCATAAGGATTTCCATATTGCCGGATGCGGCATGGCGTCAGGATGAAGGCGCTTCACCTCTATATACGCTTCTTTCAAACTGATCTGCTCAACCGAACTGAGGGCAGCGATGGCAAAAGTGGCGGAACGGCTGATCCCGGCGCCACAGGCAACAAGGATGTTCAGTCCAGATTCTTTATTGGACATGATAAAGTCCAGCCCCCTGTGAAAATGCCGGTACGGAGTTGGTTGACCATCCTCCTGGTCAATAAATAGTGACACGATTCCTGGGCGGTCAACCAATTCGGCAAACTGGAGCATGGCGCCAATCTGGTGGAATTGAAGCAAGGTAAGATTTGTGGTGTCGCGATATTTCCCGATGTAAAGCCAGGGGCGGATTTGATTCATGTTACAATATATTTAACGTTCCAGTATTGCCGACCATGCCGCTGATTCATCGTGTGCCGATGAAATGTCAACAGTAACAAACAAATACTCCTTCGTTCCAGAATTTGAATAACCCATTATTTCGTATTTGTTCGTTGCAAATCCGCCGTTGGGAAGGTTGGCGTTATCATTGTTTTCACCGCCATAGTATCCTTTATAGAATCCGATAAATGCTGCGAATCCTGAACCATTGACAAGTGTAATTATTGGTCTGCTTACAGGTGTTGCAGGCGTGAAAGTGTAGGTGTGCGCGGCACAAGAGCCAAATGCGGCGCCATTGCCGCTTGCGGCAATCAAGGCATCTGACCAGCATCCGTTTGGCGTGCCCATGTAGCCATCGTTTCGGGCGCTGCCACTTGTTTCATAAGAGAATCCGCCGCCAGCGCTGAATGTGAATTCATCATCTGGCATGCACGACCAGTCGTCAGCGCCTGATCCTCCACCGGTAAAAAAGCTCTTGGGTACATACCACCAGTTACTCATGCCCATGCCTGACCCGACGAAGACAGTTTTATCCTCCACTTTCACTCTCCAGGGGGTTCCTTGCAACATGGCATTGGTAAGTGTTGAAAGGTCTATGCCCATGAAAATAAGCGATGATATCGTATTGACGCCATAAGGATTGGTCGCAGTTAAAGTTACATTATAACAACCCTGAACAGCATAGGTGTGAATAGGGTTCATTTCAACGGAAGTTCCGCCATCTCCGAAGTCCCACAGGTAAGAAACTGCATCAGTTGAAGTGTTGAAAAAATTTACGACCAGACCGTTCAAGCTATATGTAAAACCGGCGAACGGCAAGTTCCCCGGTATGGGAGGCTCTTGGGACGGATCGTCGTAATGCATCAGAACAAACCTCCAATATCCTCCTGTTTGTAAAGGATCCCATTTGTAAACGCCTTCAATAATAAGGGTGTCAACAGCGCCATCCGTAAGTTTTACGATATTGTAAGTCACCGAGTCCAGCGGGACTAATGTTTCAGCGCCATTCCCTAATTTGTAAAAGCCGATATAAGCGCCTTTGCCAACTGCCTTCAGGGTAGGAGCGGAACCGGCTGCCAGAACAAAAGTGTGATTTCCATTGCCCCATGCCGAGAGATCGTCCCCGTTAATCCCTATCATCGGAAAAGAAGTTGAAGCACAAACATTAGACTGAATAAAAACTCCTGTTTCGGACCAGTAATCTCCTTTGGCGTCGAAAGTGAGAGAGTTGTCAAGTGCGAAAGTCCACTCATCGTTTAACATACATGGCCGATTTGCAAGTTCGTTATTGTTCAAACCTGTAGCCCACCAAATCATTGAATGATCCTCGGGACCTACTTCCAGCGGATATCGTCCGGTAGCTGTGCTTCGAAGCAGCTTCCATGTTTTGGAAGAAACGCCAGTT
Organism: Bacteroidota bacterium; assembly: GCA_026391715.1. Classification (GTDB taxonomy): domain Bacteria; phylum Bacteroidota; class Bacteroidia; order Bacteroidales; family FEN-979; genus CAIVAT01. The sequence goes on from JAPLDO010000077.1 coordinate 53,970, forward strand.
AGTCTGTTCAAGTCGGAGAATGTTGTAAAAGCAACCTGATTTCCGTAAGCGGTTCCAACACTGTTTGTCGCAAAGGCACGGACGTAATACGTTGATGCTTCGGTAAGATCGGTAATGGTATCGCTAAAAAAACCAGTTCCTGAACCAATGGATAGATGTGGATCCGCCAATGTTGGATCTGGCAGGGCGCTCCAGCAAATGCCGCGGGTTGTAACCGGAGCCCCGCCATCGGAAGTTACCTCGCCACCCGCAGAAGCATACGTGTAGGATATGTTCGAGATTGTGGAAGTTGAAATTGATGGTATTGCCGGGATATTCTTCAACTCAAAGGTGTATATCGTATCCTTAACAGGACTGTCATTGATGGATTTTTCGTAATACCCACTTTTAATGGATTTCATAAATAGCTGATCTCCCAATCGGAAAGAAAATCCCGAAACATCAAGATTCGATTTTAACTGGTTATAGTCAGTTCCCAGATAGATGATCCTGTTTTCTCCTGTTCCGTTGCCCGCGTTTATCAGAGTTACTGATTTTTCAGTATGTCCAAGATTGACATTCAATAGTAATAATCCTGTTACCGCCGCTTTGATTTCAAACTTATGTAACCCGGCTTTATGATCATTCTTGTAGGCGGCAATCACTTTACCCTGCAAATCCATCAGCGCCAATTGCAATACACCTGACTGATTCGTCGCAATCCGTATCAACGTTTTTCCTGTAAATGGATTTGGAACGGGTGGGAGAATTGCAAAAGTTTCTGATCCATGAAAAGCATGACCCTCTATTCCCAATGGGATTGTTAGAATGATGGAAGGTGAAGCCCCGGATATTGTCGTATCGCATCCGGCTGTAAGATTTTTAATATAGATGCTTTCCAGCGGTAAATTGACTTGCGTAAGAGAATCTACACCACGAAATGTAAGTGTAATCTTGCTGATCTGACCAATTCCAGTCAAAGAAATAGCCATCAAAATGAACCATAAACTGATTGTTTTCATAAGCGCTGGGTTTTAAACTACTTTGTCAAGTTGACTCATAAATTAATAAAACGAAAATAATAATTTTTTTACTTTGCGCGACTTTGCGGTTAAAAAATGACTACTGATACAGCCTCTTGGGTGGCGTCATGTCACCTGATTGTTGAATGACAAAAGTAATGTATTGATTTGAAGATAACAGTTCAACATTCACCAATCCTCCGTTTTCGATGATAAAACTCTGTTTTAGCATGGGCAAAATGTCATTTTCACCGGATTATCTTAGGTTTCTTCATGGCATGTTAAAATATTAGTGTTTAGATTTGCCATGATGAAACAAATCTTTTGATGTCGCTCAAAAAATAATGGCGCGAAAAAATATCTGTTCAAACCGTTAGGTTGATAATATTCTTATGCTAACCTGTTGCCTGATACATTTAAACCATGAAAAAAACCCTTGGCATTTACATTTATCCCGAAACCTTGTTGCAGATCCAGGGACTGAAGCCGATCAAAGCCATTGCCGACTTCATCGACCTGAGAAACAACATTCACCAGGAGAGCACGATCCCCCTGACGCGGGTGGATATCGGTGAGTTCCGGTCGGTTCATTCATCAACTTACCTTGACTCGCTGACTCGGCTTTCGCGGGGCGAAAAACCGGAAACAAGGACTGCATTAAGCATGGAGTGCCTCGATTTATATGATTTCCTTCCCGGACATGAATATGGTCTGGGCGGAATTTATGCAGCCATCGACCTGATGAAAAAGGGAGTACTCGACAGGGCCTGGTGCTTCGCGCTTCCCGGGCATCATGCACATCCTGCGCTGGGGCATGGCTATTGCATGCTGAACACCCAGGCCGCCGGCGCCAGGTATGCACAACAGAACGGGTTCAAAAATATCCTCATCATTGATTGGGATTTTCATCACGGCGATGGCACGCAAACAATCTTTGAAAACGATCCGACAGTTCATCAAATCAGCATTCACAACGCCGTTGACCTTTATATGAATAAAATGATGATGACCAATCGGGGACTAACTACCTATGGCTCCCGGGTGGGCCACTGCAACATCCCGTTGTTGAACCGGATCCTGGGCGAAGATTTTTATTTTCACTTTATGGGCGACGAATTTTCAGGGGAGCTGTACAATTCCGGCAATTGCATGGAAGCATACAAATCTGCCCTGGAAAGCCTTCCATTCGCGCCCGACATGATCTTCATCTTCGATGGACATGATTCGCACATCGCTGATCTCGGAAGGGAGATAACCGACTGGAAAGATGATGATTTTAATTTCCTTGCCCAAACCGCACTCGACGTGGCAGGAAAATTCGGCTGTCCGGTAATTTCAAGTCCGGCCGGGGGATATAACACAACAACTTTGCGGAGATTGACCGAGTTGCATCTGGCGATACTGGAAGATTACCAGCGCCAATAATTTTTTGCCCGGTTTTCCGGGGATAATTACACAAACCAATAAGGAATCAAAACATGGAACTTTCACGGGAATTTATCGAAAATTCAATCGTTTATAATGGTTTTTTGGATCAAAGAAATGGTTTTGATCAGGAAACGATTGACGAGATCATCACAATTACACTGAAAGAAACTAACGACCATGAGCATTTTATCCTGTTGATTAAAAAAATTAAATCGTTCCGTTATCAGGAAGCGAGACAACACTTTTTTTTTAATGGAGGCCAATACCCCGGCGAATTTTACCCACTGAGATTCGTTATTAAAAGCCTCCTGAAAGGATTAATTGCAACATCTTCTATTTCCCGCCTTTCGGAGATAACTGATTCCAAAATTCGCTGGCAGAAATACGATGACCAACAGGATCGTAATGATCCCCAAGGACATCACAACCTTGTTTACCGGGAATTTAAAAAGGTGGTAACCCTCGAGGATCTTGAAAAGTTCAATAATTTTTTCCAAAACTACATTCTGGATCTGGTTTTCGGGTTTGCTGAAATTTTTATCCGGAGGTGGCGCTACACCATTGATTATCTACGTGTTGACAAACAGTTTGAGGAGGCTTATGCGAAAGGGGCCATCAACCTTGAAAAATTCGAAAAGGATTTGGAGGAGGCAAAGGCTTTCATCCCCGGGCCATCCGACCTTGTTCCATGCGATGACAAACCTGCTCATTTGACCGACAACCTATGAAAACAACGAATAGATACCTTTTCCATCTTTGCGTCCTTTTATTTTTTTATGGATGCGCTCCCGATGGTTTTTCACAGGAATTTCTTCCAAAATTTAAAAAACTTCAGATTATCCAACAGGATACCAGTAACTTCTATTTTCGTGAGGTTTGGATACAGTCGAAAGATGTAAACCAGGATAACGCCATCGGATTTACCAACAGGGCAATCGAAAAAGTACAACTTGGATATTTCCATGACGCCTTGCTGGATATAGATAAATCAATTGCCATTGATTCAACGATATCCTATAATTATACCTTAAAAGGATATTTGAAATTCCGGGAAGATTCAGCCCTCATCGCTTTGAGGTTTATCGAAAATGCCATTGCCCTCGATGATACGAGCTTTCTGAATTTATATTTTCTTGGCGAAATATATATGAAAACCAATAAATTGGCACAAGCTGACTCATCTTTCTGAATAAAGCAATTGAGCGCGATTCAAATTTCGCGCTTGCCTATTTTTTCAGGGGATATCTGAAAGCCGTTCTCAGAAGTACATTTAACCCAATGTTGGAAGACTGGAAAAAAGCCGTCGATCTGGATTCAACAAAGATAATGTATCCAATATCATATGCACTGTTAAATATCTATTTAAAAAGGTATTCTGAAGGAATGTATATTCCTTTTCATGTTTGAGTCCACTCCGAAAAGTAGTTGGAAAAATAAGAATTTGTCTAAAACCCGGAATGTCAGCAACTTGAATTGCCACTACCTTAAGGTAGTGGCAATTGATAAACAGAGTTACTGGACTTTAGTCCAAACTGCTTCCTTTTCGGAGTAGGCTCCTGGTTGGATTTTATTAAACGTTGAAGAAATTTTCCAGCTTGAGGAATCTGACGTCTGATAAGACATCTTCTCTGGATTGTGTGCTACTTTAGGAATTATTCAGGTTAAACTGCTTTTTCAGTATTTGCTCCAGTTGTTCTGCCTTTTGTGTTCCGATACAAAATTTCCTTCCATTTTTCAATTCAATTGCAAGTCCCATTTTGCCTTTTGTATTATAAACAGTTCCATATTTTGTACCAATACGAATTCCCCATCCGCCTACGAATCCATAATTCACGATTTTTGCGCTTTTAATATCCCTCCATCTTGTTTTTTTATTTGTAAACGGGAAAAAGCTCATCCGTATTTCGTGTTGGTCAATCTCTGTTTTCAGTCGCATCAGATAGAACAAAGCCAGTAATGCAAAGATGAAGATCGCCATTATAATCAACCCGAAATCAGGCATTGGTTTGTCGCCAAATTTCTCTCCTAGGATCAACTGCTTATAAATCCCATAAACTGGCAATAATCCTATTATGATTAGTATCAGCCATAACCACCATTGGGTAAATTTTTGATCCTCTTTAAATTCGACTTTCATAATATTCGTTTTTATCCGTCAAGGGTTGATGGTTTCTTTATTTTCCTGAAAGAAACAACACCGAATCATAAATGTAAAGGTACAGAATCCGTGCAAGTCATCATGAAATATTATATCCCATCAGTATATCGGCAATTATCTGGCATATCAAACAACCAGAGTGACGATCCTCTTGGCGCTCACCCAAAGTGTTTTTCCAACTGGAACCAGGCGTTTATTTTGAGAAATGGTTAATGCTTGTTATATGAGAGTTTATACAGGGAAATACTTGTTTATTAATCCAATCAGATCATTCTTGATAATTGGTTTTGAGATATAATCATTACAACCTGCTTCAATTGCTTTGGCTTTGTCGCCTGCCATCGCATAAGCGGTTTGAGCAAGTATTACCACATTGTTATTAGTTTGTCGAATCTGACGGGTGAGCTCAAGCCCATCAATTCCCGGGATTCTTATATCCATCATAATTAAGTCAATATCAGGATTTGCTCTAAAAGTTTCTATCGCTTCAATTCCAGTAGATGCCAGTAGAATTTCTTTTCCGAATGGTTTAAGCCCTGCTTTCAGGAGATATTGCGAATCCTGGTCATCATCCACTACCAATATTTTCAGGCTGTTAATCCGGGCGGGCATTCCCGGTTGCAACTGAATTTCTTTATTGATACTTTTAGCCTGTTTACCGGTATTATAAGGAATAGTGAAATAAAATGCTGAACCTTCCCCTTCACCACTCTCAACCCAAATTTTCCCACCAAGCATTTCCACATAGGCTTTGGCAATAGACAAGCCCAGTCCGGCGCCTTCATAAGCGCTTATATCTGCAACATCAGCCTGAACAAACCGGTTAAAAACAGCCTCCTGACGGTTCTTTGGAATGCCAATGCCGGTATCTTTCACGAAAAACTCAAGATATTCGCCCTTTTTCTCATAACCAAATACTATTGAGCCCCGTTTCGTGTATTTTATTGCATTTTTAACAAGATTGGTCAGTATCGCAAATAGTTTTTCCCGGTCTGTTGTAATTATGGATTCTTTTGATTGCAGGGAATATTTAATAGAAAGGGCTAATCCTTTTTTCTCTGTTTCCGGTTTGAAGAAGTAAAAAAGGTATTCGATTTGTTCGTTAATGTTCGACTCTTTAACCACAACGGCAACCTGCCCTGCTTCAATTTTAGAAATATCAATAAGGTCCGTAATAATATTTAGCATCCGCTTGCCACTCCTTTGAATTATCCGAATGTACTCCTGCTGTTCTTTACCGGTAAGTTGAGGCTCCTTCAAAAGTTCTGAAAACCCCAAAATGCCATTCATCGGAGTTCTGATTTCATGGCTCATATTGGTAAGGAACGCGGACTTCAGACGGTCGCTTTCCTCGGCTTTTTCTTTGGCTTTGATAAGTTCAAATTCTATTTTCTTTAGCTCCGTGATATCTATTTGCACTCCCTTTAATGCAACGAGTTCACCTTCTTTTACAATCGGAGCTATATTGATTTGGCACCACTTTTCATTGCCGTTCGGAAAGAGCATTCGCACTTCAATATTGGTTGGTTTTTTGACCCTGGAAATAGTTTCAAAAGTTTCATCAATGATATGCAAATCATCAGGATGAACCCTGCTTTTGAAATATTCGAAAGTTGGTTCTATCTCATAAGGTTTCAATCCATAAATGTTATAATTATTTTCTGACCATTTTACCTTTTGATTAATAAAATCCAACTCCCAACTGCCCATCATTGCAATTTCCTGAGCCTGTTTTAAAGCAGATTCGCTTTCCTTCAATGATTCCTGAGCCTGTTGGCGTGTGGTCACATCAATAAAAAACCCTACGCTGGATTTTCGTCCGTCGAGGACAATTGGAGCCCCGGCTATGTCGGCATAGAAAACGGTTCCGTCTTTTCTCAGGCAGAGCTGGGCAAATGATATGGGTTTCTCACCCCGCATTTGTAAATCAAACTCCGACATTACCGAATCGAGTGATTCCTTTGGAACCAAATTTTCAATGCTGAGTTGCTGAAACTCTTCATCGGTATAGCCGAACAGTTTGCAGATGGCTGGATTGGAAAACAAAAGCCGATGGGTTTCGATATCGGTGGCCAGAATGCCATAAGAACTTCCGTTAAAAAGCACGCGGTACCTTTCTTCCGATTCTGCCAGGGCTTGTTCAACCATTTTCAGTTCGGTGATATCGGCAAATGACGCTATTATTTTTCGATTGCTTAACATTGTGACGGACATCATTGAATGCCTTATTTCACCATTTTTTCGGTAGAGGGTACACTCGTATTTGTCAGGGGCGTCCTTTGGATTTATCATTCTGCGGCGGTTATATTCTTTTAACCGTTCAATGTCCTGGGGTGGAATTCGCTTAGTCCAACTCATACCAACTACTTCCTCCTTCGCGTAGCCACTTTGTTTACAATACTCCTGATTGACCATTGAAATCGTAGTATCGGGTTCAATAAGAGCCATTGCAGCCGAGTTGTTCTCAAAGATTGACCGAAAGTTTTCCTCGCTAACCATTAAAGAGTCTTCATGAGGATTGCCCGATGAGATATCTTGTCCCTTTGAACCTTTTAACGCTTCAATCTCTATACGTAATTTCTGAAGTTCCTCTATAAGTTCTTCCTTTGTTTTGTATTTATCCTTCATGATACTTTCAATTTCAAAATGTAAAAGTACATGCGAAAAACTACTCAACCAAATTCTTTTACCATATTGGTTTAGAAGGTTTGAATTTATTACGGATAATCCTTTCGAAGAAAACACTTTTGCCGCATTCAACCCACTGGGCTTGTGCCAAACCGGATTTTATCAATACCTTTGTTTTGTTGCATGTCCATTGATTTTTTGTTTAGTAATTTGTTTGTTAACTACTGCTAATTTAAACAATTACAATGGTTCATGCAGCACATTTTTTGCAGTTTTTGCACATTTATCATTCCTGATTATCAGAATGTAACGAAGTCCGAATTAATAGTAAAGCCGGTAAAATTTGCTGAAAAAGAAACGCATGAATATCCAATTATACCGACCGCAAAACATCATTCTTCAAAACTTTATAGAATATTTCTATACTTTAAGCCGACATGCAAATGAGGAAGCGATTACCTATTTAACCTTTCCCAATATTTATTCTATGGTTTCCATTAGTCAAAACGCAACAATCAGCAGCGCCGGTAATAAAGTGACTGTTCAGTTTAGCGCGAATAATCCAATGGAAACAGGACTTGCAGTTAGATATAAACAACCGTTGCTGATTGAATATATCGGCGCAGCTACGGAAATCACCATCGCCTTTAAGCCGTTGGGTCTTAATGCATTTCTATCTCATCCGATAAGCCATTACGCCAAACATGAAATTATCGAAGATGTATTTATTCCCTTTGATGATTTCCTTGAAAGGATGAAAGCGATCATGGCGATACAAAAAGATGAAGAAAAAATTGCCGCAATGGAAGCATACTGGATAAGTAAGCTCACTGGGGTTAAACATCCGTTTTTGTATCAGGCGCTCAATGACATGTTACTTCCCAATCATGAAGAGATGTCAATAGCGGAAATTGCAAGGAAAAATAAGATTTCACAAAAAACCCTGATAAAGCATTTTGAGCGGCACATTGGCAAAAAGCCTTCTGATTTCAGGAAAATAGTCAGATTCAGGAATGCTTTGAAACAAAAAACCTGGGAAAGCAGCGAGGACAATCTAACCGACATTACCTACATTTCCCAGTATTTCGATCAATCGCACATGATTAAGGATTTTAAAGTTCTTACCGGATATACGCCGAAAAAATTTTTCAAAAAACTGAGTTCCAGCCATGACGGAAAAATAACCTGGATATTTCCCGGCGAAGGTTAAATTTTTACAATTTCCTCAATATGACGATCTGTAATTTTGCATCGCGAAATTGCACCATTTCACCATATTAATTATGAAAAAACTATCCATCTTCCTGCTCATTTGTCTTCTATGCGCTCCCGCTTTTGCCTCTGTTGATACTTTGAGGTACTACACCCCCGGAACGCCAAGCCTCTATTTTCAAACCTATCCGGTTCAGATTGCGCGGTTCAATCTTCCGCAACCGGGGAACATCCTTTCCTTTATTGTCACATTGGGTGGCGATAATCCTGCCGGTTCGGCAACATTACATCTGTACGGGCATGAAGGCGGAAATATTATCCCGGAACAAAAACTCGATATGACTACGCCCATAACGCTACAAAAGAGCATTGCCGGCGATGAAAATATTCTCGCGACTGTATCCGCGCCTGTTCATGTTGATAATAATCAGTTCTTTGTTTGGATAGACAATTTTCAGAACGGCGCCAAACTGGCTTCCGATAATGTTGTCTACCCGGCTTTCTGTCTTGCCGGATCGTCAGGTGGAGATTTCTACTTAGAATATCTGCAAACTGCTTCCGGCTCCTCATCCTTTAAAACTAACGCCTTCAAAATAGATGTAATTATTGATTACGAAACGCTTCCTTCTCCATCCTGGTTTGAAGATTATACCGTGGCAAGTGGAATTTTATCCGACGCATATTCCAACCGGGGCGCCTCTGTGGGCGATTTCAATAACGACGGATGGGATGATTTTATCCGCAGGAATCTCCTTTACAAAAACGATCATGGCGCCTTTGTGGATATTACCGCTTCCGCCGGAATATATGGAAATCCTTATGCCAGCGCTTTTGCCGATATGAACAACGACGGACTTCTTGACATTGTTTATGTTTTGATAGATTCCATAATTATCTTCAGGAACAATGGCGATGAAACTTTTACGCCTTTCACTGCCGCCACCTCCAACGCAAGTTACGGATACGACGGCACACAAACATTCAGCGTTGCAGATATCAACAATGACAAGTATCCTGACCTTTTTATCGGGCGATTGTGGAAAACTTACCCAACGCCACTTCCGAATTACCTTTACCTTAACAATCATGATTTCACCTTATCCGACGTCACATCAACATTATATCCGGTTCCGAGCCAGAACCTGCGTCGCACCAGAGCTTCACAGTTTGTTGATTACAACGACGACGGGCTGGTTGATCTCTTCGTAACCAATTATTACCTCGAACGCGATGAATTCTGGCAGAATACCGGAAATGCAACCTTTACCAACATTATTGCCGCCAAAGGAATTGATAGCAACGCTACCGGGTCAAATCATGGAACCGGCGTTGCCTGGGCAGATTATGATAACGACGGCGATATGGATTTGCTGCTGCCGCAGTTTGCCCATCCGGCTTATGCTGTTTTATATGACCACAGAGGCACTACCATCTATCAAAGCGACGGTGCGCCAGATTATAATTTTACCGACCTTATTGGCGCCCCCTCGCTTGACGACGACATTGAATTTGAGGAGACCCATGCCGGGGCAGTTTTTGGCGACGTCAATAACGACGGACTTCTCGACTTTTACATCACGAACTTTTACAATTGCCGGTATTCCGATTTTTATATCCAGAAGCCGGATCACAAATTCGAACTTAAAACCCAATATTGCCTGCCGAGCCAATACTACAATACCGGAGAAGACGCTTTAATGTTTGATTATAATAATGATGGCAAACTGGATCTCGTAACGGGTCAGTTCAACAAGTTTTTCACAATGTTTAAAAATAACTGCCCTGGAAATAATAATTACCTGAAGTTGCTCCTTCGATCAACCAGCGGGAATAGTTACGCACTCGGCGGACGCGCTACAGTTTATGCCGGAGGTGAGCGCTTTACCAGGGAAGTTTATACCGGCAGAGGCGCTCGGATGGGCGATCCATATACGCTGCACTTTGGACTTGGCGCTTCCGCTTTTATTGATTCTGTAGTTGTAAAATGGCCGGTTAGCCCGCCGGTTTATGAAACCTTTAAAGGTTTGAATGTGAATAATGCCTACACTCTTACTGAAGGAGGTCAGATAATAATTACCGGGCAGCGTGAAAAAGAAACGGCAGGTACATTTAACGTATATCCTAATCCTGCAAAAGATCAGATCACTATTTCAGCATATTTCAATAAAGCCTCTGAAATCGAATTGACTATCAGGGAAATTACAGGCTCCGGCAATGTGAAAATTCTTCCGGCAACAAAGGTTGAAGCAGGTTCATTTTCCTATAAAATAACCGAACAAAATCTCTCCGGATTATCCTCTGGCGTTTATCTAATATGTTTGAAAACCGATGGTTTTGAGCAGGTTAAGAAGTTGGTGATGATCAGATAAATTTGTAAAGTTGAAATAATCGGCGCTCCCTGCATTTTTCTCGAAACCCGTATTATCTTTGCAGGATAATAGCGAAATTTATGCAGAATCTCTCTTTTCAACATTATTTGCTTGGACTCTTTGCTGTTGCCAACAACATTCCCGCCATTCCCCTTTATTTGTTGTTAATTGACGGACTTACGCGAAAAGAACAGAATAAACTCTGTTTGATCGCTACAATTGCTTCCTTTATTACCATGGTAGTTTCTATGGTAACCGGGATGGGGATTCTGGCTTTTTTCGATATCAGCGTTAATGCTTTCCGAATTGCCGGCGGACTTCTTTTACTGGGAACCGGCTTCAAAATGATGGATTCCGTTGAGAAATCCATTGAGAGCGCCGGAGAACGAACATTGGCAAAGAAAATTTCCACCGCCATTGTTCCCATTGCTATTCCTTTGACAACCGGCGCCGGAACAATGTCAACAATCATCCTCTTCTCCCAGGATATTCATAGTTTTCCTTACCTGGAACTGAAACTTTTTCTTGCAATCGTTGCAATGACGATGATAATCTACTTCACTTTCAGGTATTCACCCAAAATCGTACAACTGCTGGGTCCAACGGGCATGGATGTTCTGACCAAAATTTTCGGTCTGATTACCCTTGCCCTTGGCGTACAATTCATTTTGACAGGCATCAGCGGAGCCTTTCCCGGAATATAAGCAGGAATGAAATATTTTACCCATTTTATCCTTTCCGATATTTATCTTTGCGGGAAACACTCCAAATATTTCAGATTGTGAAACCGATTGGAATACTGTTCGTTTTTATAATTTTCTGCAATCCCGGTATTACCCAAAACAAGATCATATCGGGCGACAGCCTGCTGCTGATTGAAAAAACATTAGAGAAACTTGATCGCAAAATTAATTTTACCGTAATCCCCGGTCCGGTTTATAATTCATCAACCCAGTTGGGATTTGCGGTAATTCCTATGCTGGTTTACAACCTCGATAAAGCGGATACTGTTACACCGCCATCTTCCACATCAGCTTTGCTCTATTTTAACACTCACTGGAGCTGGATGTTTTCAATAAAACAGAACTTATACTGGGACCACAACAAATGGCGGGCAATTATCTCCTTTGGATATGGAAACCTGAAGTCAAAGTTTTTTGGCGCCGAGAATGATTCAATGGTTATAAATAACAATACCGACAATTACGGTTGGATTTCGGATAAAACCCTGTTCGTAACTGCCACCTGTTATAGAAAAATTGCGGGAGGATTTTACGGAGGACTCGAATATTCTTATAGCAGTATCTTGCAGCAGGGCGCAGATTCAGCATCTACTTCGAGAATGCTTAAAAACAATGTGCATGTTGGCAACGATATCACGAGTATATTATCGCCTACATTTGTGTGGGATAACCGCGACGACCTTTTCTGGTCAACAAAAGGCTATTATGCGGGGCTTAATTTCAGAAATGCCAGTAATTTATTTTTCAGTTCCCGCGATTTTCTTGTTATCGAAGCCTTTCTTAACGGGTATCACTGTTTATCGAAAAAAAGCAAACGGCTAACTCTCGCATGGCGGTTATATATCCAGGGTTGCTGGGGCGATGTGCCTTATATCCACCTTGCAAAGTATGGCGAAGGAGATGATTTCAGAGGTTATACAGGCGGGAAATATGTGAATCGTTCGAAGGCGAACCTTCAGGCAGAATTGCGTTACGATATCTGGAAATTTATCGCTGTTTCGGGTTTTCTCGGTACCGGGAAGACATTCGGGAATATTGCCAATTTTGGACAATCGGTCTGGCTTCCATCGGCAGGTATTGGCATTTACCTTAATGTAATCCCTACGAGAAATATAAGAGCATATATAAATTTCGCAATCGCGAGAGAAGACTATGGAATTTATGTCGGGTTGGGTCAGGCTTTCTGATTTCTGTATATGCAATCGGATACTCATTATTTGAAAAAATCCTTTTCTTATGAAGAATATAGTTTTAGCCTGTTTGACGCTCATTTTCGTCGCCTTAATTTCGGCAATTCCCGGATTCTCTCAATCCGAAAAAATGGCAAATCCTGCGCCTGCTCCCGAATCGCTTACCGGGTTTGTAAATCCTTTTATCGGTACGCAGGAAATGGGGCACACCTTTCCCGGCGCCTGTACTCCTTTCGGATTTGTGCAATTGAGTCCCGATACTGATACTATTCAATATGAAAAGGACGGCAAATACAATCCGCCTGTTTATCGCTATTGCGCCGGTTATCAGTATCTCGATAAAACCATAGTCGGTTTCAGCCACACACATTTCAACGGCGCTGGACATTCCGATCTGGGCGATTTTCTGATCATGCCCACAGTGGGAAAACTTCAGCTAAACCCAGGAACGGCTGACCATCCCGAAAATGGTTACCGTTCAGGATTCCGCAAAGAGACAGAGAAAGCGTCGCCCGGATATTACCGCGTCCACCTCGACGACCCCGATGTTGAGGCTGAACTTACCGCCACCGCGCGGGCAGGTTTTCACAGATATACCTTCCCGGAGAGCGATAGCGCTCACATCATTCTCGATATGATTCATGGCATTTACAATTATGAAGGCAAAATAACCTGGGCGTCTGCGAGGGTTGTGAACGACACGCTTGTAACCGGCTATCGAATCACCCGCGGATGGGCGCGTTCGAGGTACATTTACTTTGCCATGGTCTTTTCAAAACCATTCAAAACTTATGGATTGACTAACGACGAGCCATTGGTTTACCGCGGATTCTGGCGCAGGTTCAATCAGCGGGAAAATTTTCCGGAGATGGCGGGAAAGAAGATCAGGGCTCATTTCGATTTTTCCACAAAAGCCGGCGAAAAAATCCTTGTCAAAATAGGGCTTTCATCTGTAAGCGCTGACGGCGCCTTAAAAAATCTTATGGCTGAAATACCTCATCAGGACTTTGACAAGACCAGACTCGAAGCCCTCGCCGATTGGGAACAGGAACTTAGCCGAATCCGGATTGCAGGTTCAGATGAGCGAAAAATCAACTTTTACACCGCGTTTTACCATGTATTGCAATCACCGGTAATTTATACCGATGTTGATGGCAAATACCGCGGCATTGATCAGGAAATTCATTACGCGGAAGGTTTTACCAACTACACAACTTTTTCCCTCTGGGATACCTATCGCGCCGAACATCCTCTGCTTGCCCTTCTTTATCCCGGACGCACCGCCGACATGATTAACTCAATGCTGGCTCATTTTGAGCAAAGTCCCGAACAGATGTTGCCAGTTTGGTCGCATCACGGAAACGAAAACTGGTGCATGATTGGTTACCATGCGGTTCCGGTTATAGCCGATGCATATATAAAGGGAATCAGAGGTTTTGACGTGAAAAAAGCCTTCGCTGCCTGCATTGCCACTGCAACCAACAAATATTACGACGGTATCAGCGATTACATGAAGTACGGATATGTTCCTGATGACAAATCTGCTAATTCGGCGTCGGTAACTCTGGAATATTCTTATGATGATTATACCATCTCCCGGTTTGCGCAAGCCATTCTCGATTCAAAGGAGGCTCCGATGGATTTGAAAAAACAGGCTTCGGAAGCATTGCCGGTTTTTCAGCGGCGTTCGTTGAATTACCGCAATCTTTTCGATCCCTCCACCGGTTTTATACGCGCCAGAAAATCGGATGGCGCCTGGAAATCTCCATTCGATCCGCTCAGCGCTAACGGACAGGGTTTCATCGAGGGAAATTCCTGGAATTATTCGTTTTATGTGCCGCATGACGTGGCGCATTATATCACCATGATGGGCGGTGAAAAACCCTTTATCAGCAGGCTCGATTCGCTTTTTACCATGCATCTCGACGATAAATATTTCGCCGAAACTGAGGATATCACGCGCGACGGACTTATCGGCAATTATGTGCATGGCAACGAACCAAGTCATCACGTGGCTTACCTTTACAACTGGACTTCAAAACCCTGGAAAACGCAGGAACGAGTTCACCAGATCGTAAATACAATGTACCGCAACAAACCCGATGGTTTATGCGGCAACGACGATTGCGGGCAGATGAGCGCCTGGTATATTTTCAGTGTGCTTGGCTTTTATCCGGTTTGCCCCGGAACCGCCTCCTACGCGCTTGGGAGTCCGTGCGTGGCTGAAGCGACCATCGCCCTTCCCGGAGGAAAGACCCTGAAAATACTGGGCAACGGATTAACCGAAAAAAATATCTATGTAAAGTCGGTGACGCTGAACGGGAAAAAGCTGGAAACGCCTTTCATTGATCATGCCGCGCTGATGGAGGGCGGAACGCTGATTTTCGATATGAAAAAATGATTGCGATTATTACTTTTGAGCGCGGCTAATCTTTGACGCAACGAACAGGTAAAGCATTGCTCCGTAATGAGAAATACTGCGAAACGCTGGGATTAATATCATTCAGTCCATGACTGAAAATCCTTTTACTGTCGGATGGACTAACGGTTGACGTCCAGAAAATAGTGGCTGAAAATCCAGATGGCATAAAACTCCAGATATTATTCTGATATAATACTCCCTTGGTTTTTGCGTGAAAACCGTACAATTCGTAAGGATCTAAAAGCGCCCAACCTGCAATGCCGGCGCCCGAATGGTAGTTTAACAACTCGTCCCATTCCGATTCAGTTGCAACATGCCATTCGGGAGGGCATAAACCCTGCCTGCCTTCTGCCGAAGCGTTGGTTGCCGGCAAATAGGTCATAAGTTCGTCCCATTGATAAAGACCGCCTGATTCGGCGCATCTCGAAGAATCGTTACCCTCGCAGTATTTCTCCACCATGCAATTGTCGGTTTGTGAGATATTACTTTCGATAAATGCGCCGTAATTGAGATTAGCCGAAATCCAGCAACGGTGAGTGTTTCCGATTAATATTGCAAAAGTCGGATAGGTCTTCATGTCGCGTAAATCGGTAAGTGTGGAATTGCAGATAAAACCGGAAACATCATTCACCCTAAGCGCTTGTGTTTTGCTGTTTACGCAGTTGTAGCGGTTTGTATAGGTATAGGAAATTATGTGATTTGGAGGACTAACGCTCAGCGTTGAAGGATCCAGAATGTCTGTGGGAAGTTCCAATCCGTCAATACTGTAAACTCCGCCCAACGGAACGCCGCCTTTAAGTTGGAATGGTTTCGCGCCTCTCGTTGTCACCGGATCGTTGCACGACTGAAGAGTAACAACCGGGTTTGGGTTAACTGTAATGGCGGTATAACCTGAGAAGACGCCATCGCCGCAATTACTTACCGGCTGAAACCGGATACCGGCAATGCCAATATATCCGGCATTTACGGAAACCGAAGGCGTTACGTTGCTTCCGCTGATGATGCCGGCAGATGCCGGGTTTATCTCCCAGTTGAAGGATGTTGCAAGCGGGTCGGCTCCACTAAGAATATACTGGATATTCTGCGCTGCTTCACAAACAATATTTGGCCCGCTCACCGTTCCCGATGGCAAAGGCAGCGGAATTACCGTAAGATTTGAAGTAGCTGAGTTGACGCATAGATTTGCATCGGTATAAGCGTAGGTTATTAAATGAACTCCTGCCCCGGATGATGGGTTGAACATACCCGTTGCCGTATTTACTCCCGCGCCCGACCAGACGCCGCCAACCGGTATTCCGCCGCCTAAAGGAAAAGCCGGATCGGTGATACAAACGTCAGCCAGAACCGATAGCTGAACTATTGGTAGAGGGTTGACGGTTAATATGCCGGTGGCTGTGTTTGTGCATCCGTTGAAATCGCTGTAGTTATAAGTAATCGCCTGTTGCCCCGCGCCGTAAGATGGATCGAAAAAACCGGTTATCGTATTTACGCCGTTTCCCGAATAGAAACCTCCCGCAGGCATACCGCCATCCAATGGAAAAGGTGTAACCGAAATACATACTACAGGTTGCGGCGCAATCTGAACAATGGGAAGGGAGTTAACGGTAAGCGTTTTGTAATCATTATCTGAACAGCCATTCGCGTCAGCATAAGTGTATGTGATGGTGTGCGTCCCCGCCCCGGCGGAAGGATCGAAAAAGCCGGTTAAGGAATTTACTCCCGCGCCGGAATAGATTCCTCCCAACGGCGAACCTCCGTTAAGAAGAAAAGGCGGAACCGAAATACATACTACAGGCTGCGTCGCAATATGAACAACAGGAAGGAGGTTGACTGTAAGTATTTTTGAATTGGCGTTTGAACAGCCATTCGCATCGGAATAGGAATAGGTTATTGTGTGAGCGCCTGCGCCGGAGGAGGGATCAAAAAAACCGGTTGCGGAGTTGACTCCTACGCCGGAATAGATTCCCCCCAACGGCGTTCCGCAGGTTAAAAGAAAAGGCGGCTCGGAGATACACGCTGCATCCTGTCCCACCATCTCAATCACCGGAATTGTATAAACGGTAAGTATTTTGGAGGAGGTATTGGCACAACCATTGGCGTCGGTAAAAGAGTACGTGATTAAATGCTGCCCCGCCCCTGAGGATGGATCGAAAAAGCCGGTTGCAGAGTTGACTCCCGCGCCTGAATAAATTCCTCCAACCGGCGTTCCGCAAGTCAACAGAAATGGCGAAGCCGAAATAC
The DNA here is from genome assembly GCA_026391715.1 of Bacteroidota bacterium. Lineage (GTDB taxonomy): Bacteria > Bacteroidota > Bacteroidia > Bacteroidales > FEN-979 > CAIVAT01. Next base: position 71,362 of record JAPLDO010000077.1, read on the forward strand.
AAGCGCCATCCTGACCCGACATTTGAACCACGGGGAGCGGATTTACAGGAAGCGTTTTGGAATCAGTATTTATACAACCGTTGAAATCAGAGTAGCTATAAGTGATAGCGTAAAGTCCCGCCCCTGCGGAAGGATCGAAAAAACCTGTTAGGGAGTTCACGCCGGCGCCCGAATAAATTCCTCCTGAAGGCGTTCCTCCGGATAACGGAAAAGGAGGAGCCGAGATGCACACTGAATCCTGTTCGGCTAACCCAACGATTGGAAGTGGGTTTACGGTTAGAACTTTAGAATCGGAACCGCCACAACCTGCCGCATTGGAAAATGTATAAGTAATCGTATGAAGCCCTTCCCCGGAAGAAGGATCGAAAAAACCAGTCAGCGAATTAACCCCGATCCCCGAATATATGCCTCCTGTTGGCGTTCCCCCATTCAGTGGAAAAGGCGGATCAGAGATACAAACAGCAGCCTGAACTGAAAGCTGAACTGCGGGAGTTACTATTACGGTTATTGTTTGAGAAGCGGCGTTAGTGCAACCGTCGGCGTCGGAATAGGTATAGGTTATTAAATGCGGACCTAATCCCGAAGCTGGATCGAAAAAACCGGTTAATGAATTGACGCCGGAGCCTGAATAAATTCCTCCCACAGGCGTCCCTCCGGTTAGCTGAAAAGGAGGATCAGATATACAAACCGTAGCCTCCAGCGCCAATTGAACCGCCGGAAGTGGAAAGACGGTAAGTGTTCTTATGGCAAAGTTGGCACAACCATTTCCATCGGTATAAGTATAAGTAATCTGATGCGCACCCGCCCCGGATGAGGGAGTGAAATAGCCGGTTAAAGAATTGACTCCGGGACCGGAATAGACTCCTCCCGGGGGCGTTCCGCCTGCCAGAGGAAATGGCGGATCCGAGATACACACAGCAGATTGCGCAGTAAGCTGAACGCCTGGAAGCGCGTAAACGGTAAGTATTTTGGAGGCTGTGCCACTGCAACCGTTTCCATCGGTAAAAGTATATGTAATCAAATGACCTCCCGCTCCGGAGGAAGGAGTGAAAAAGCCTGTTCCGGAATTTACTCCCGGTCCCGAATAAATTCCTCCCGGAGGCGCTCCTCCGTTTAATTGAAATGGCGCCACCGATATACACACAGATGGCTGCGGCGCCAACTGAACCGAAGGCGTGGAGTTAACGGTAAGGGTTTTGGAATCTGATCCAACGCAATTGTAAACATCAGTAATTGTATAAGTAATTAAGTGCGGACCTAATCCTGAAGCTGGATTGAAAAATCCTGTTCCGGAATTTACTCCGGGTCCGGAGTAAACTCCTCCCGGCGGACTACCTCCGGTAAGAAGATACGGCGGAACGTTTGAGCAGGTTGACGCTGGCTGGGCAAGGGTGACAATTGGCAGAGGATGCACCGTCACCGTTACAGAAGCGCTTCCAGTACAGGCATTGGCTCCCGTAACTGTAACTCCATAAGCGCCGCTCGATACAACAGATATGGATTGAGTAGTGGCTCCCGTACTCCAGAGATATGAATTGAATGTTCCGGTAACGCTGAGTTGTTGCGAAACGCCCTGGCAGAAACTTGTAACTCCGCTAATCACCGGGACGGGGGCAGGGTAATTACTCAGTTGAACCTCGTCGGACAGAATACATCCATGGTCATTCACTGTTACAGAATATAAGCCCGGAGCGGTGACGGTGATGGTTTGAACTCCTGTTAAATATGGGTTGCCATTAAAAAACCAGGCATAGCTCAACCGGTTTGGTCCGGCGTCGAAAGTTACAGAAGTACCCGGACAGACAATCTTATCCGACCCCAGGTTCAGACTGGCAAAGTCGGAAAAATAGCCATAAGAGCATCCCGATTGTCCCGCATCATAAGTATGGATAACGCCCATGTGGAAAATATCCTGAGAATTGGTAAGAATATGCGCGCCAACGGGTAGCGTGGTAGAGGTGAAATTTATTCTGGCATATACAAACGCCGGATTTCCGGGTACTGACGAAAACATTGCCGCAGTTACAAGAGTAGAGTTTCCGTCGAGAGTGAAAGAGCCCTGCGCGCCAACCTTTGTAAGAACGATCATCTCAAAAGAAAATGATGTTGTTCGCGTAAAGGCAACCTGAGTTGATCCTGTACAGTCCATTGCGGGAAGAAGCGACGATCCTGCCTCACAACCGTAACCGGTAAGATGCCAGAGGTAAGCGGGTTTATTGGTTTGAACCGAAGAACATAAATTGATAGAAGACATACTGAAACTGTAGGAATAGCCAGCATTGATAATTGCCGCCACACTTCCGTTAACGGTAATCTGTGTGTTATCTTCGGTTGCAGTCACAAACACCCAATCGTTCACTGTGTTTGTAAATCCGCGGACAACAATATAATCAGTTCCGATAATATTAACAGGCACAATCTGATCGCCGGTAAGATCGGAACAAGGTTGCCCGGAGATATGATCCGAATCATCTTTCACGGTGATTGCCACAGGTTTATCCGAAGTGACAGTCGAGCCCATCAGATGGTCGACTCCCTGCTGCCCGACTGCCTGAGCGCTGTAAACCTGACCCTGATTCAGCGTAACTGTAAACGGCGTTCCCGCCGCGTGACCAACAATGGCTTTTCTCGGCGTTATAGTGACGATTGTGTTATCTTCTGAGGCAATGATATCAAATGAATTATAGGCGTCGGGATTAAAGTTTGGTTCATTGTAAAAAACGCTTTGCGACGGAATAAAAAAGGATGTTCCAAGCGCATTGTTGCCTTTCAAAGTAAAAATTTCAGGATTCAGATTATTGGCAACTTCATAATATACCGTTATTGGAACATTGGAATGAATATGTAATCCGAGATTCAGGATTGTATTGGGCGGTTTACATTCAACCTGGTTAATTAAGGATGTGAGGTTGACTGAAACTGTGGAATTTGCCGGAATATATACGGTTATGGGCGGGAAATTTGTTAATGTGTTGGCTGGTTCCGAAACAGTTACCGTTGCCGATTGGTTGAAGGAGGTTAATCGCAAATAGATGGGCTGATCGCCGTGACCCGAAGTTACCTCCGGAGCTGCAAACCAGAAATCGGTGTTTGTTTGCCCGAACAGAAACAGGGGAAACAGTATCAGAAGCGATAAGAAGTAAACCTGCTTCAATTTTTGAAATCCGATTAAGTTTCTGTAAATCTACATAAAATTATCGAGAAGTTTTAAACGGATAATCAAAACGGGATAAAACCGCATATAAAAAATTCCAAGTCTCAATTTGAGCCTTCTCCGAAAAGGAAACCATTTGGACTAAAGTCCGGTAACTATCTGTTTAAAAATTGCCACGACCTTAAGGTCGTGGCAATTCGGAATGGACTCAATTATCGAAAAATCACCTCAGAATGAACGGTACAACGGTGGCAATCACACCTGTGCAAACAACTACCATGATGAAGAGATTATACCGTACATTGTAGTTGCCAAGCAACGATTCATCATAATACTTGTCAACATTCTGATCTTTGTACATCAAAAGAAGTCCGTTAACAAGTTTTATTCTTGTTTGCCTTCCTTTGACGAGTCCAATAACTACAACGATATTGACAAGGACGATCAGGCTGACAAAAACAAACATGACGAACAGAGTAGAACTTTCGGTTCTCGATTTTTCAACCAGTCCCGAATTTACTGCAAGTGTGATAAGATTCAGAATAATTGACGTCAGAATAAAGATGATGTCGGTCCGGGTATTTTGCTGTAACTCCGAAGTGATGTGGTTGTGAACATGGGCTATCATAATTTTCAGTTTTAAGGGTTTTTATCAAAAGTAATAATTATTTTTTGGCAAAACGATGACAATATAAATCTAACATCTCATTTTCGATGGTCAGTTCTTCAAGTGGCACGGGTTGAACCTTGCTGATTTCTCCTGCCATTTTATCAATATTTTCAGTGGGTTTGAAAAGTTGGGCAATCAGGTTGGTAAGATCAATTATTTCAACCGAAGGGTCTGCGAAATTAACTTCGTATTTGCTCACAATCATGCTGACGCCTTCTTTTTTTGCAAGCTCCTGAAGCTTATCCTTTACAATATCTATGATAATGGTCGTTGAACCAGTTCCAAAAATCATAAGATGCAATAAATGCTGAAACGACATCGCCTGGATGGAAAGTTCTTTAATCCTTGCCGTGTCATTTGCCTTCTGGGCAGAATCATTCTGCATACTGAAAATCTTCATGTGCTGTTTGAAATAGTCAGACCTCGACCAGGCAAATGTGATTATCCGGGAATCGTATGTGCCGATTTTCAACCCGGTAGGTTTTTTCTGGGCAAAAAGCATGGTTCCCGTTGTTGCCAGGAGGAATAAAAGGATAATTGTCGCTGCGATCTTTGATGTTGTGTAACTTGGGTTCATAGAGGCTCCTTTGTTTGATGGTTGTTTGATTTTTTTTCTAATGTTCTTTTCTTTACTTTTGGACTGATAAACGCAATTGATCTGATTGAAGCGCCAAAATTAATACGGGCAGCGCTTAACGGATTGAATTTCGGTTGTAAAACAGTTGTAAACAGTTTTACAAGGATTCTGCATATATAAACCAAAAACTTCTGTCATCTTTGTCATCGAACGATCAAACATATTTTGACGCGCTAAAAAAGAAGATTGTAGCCATGATGCAGCAATCCTATCCGGGTATAAATCCTGCCATTGCGGAATGGAAGGGGCAGGAGATTACTAATTTCCAGGAGGAATTGCTTAAAACTGTCAATGCGCATATCAGTGAAAAGTGGTTTTATACTCATATAAAAGGCGCAAGTCAGAATTTACCAAGGATTGACGTATTGAACCTTTTGAGCAAATATGCCGGATATTCAAACTGGGATGATTTTAAATTTAAAAACCAGGAACTCTTTCCCCAACCATTATCAGAAACTATCACTCCTCTGAATTTTAAAACCCCGGCGATTAAAAGCGGCAACCGGTTTTTTATACTGATCCCGGTTTTGGCGCTTGTGATTGTCTGCATTTTCTACGGATTATTTAAACTTTTCAATACCCGTGAATATAAATTCAGCTTCTACGACGCCGACACCCGCGAACCAATCGCCAATACAAAAATTGAGGTTCGCCTTCTACAGGACGCCGAATCGCCGGTTACCGGGTTTTGCAATGCAGATGGCTCTTACCTTCTGAAAACTGATAAAAGTATTGTCACCCTGGTTGTTTCCGCTACCTACTATGAAACCGATACCATTGTTCGCATTTTAAAGAAAATGAATCGGGATGAAATCGTCAATCTGCATGCCAACGACTATGCGCTGATGATCCATTATTTCTCACAGTCAAAGGTGACCGACTGGGAGAAACGAAGGAGCGCCATCGAAAAAATAATTGCCGACGATGCGGTTATATACCAGGTTTCAGGAAAAAACGGACTTACCGGCGCTGAGCTTTTTAGTAAAAACGAATTTATTGACCGGCTTTCAGTTCCAACCGGCAGTTTAAAAAATCTGGAAATACTCGATACAAAGTTCAAAAATGAAAAGATCATCATGCTAAGGTTCAGGATTAAAGAGCTGACAAGATGAAAACTATTTTCAAAATATCAGCTCTGTTAGCGCTCTATTTGCTTACAACCGCAAAAAGTTGCGACAACCGGGAACAGAATGAGGAAGCAAGGGAAACCGCCCGCTTTCAGACAATACATGATAGTCTGACTGTTGCATCTAAAAATGATTCCATTGATGAGGCGGCGAAATTTGCTTTTGAAACATCGGCATGCCAAAAGGTTTATGATCTGGCTGATTATCTGATTATTCTTGCTGACAAGAATACCGGCGAACAGTTTGTGAAAAAGACTGCCGAACTGACCCGACACCTTTTTATATCTTCTGCAGAAACGTTGAATTTTAGTTTTCCGGAAAACCCAGTTGAAAATAATTTCCTGTCAAAACGCATGAAGGATGCCGGATTTAAAAACGTTAATATCCCTGATGGTGTAGTTTTCGATTCCGTTTGGGTGAAACAAAAACTCCTCCAGGTCAACGACAGCCTGTATGCCGGAAAACTTGGGGTTTCAGCGCTTACTGGCGCAACGGCAGTAGAAAACGGGAAACTTCGCCATTTGCTTTCCGTTGACTTTTATGTTGTTAAGCGGGAAAAGATTTTTGGCGGTTCCATACACAAAATATGGACGGTTCTTCTTGGCGATATCCAATGAAATGCCTCATGACGATGGGTTGGTTGTATTTGCCGGCTTGGAAATATAATAAACGTCTTATGTAATTGCAGTTATTTTGGCTCATTAATAATCAATGCAAAAAACCGCATAAAGTGGGATAGATTTGATTTTATTCTCAAAACCAAAGTTCTTTGCAGAGATTCGTATTGAGAATTGAGGAGCGTGCCTGGAAATAAACTGTAGCAAACTTTTCGATTTTACATTTTCAGATGATTTCACTTCCACCGGAATAACCGCGCCATTTTGAGTTTGAATTAAAAAATCAATTTCAGCTTTTCCTTCCGACTCCCAGTAATACGGAGTATATCCGTTAGATATTAAAGCCGATGCGACATAATTTTCCGTGAGCGCCCCCTTAATTGCCTGCCATGCCGGAGATTCACGCTGAAATACTTCAGGAGAAATTCCATATCCGGCGCACAAAAGTCCTGTATCTGCCATATATAATTTGAAAGAAGCAGATTCAGCAAAAGCATTAAGCGGCGCTTGTCCCCTGGATACCTTTGTGCATTTATTTACCATTGCGGAAGCAGACAGCCAATCAAGCGCCGATTCATAATGAACTGCCCTTGCGCCGCTTTTAATGATTTTATACTGAAACTTCCGGTTTTCCTTTGCCAGTTGGGACGAGACACTTTTAAAAGCGGCGATTATCTTCACGGTTTCTGATGGTCCGGCATATTTTGCCATATCTGCGATGTAGGCGTCTATGATATTCTTCTGCATTGCCATAACCATATTGGAGTCCCTGGTCCTGATGAATTCATTAACCACCTGTGGCATTCCTCCGACGCCAATAAAGACCCTGTAATCGTCAAGGAAGGTTTCATGAAGGCTGCATGCTTCATTACTTTCGTATGAATCCCGAACAATTGATACTGCCTTATCCTTTTCACGTGCAAGCATGAATTCTTCAAAATCCAACGGATGCATCGTCAAAAACTGAATTTTGCCTACCGGAAATGAATGACTTTTGCGGTTAAGCGATACTCCTAAAAGACTACCGGCTGTAGCAAGATGGTATTCCGGAGCCTCTTCGGTGAAATATTTCAAGGATGTCAAAGCTCTTTCACACGCTTGTATTTCGTCAAAAATGATAAGGGAATCGCCGGGAATCATTGGTTCTGACGTATAGGCAGAAAGTTCCCTCAGAATTCGTGAGGGAGAGAGATCACGGTCAAAAATGTCATGTAATTCATTACTGCTTTCAAAATTGAAATAGGCCGTATTTTTATAGTATTTGCGCCCGAATTGAAGCAAACTGTATGTTTTGCCAACTTGCCGCGCACCCTGTAAAATCAATGGCAAACGAGATGAACTATTTTTCCACTCTACCAACTTTTTTTCAATCTTACGTTCCATAAAATGTATTATTAATTACATAATTGGTTCCTATAAATGCAAATATAATACATTTTGAAGTTTCAAGCTCTCGTGAACAATCCAAAACTGTGAACAATCTTAACTCCCCGGAGATCTTCACATACCTGCTAAGACGCTATCATTTTTATATCCGGCGATATCCTTGATCGTTTTAGTATTCATTCCCGGAACGATGATATTGGTGATGAAAGTTTTCCTGGCAGAACTGAAAGACCTGCACTTCATCTCTCTCAGGCTTGTTCTTTATGACGATAGGCTTGTTGCATTTGTCGGGCTTGTTAATAGGCGATGACCATCTTTCTGTTCCTGAAAGTATCGTCACATCTCATGGAAACGAAATAGATCCCTGCGGGATAACAATCCTGGACTACAGTAAACATTACAGAATATTCGCCAGCCGGTTTCTCTTCATTCACGAGGTTTGCAACTTCTTCCCCAAACATATTAAGGACTGTTATAGATACATGAGCTTTTGATTTCAACTGATAACCAATCGCAGTGGAAGCGCTAAAAGGATTCGGGGAATTTTGCATCAGTTTGAATTTATCTGATGAAAAATCCTGATCGTCTATGCCGGTATTATTGAAGACTACTTCATCGGACCATGGGCTCCACTTCAGATTATCATCCCTGTATTTTACCCTGTACCATAAGGTTTTTCCCTGGGTAGTGATGCTGTCGGGTAATTCCAGCGAAGTAAGATCAATCCCAATATTTTTATTGATGGGGATAAAATTCGGGGAACCGGTATTTTCAAAAATATCCTCCCTGTCGCGAAGTTTGCTCACTACCGGGGATGAATAATTTCCCTGGCTTCCAGTAACTTCAAACCAGGAGGACATACAGGAATCGGCGCCGATCATCGCTGATGCCGACAGTATCACAGGGTTGGTTGTAGTAACCGGGTTTGCAACCGGTTTCTGAGGCGGAGCCTGGTTCATTCTGAAATGCCAGGTATCCAATACCTGGTGGAGCGGATGTTCGGGCTTTCCTAACGTATAAGCTTCTGCTACATAAGACCGATCATCTATATTGACGTCCATGATGACATAGTTGTAATCGTCAACGGTTTCCTGGATTTCAGGATAATCAATCGAACCTGAAAAGAATCTGGTAAGCTCCGCTCCCCCTCCGCCTGCCAGGACGGTGCGGAAATCATGCACCAAAGGGTCGGTGTTGCTTGTATTTACGATTGATCCCAGTTCAAAATCGTGGGCGTGTCCATACGAATATTGAACCATTTTATTAAACTTCAAAAACTCCGGGTAAAAAACAACATCAACCGAATCGTGGTCGCCTTCTGTCCATACTTCTGATTGCCAGGGGTGGTGAGCAAACGTGAAAACGAGGTTTGTTCCGGGATCGGCTTCTGATTCGGTCAGGACTTTGTTCAGCCAGGTTTTCTGAATCGGCGCGCCGATGATTTTATCATTGCTGTTTAGCACCACGAATTTGCATCCGGAAATATCAAATGAATAAAACCTTTCTTTGTAAGAAGTCCGGGCAACTGCGGAATCGGTAAAATCTTCGTACTTCATGTAATCAAAATAGAATGCCGATTCGTGTTCATGGTTGCCGATGGATATCATGAAAGGCAGGGAACTGGAAAGATTCGCGATCTTCGAAAAATATTCGGTCTCAAAACGGTCAATAGCCTTACCAGACCAAACGATATCTCCTGTATGCATGACCAGATTGACCGAATCGTAAAATGCAGTTCCGTATTTTGACTGCAATGTTTGCTGCACATTCTGACAAAGCTGACCAAGGATTGACTGAACGGTATCATTATATCTTGAATCTCCGAAAATAACAAACCGTACATGCCTGCCCGCTGTTCCGGGAAGTGGCTGGCTCCTGAAAGGATAAACAGAAGAAGAATCATTGCCGCTTATGCAACGGTAATAATACCTGGTATCGGGAGTGAGACCGGTTAGCTTGACCGTGTGCCAGTGTTTGCCGCCGATGTTCTGGAAAGAACCACTCTTCACCTTGTCCAGATTTGTTTCAGAAAGTCCGTAACGGATTTTTGTGAAAGAGGTGTCGTTCGAATGCCAGCATATATACACCGAAGTTGGCGTTGGGGTTTGCAGGTAGGGGTTTATCTGGGCATAGAGAGAACCGTTACAAACCGCAATCAGTCCAACCAGGATTAAGAAATGAGCGATAATTTTTTTCATGTGTGAATGATTTAATAATACAATATGACTATACGCTTGTGTATATAATGATTATTTAGCTACTCTGCGGCTCTTTGCGGTTTCTTTGCGTAACTCTGCGGTAAAAAAAAACTTAACCGCAGAGAGCCGCTGAGTTTTTACGCAGAGAGCCGCAGAGCTAAAGATTGTTAACCAATAAGATTTAAAACAAAACCTGCAAACCTTTTATCCATGGTAATAGTAAAATCGCAATTTATGTGTAAAATTAACGAAATACTCTTTGAGACCACTCCGAAAAGTAATTATTAATAATTAACATTTGGCTACGAGCCCGGTATATCAGCAACATGAATTGCCACGACCTTAAGGTCGTGGCAACTGATAATCAACTTCTTAGTTGGCTTTAGCCAAATTTTTCTTAGTTTTCGGAGTAGGCGCCTCTTTAAGAAATCAAGGATATTTAATAAATGGACAGAAAGTATTATTTAATTATAACTTTGTTGTTGAAAGCGTTGCCGGGAATTTGAAGAAGATTGACCGGGAATATAATACATCCCAATAATGCGTAATCTAAAAACAGAAAGGAGAAAAGTATGTCTTATTTTTTGAAAGTCAAATCCAGGATGTTGAATAGCAAGCTCACCATCGCAGCGCTGGCGTTGCTTATCATTATTATCGCGTTGCTGGACAGTTGCAACAAAAGCGCCTCTGAAGAGCCGAAGATCGAAACGACCGCCAAATTTCGATTTGTTTTCCTTGCCGACAGCCGTGGCGACTCGCTCGGAGATGCGATTGACACCACTGCATTAAATCCAATCATCCGTAGAATTGACACATTGAAGCCACAGCCAACATTTGTGGTTTTCGGAGGCGATATGTGCTACAGGGGATTTATGGGTAAGCGCTACACCTTCCAGGAATTCAAAAATCTTTTCGCAAAGCTGACCCAAAAGGGGATAACGCTATACACTGCAATAGGTAATCATGAACTGTATCATGAACACGCATCTTACGGTTACTTTCTCGTCAACCAGCAGCAGTTCCAGAGTACTTTTTCCGAGAACCCGTCCAACGGACCAACCGGCTATGAGCGCCTGGCATATTCTTTCACCAATGCGGCAACCAGCTCCTTTTTTGCTGTACTGGATCCTTATTTTGTTTACGAGGACACTATGCATTTAAACATGGGCGGTCATATAGATTCGACACAAATGACATGGCTGAAAACACAGGTAGCCCAGACCAGCGCATTGCATAAATTCCTTTTCATCCATGTACCCTATTATTATGTCGACAACGACTCGACGGAAGCTTCAGAACCGGATACAACACTCACCGCGCTCTGGTCTTACATTGACGCCAATAAATTCGATGTCTATGCCTGCGGACATTCGCATCTGTATGCCCGAAGAACCGTTGACGACAGTATAGCCCCGAACCCACAGACCACACCTCCAACTCCAGCCTGGAAGAACAAAGTGGTGCAGCTTCTTTGCGGCACTTGTGGCGCTGGTTCTGGCGGCGGCTACGTCGATCCGACAGTCAGAACCAATTGGAACGTACACAACGACCACAACACCTATTATTTCAGCGTTGTTGACATCGCGGGCAAAACCGTAACCGTAAACAGTTACAAAGGTTACACCGGAGCGTACACCGTGTTTGATACTTTCTCCGTTACCAAATAAAATTTTTTGATACTATTACTTTGTGAAACCTTATTGCTTATCAAAGAAGGAATCTTAACAATAATGAAAAAAATTCTTGTTTTACTCGCGCTGTATCTCGCCATTCACGGTTCGGTTTACTTAAATGGACAAACGCCTTATATCAAACAGATTATTACCGCCAACAGCGGTCAATTTGAATTTTCACCGCCTTATCAGGATTTTGTAACTGCACAGACATACAATCCGTTAACCGGCGCCGGAAATGTGATTCAGACGGTTTTTACCCAATCTGTCCAGGATATCTGCATCAAGGGAAACATCGCATATATTGCTGCACAGGATTCTCTCATCATGTTGAATCTTGACACTTACCGGCGAATTGCCGCCATAGCCGATTCGGGACTCAGCAAACTGCTCGTTTTTGGCGATAAGCTGATTGTATCGAAGCAGTATCCGACAACTACATTTTTTGCCGAAGTACTCAAAGCCGACGACCTTTCGCTTGTATCGTCCATTCATGGTATTCCGGGCGATTGCGGAGGACTTGTGGCTGCCGGCGATTCAATCTATATCGCCGTTAATGGCGGTTGGATGGGAACCGAAGGAAAAATCGCCGTGGTTGAAACCACCGGTTGGACGCTGGTTCGGGAGATCAACCTTGGAACGGCAGCCGTGGGGATTATGAATATATACCTCTATGACAACAAGCTGTTCACCGTTAATAAATCGCCATACACCTCGCCGGAAGTTGGAAGTATTTCAACATATAACCTGAATAACCACACCAGTGTCAATACCATCCTGAACAAAAATGTTGGAACCGGCGCCGGAATTGACGATAGCCTACTCTACTTTGGCTTTGGTTACGGTATCGGATCATTTAACCTGAACACGCTTCTGATTGCTGATAGTGTTGTTGTATCTGATCCTGGTTCGGCGGTTTTTATGTATGTAACATCGGCAACCGTTGATACGCTGAATAACCTGATCTATATGAATGTGGGCGATTATGCCACCCCCGGAACCTGTTTTGTGGCTACCATAACCGGCGATTCTGTTACCTCCTTCTCTACCGGAATAAGCGCCGACGCTGTGGCTGTTGATTACCGGGCATATCCGGCTGGAATTGAAAACCGCAGAGGCGAATCCTTAATACTTACACTTTCTCCGAATCCGGTTTCAGACATATTGACTGTAAAACTGAATACCAGTGAGGTAATCCGTGAAATCATGGTCAGCGATCTGACGCGCAGGATTGTCATTCAGAATAGCTTTAATTATCCTACGAACCTTGCGACAATTCCGGTAAACATCCTTGCTTGCGGCGTTTATGCCATCACGGTTAAAACGGATACCGGTTCGGTTTTCGGAAAATTCGTGAAAGAATAATCAGACTTAAAACTAACTAAAACCACATATTATAAAATTCCAAGCCCCAAAGCATAAAGGAAATATGTGATTGAACAGAAAGAACGAATAATTCAATCATCTGATTTATTCGTAAATTTGGAGAAAAAAGAAATGATAGTAGAAAGACAAAATAACGAAATACTGGTCAGGTTTTCTGCTGGAATTAAAACTTCAAGAATTCAGACAATTCTCGATTATCTGCGGTACGAAGAATTGACTTCGAAATCAACTGCCACAGAAGATAATATTGACCAACTTTTAGGAGAAGTTAAAAAAGGACGTTGGAACAGAACTAAAAAGGAATTAGGGCTAAATGATTAAAATTATAGTTGATACTAACATCGTTTTTAACGCCTTTGAACCTTGATTCCGATATCAATGCCTTAGGTGGATTCCTGTTTGATATTACCTCTTATAAAGAATAATTTACCAGGCGCTTAATCCCCTGAACTGTTTCACGACCTCATCTCCTCCAGGCTTTCCTTAATATCCTGAAGCTCTTCCTTTGTTAATCCCCACAATTGTGCGGCAAGAAAATCAATGTGATTTTCGAGGTCAATAACCGAAATGCCGGCAGCAGCTTTTTCGTGGCATTGTTTTGAGAGGGAGGAAAGATCCCGATGAATATATAACTGGGAATCGTACTTCGGTATTTTTATATTTTTCAGGATATGTGTACTCAACTGGGTTGAAACAGTATATGATTGAATTATGAAGCGTGATATACATGAAGCTAACATTGCACAAACAAAATGCGCTTCGTTTTCTTCTATAAAAGGTATCAGGATTAGTTTGTGGTCGGGTATAATTACTTTTCCATCTACCATTGAAATAACGGCGCATTCAAAGCTCGATGATTGTTCCCTCCAAACAACCTTGAATGGCGCAAAAGTATAAGGCCCAACGTTATATAATGAATAATAGGGATACCCCTGATTTTTAAAATGTGCCTTGTAATGAGTTCGTAAAAGCAATTTTTCTTTAAATCGTTCAAAATACTGATGTGCTTTGGGATACTTCTTTTCAAGAACTTTATCATCAAAAGCACGATTTTGATGAAGTAAATCCTGTGGCAAAATAATCCAGGATTTGTTTTCAAAAGACCAACGTTTCGTTTCTCTCCCTCTCAATAATGGATATACAAGTTCTTTTTCAACGAACTGCTTCACCTACTCATATTTATTTTTCCCTATATCGTATAAATTCTGAATCTCAACGCAATCCGGGGAAGAATCACCGGTCTGACTTGCCCAAAAAACACCATTTGCTCCTCCTGTGTGCGCTCCAATCCGACCTTTGTACCCAGCTTCACCAACAATTTTAGGGAGTGACATTAATGCCTTGGGTTTAGCCGTAATCCAGCTACCCTGTAATGACCCATCAATGCTTTGTGCATTTAGATATTGAACGGAAGTCTTTTTTAAAATGTTCTCCCAATTTGTATCAATTGCAATCGAACCTTTGATTTTTTTTCTCCAGATGTTGTAATCCACCGGATAGACTGTCTCTAAACCTTTC
>JAPLDO010000026.1 GCA_026391715.1 Bacteroidota bacterium
AATTGGAATGGCTGACCCGAATCCGCTTGTTCACCAAAAAGGTATTTCCATACTGATAGAAAATGGAATCGCCGTTGAGGTTGGCATGCTTGAGCCGGAGATTAGACAGATGAATGAGGTTTTCAACAAATTTATTCTGACGGGACTTCCGTTCGTGGTATTGAAAACGGCTATGACGCTCGACGGAAAAATTGCTACAGTAACCAACGCTTCAAGATGGATAACCGGCGAACCATCCCGAAAAGTCGTACATCAGCTTCGGCAGCGGCTGAGTTCAATAATGGTGGGAGTCGACACTATCCTCTCCGATGATCCGCTGCTCAATATCAGGTTGAAAGGAGAATGGAAAAATCCATTGAAAGTTATAACCGACACCCGGCTGAGAATTCCGATAAAGGCGAAAATTCTCACAAACGATCCTCAATTGACGCTAATCGCCACAACAAATCTTGCCGATAAAAAGAAGTTGAAAGAAATTGAACGTCTGGGCGCACAGGCGCTGGTTTGTCCAGTGAAAGATGGTAAAGTCGACCTTCAGTTTCTGATAAAATCGCTCGGAACAATGGGAATTGACAGCGTTTTGCTTGAAGGAGGAAGTACGCTCGCATTTTCGGCGATGAAAGAAGGAATTGTTGATAAAATTATCAGTTTTATCGCTCCCAAAATACTCGGAGGAGCGCTCGCTCCTACCCCGGTTGGCGGAGCAGGAATTGAAAATATTGAAGATGCCGTGGCGCTGACCGGGATGAGAACCAAAAAAGTTGGGAATGATCTGATGATTGAAGCGAGGGTGGGGAAGAATAGAAGATAGAAGATAGAAAATAGAAGATAGAAGATAGAATAATGAGCCTACTCCGAAAAGTGGGCATAAAAATCAAAATTTGGCTAAAGCCCGGTATATCAGCAACTTGAATTGCCACTACCTTAAGGTAGTGGCAATTGATAACCAGATAGTTACTGGACTTTAGTCCAAATTGTTTCCTTATCGGAGTAGGCTCAATAATAGAATAATAGAATGTTTACAGGAATAGTTGAAGAAAAAGGGGTTATACGGTTGGTTAGGCATGGCGCGAAATCGTCGGAACTGACTATTGGCGCAAAAAAGGTATTGGATGATATTAACATTGGCGACAGTATCAGTGCGAATGGTGTGTGTTTGACAGTTACCAGTTTTGGGCATGATTATTTTACTGTTGACGTAATGCCGGAAACGATCCGTCAGACAAGCCTAAGCGCTCTGAAAACCGGAAGCGCAGTGAATCTTGAACGGGCGTTGAGGTTGTCGGACAGGCTGGGAGGACACCTCGTTAGCGGACATATTGATGGCGCCGGAAAAGTTTCAAAGGTGTGGCAGGAGGATAACGCAATGTGGATAAACATAACCGCCGATCAGTCTATCCTGAAATACATCGTCAAGCGTGGCTCTGTGGCTGTTGACGGCGTAAGCCTCACTGTTCCCTTGGTCAACGATTGTTCATTCAGCGTTTCAGTGATTCCGCACACAAAACAGGCAACCACTCTCACCGATAAAAAAACCGGCGATCTTGTAAATATTGAATGTGACGTTATTGCAAAGTATGTTGAAAAGTTATCACTTGGAAACAGGTCGGCAAGTAACATTGATCTTGAATTTCTGAAAAAAAATGATTTCTATGAATAAATACCATTTTAATACCATTGAAGAGGCTCTTGAGGATATTCGCAATGGGAAGATGATCGTTGTGGTTGATGACGAGGATCGTGAAAATGAGGGCGACCTTGTTGTTGCCGCCGAGAAAGTAACGCCCGCCATCATCAACTTCATGGCAAAACATGGCGGCGGACTAATCTGTCTTCCAATTGTTCGCGATCGTCTCGAGGAGCTTAACATTGAGCGGATGGTTGTAAAAAACACAGATCCCAATAAAACAGCCTTTACTGTTTCTATTGACGCCATCGAATGCGCCACTGGTATTTCCGCACAGGAAAGGGCGTTGACAATCAAGCATGTGATTGACAACCAGACCAAGGCGCGCGATTTTACCCGACCCGGACATATCTTTCCCATCGAATATCGCGAGGGCGGCGTTCTTGTTCGCGCCGGACATACTGAAGCCTCCGTTGATCTTGCCAAAATGGCAGGATTGTATCCGGCAGGAGTGATTTGCGAGATTATGAACGATGACGGTTCGATGGCGCGAGTACCCGAATTGATGAAGTATATAAAAAAACACAGCCTTAAAATTATTACCATCGCCGCGCTGATTGATTACCGTCGGAAATCGGAAACATTAGTGGAACGTGCAACTGTGGTTGATTTGCCGACCAAATACGGAGATTTCAAAGCATTCAGCTACAAAAGCAAGATCAGCAATGAAAACCATCTGGCGTTGGTAAAAGGCGATATATCCGACGGTGAACCGGTATTGGTTCGGGTTCATTCTGAATGTCTGACAGGAGATGTTTTTGGTTCATTGCGCTGCGATTGCGGCGATCAGCTTGATATTGCAATGAAACGGATTTCTGCTGAAGGCAGGGGCGTTCTTCTATATATGCGGCAGGAAGGTCGCGGAATAGGTCTTTACAATAAAATGCGCGCCTATTCACTACAGGATCAGGGCATGGATACCGTTGAGGCAAATCAGGCTCTCGGTTTCGACGCCGACTTGCGCGATTACGGCACCGGCGCGGAAATTCTCGTTGATCTCGGCATAAAAAAACTACGTTTGCTTACGAACAATCCACAGAAAATTTCCGGTCTGGAAGGTTTCGGACTTGAACTGATTGAGCGTATTCCGATTCAATCAGTGTGTAACTCGCGAAATGTCAAATATATGAAAACCAAGAAGGAAAAGATGGGGCATATACTGTATTTCGCAGAGGAGAAAAAAAATGACTGAACGCTGTGATATCAATCCAAAAACTGCTTGTCCGCTTAGGTCAAGTTGTCAACAATTAAACAAAAGGCAAATACTCGAATAAAAAATAATACTAACCTTCCATGTGTTTTATAACACGGAAATTCCATATTGCACTATGAGTAAGCCCGTAATCAAAAAATATCCGACAGAGATATTTGGACATCCATTTTGTGTGCATACAGCCAAAGCACAAAAAGCGCTCAAGGACCAATACTGTCCTTTTCTTAATGACGAATGTAAAAAGCCAAGAAAGAGTCAACCTTCGATAAAGGTTGGAACTTGTAGCGTTGGCTACAAAGGTTTTTCGGATGAATATATCCCTGTTATTATTTGCCCGCATCGCTTCAATACACCTGTTATTTTCAAAGCCATTCAACAACAATATTTAAACGATTGGGATAATATTGAATGGGTGACCGAAGTAAGTATTGGTGTTGGCGGTTCTGTTGACTGGGTTGCAATTTATAAAGATAAGTTGACTGGGAAAATTAAAGATTTTCTTTGTGTGGAATTTCAAGCAGCAGGAACAACTGGCACTCCATGGAATGCAATTCTTGAATTTAAAAAGAAAAGAAAGTTTTCAAAAGACCGTTATCCATACGGAATAAATTGGGCAAACGAATTCGTAAAAACGATGATGCAACAGGTTTTCAAAAAAGGAAAAATTATTGAATTTTGGAAACACAAAATAATTTTCGTTTTTCAGGATGTTGGAATGCAATATATCAAAGGAGCAACAGATGCAAGTGGACTTAGAGAAGCCAACTTAACAGACCCGATTCATTTTTGTACATTTGGCTTAGAATGGAAAAACGACAAATGGGATTTCAATTTTTTTGAACGACTTAGCACAGATCTTGACGGAATAAATAAAATTTTAGGCGGAGCGCTTTCGGAAGAATATCCAAGTGTTGATAAATTTATCGAAAACATTGAAAGGAAACTTTTAAAAAAGTAGTTGGTATATTCCATTGGAACTGCTCTTAATTCTATTTTCAGAAACCTTAATATAATTTTCACTCAAATCAATTCCAATTCCTCTTCGACCAAGTTTTAATGCAGCAGCAACAGTGCTTCCTGTGCCTGAAAAAGGGTCAAGAACAATTCCATCGTTTCGGCTTGTAGATTTAATCGGAGTAAAAAGTAAATCTTCGGGAAACACAGCACAGTGTGAATCTTTACGCCATTTATCTTCCGGAACAATCCGCCAAATATCAGAAGGCAAAAATCCACTTGATTTCATCATAATAAAAAAGTATCCTTTATCTTCTAACTCTTTTGCTCTGCCACTAACTTTTGTGCTTTCACTATGATAAGTTCGTTGCTGTCCTCTGATTGTCATTCTAAAATCTACGAGTTCACCATTTCTTACTTTATTTAAAACATCATCAAGCGCATTAATTGCATTTTCCTTTTCTTTCTCATTCAAACTATCAGAATTTATAATATACTCTCTATATTTTACCCCGCTAACACCAGTTGCAGAAATTGTTTTTGTATCAGTAATGACCGCATTTTTTGTAGGTTTTATTTTAATGGCTTCGCCATCAAAATAATAGTTACGCGTTTTTACAAAATGAAAAATGTGTTCATACACATCTCTCATTCTGTCTTTAGCGCTTTGTGTTCCTTTCATTTGGTCCCAAATAATATCACCCCTCAAAACCCAACCTTTATCTTGCATTTCAAGTGCAACTCTCCAAGGCATTCCCATTAAATTTTTATTAAAAAATTTATCTCCGATATTCAACCACAAAGAACCATCTGACTTCAAAACCCTTTTCACATGATTGAAAATTTCAACAAGGTGATCTACATAATCTTTTGGATCATTTTCAACGCCAATCAAAGTATTGTAATGATTTTCATTGACTTCATATTCCCTCATTTTCCAATAAGGGGGAGATGTAATTACACAATCAATACTTTCGTCAGGCATTTGACTAAGGACTTTAAGACAATCACCAAAAACAAAAGCAAATCTTCTATTGCCTTCAATGACATCAGTAATCAAATCAACGGTAGCAATTATTTCAGCTTTTTTATTTGTTTCCATTTTTAATTTTATTTTTTACCGAGTCAGTGATGAAACTTTTTTCAGCAAGCCACGACATCACAATATTCCGAATAACTTCTGCATCGCTTTCGCCTAATTCACCTTTAAAGTGATTGAGCAATTTCCATTGTTGCTCAGTGAATGAAACCTGAATTCTTTTTACTTCTGCCATGTTTGGTTGTTTAAAGACACAAATTTAAGACATTTTAGACACAAAATATCAATGTACATATAAACTTTTTCAACGATACCGAACCGAAGCAGCTTCCTTGTAAGAAAAAATGGCTGCTAATAATCGTTTGGTTTCAATTGGATAGAGCTGCATAAACACTTAATTTTAAATTGAAATATTATACCTTTGTGATAGCTTTTAAAACCTAACCGAAATGCAAACCCGTGAACACGTTCTAAGCAGATAAGTAGAAGATAAAAATTAACTCAAAAGATCAGAAAAATATGAGAACAATTGAAGGTAAACTTGATGCAACCGGTTTGAAATTCGGGATAGTGATTGCCCGTTTTAATGAATTTATCAGCGGTAAATTGCTGGCAGGATGTCTTGACGGGCTTCGCAGGCATGGCGCCGATGAGGCAAATATTGATGTTGCTTGGTCGCCCGGATCGTTTGAAATTCCTTTATTGGCAAAAAAAATGGCTTCAGGAAAAAAATATGATGCAGTGATCTGCCTTGGCGCCGTAATTCGCGGCGCTACGCCCCATTTTGATTATGTTGCCGCCGAGGTTTCAAAAGGGGTTGCGCATGTGGGACTTGAAACAGGCGTGCCTGTGATTTTCGGCGTTTTAACCACCGACAACATCGAGCAGGCAATTGAACGGGCAGGAACCAAAAGCGGGAATAAAGGGTTTGACGCGGCGATGGCGGCTATTGAAATGGCAAATGTTTTGAAAGAGATTTAGTCGTCACTTCAATAATTCATTCATAATAAACCCATAAATATCAGCATCTTCCTTTATACTTGGTATCAGCAATGACGCACCGTGATGTCCCGACTTTTTCTGAACCTTCAAAATAACCGGATTTTTCTGAGCGTCGCGATTTTGTAACCTGGCGGCAAATTTGTACGAATGAAACGGCGGAACTCTGTCATCATTTTCCGAAGTTATTATTAACATTGCAGGATAATTGACATCTTCCCGGATGTTATGATACGGAGAATAATCAAGAAGTTTTTGAAAACTCACACTATCTTCAATAGAACCATATTCCTCGTTATTCATTTTTCCCACAGTAAATTTTTCTTTTCGAATCATATCGAGTGGAGCTACTACCGGAACAACAACCTTGAATAAATCTGGTCTTTGAATGGCTGCTGCGGCAACAACCAGTCCTCCATGTGAAGCTCCGGTTGCAGCCAGTTTATCTTTACTGGTGTATTTATTCTCTATCAGATATTCCGCTGCTGCAATAAAATCGTCAAAAGTATTTTGCTTGTTGTTTCCCCGACCAGCCTTTGCCCATTTTATACCTTTTTCGCCGCCACCCCTTATGTTGGCAAAGGCGAAAATTCCTCCGTTTTTAATGAAGTAAACAATGCCGGGGTCAAATGAAGGCGGCGAAACTATGCCATATCCGCCGTAGGCTTTCAGAATTGCAGGATTGGCGCCGTTTTTAACCATTCCCTTTTCATAAACAAGAACCATTGACGCCGGCACACTGTCCTTCGACAAATAATCTACCTTCTGGTACTCAATGTTTGTAAAATCAAAATTAACGCCGGTTTGATCAGTCAACACACTCTTAAATGTTCTGATATTGAATTTATAAACTATCGGAGGAATGGTGTATGAGGTATAATAATAAAGAAGTTCGTCATCAGAGCTTCTACCGCTGAATCCACCAAGCGATGTTGCAACAGGTAACTCTTTGTTAAATAAGATGGTTCCGGAATAATCCATAACCGTAATTATTGGATGCTGGTCAGCCTGATATATCGCTACAATCCGGTCATTAAATGGGAATGCTTCTAAAAGCAGCGCGGCAGAAAATTCAGCGGCAATGGCGCGCCATTTATATGGATTTTCCGGATCAATCTCGACGATACTGCCATTATTCGACTTCAGTGAGGTTGTGGCGATAAACTTCCCTTCATGGCTGTCGAGAATTTCAATGTCTTCTTTTAAATTGGTTATCAGCGGCCGCAGATATGGTTGATCCGATTTGTAATCAATGTAAAAGATATTCATAATTCCAGTCTGGTCATTCTCTTCCTTGAGAACAAAAAACCGTTCATCCGAAGTTGTCATAAAGTCAAATGAAGCGGTTGGGTTTTTTTTTCTTTCGAAAATAATAGGATCCGCTGACTGTTCAGCGCCGATGTTGTGAAAAAAAACGCGCTGACCCTGAGTTACTCCAAACTGCCCATCCTGTGAATATGTAGAATAGAAAAATCCATTGCCCAGCCATGCCAGATTAGAGAATTTTAATCCTTTCAGGTGATCTTTCTGATCAAAACCCTGCGGCATGGATACAACCTTAACCTCGTTCCAGTCGCTGCCGTTTCTGCTGAATTGATATGCCAGTAATTTTGAATTTTTTGAAATCGCATAATCGTTCAGATCAATCTCGTCTTTTGTAGAAATATCGCTTGGGTCAATCAGAATTTCCCATCTTCCATTCAACTGAAATTGATAAAAAAGAGCTGGATTATTTTGATTATTATAAAATGCAGATGTGAAATAGTAGTCTCCTAGTTTCCGCGGCCGGTGATATTCAGTGTAGGCATATTTGTCAATGATATTGAACGCATTGGTCTTTGTTAAAGCCGAGGATAAAACCCTTCGCGACAGCTTATCCTGATTCGCAACCCATGCCTTTGTTTCATCGCTGTTTACATTTTCGAGCCAGCGGTATTTATCTCTTATGATGAACTTGCTAAAAAAGGTATCAACTTCAATTACCTCTTTTGCAAAATGATTTTGGTTCTCCTGTCCAAACAAAATGGAATGGAAAAGAATCAGAATGGTAATAACGACAACTCTGTTCATTTTTTGTTCAGGTAAAATTCCGGCTTCGTTTATTGAAAAATCAAACTTCCATAGTTTTTTTGGAAACGATTATGAATTCTCATTAATTTTTTGCTGACGACAAAGGATTTCCACATCGTCGGTTGTGAGGTGTTCGTCGCAGCAAAAGGCGTCGCTATGCTGATGCCCGCTACAAAAACTAACCTTCCGGTAGGCTATACGCTGAATGTTGAGAAGGTGTTTTACGGAAATATTATCGGTTGTATGATTTTTTCCTCCTGAACCGCATGCGAGTGTCATTGATGGAGTAAGTCCGTTGTATAAACCTCCCAGCGCGCCCTGCGACGACGGGGTATTCACTACAATTCGTCCGGCGTTCAATTCCTGCGCAAAATAGCGAATCTTGGCGTCGTCATTGGAAAAGATGCTAACAGTATGTCCAAGTCCTCCATGCTCATTTATCCGCTGGCACATGGCAATGCCTTCATCAAAACTTCCGACTTCATAAAAAGCGAGAATCGGCGCGAGAATTTCCAGCGACAGGGGCCATTCATGTCCTACCTGATATTTCTCCATTTCTGCGATTAGCAAACATGTTTCGGAAGGGACTGTAATTCCGGCAAGGCGGGCAATTTCAACGGCTGGTTTCCCGATCACTTCAGGGTTCATGGTATGCTGAGCCGAGTTGATGGCAATTTTCCCGACTTTTTCGATTTCATCGGCAGATAAAAACCAGGCGCCGCGGCGGATAAACTCATCGCGCACCTGTTGGGCATTGTAACGCGACACGACTACAGCCTGTTCGCTGGCGCAAATAGTGCCGTTGTCGAAAAGTTTCGATAGGAGAATCTGGTCAATGGCAAAAGCCACATCGGCGCTTTTCCCAATATAGACCGGCACATTGCCTGGTCCAACGCCTATGACTGGATTTCCCGACCGGGATGCAGCCCTTACCAGACTCACCGAACCGGTTGCGAGCACCAGCGCGATTCGCTTGTGACCCATGAAGGCGAGCACCTGCTCGCGCGACGCCCTGGGAACCCACTGAATACAATTTTCAGGCGCGCCGGCTGCAACCGCTTCTTCATAACAAATTCTCGCAGCCTCGATGGTAGCTTTTCTCGCGGCTCCATGCGGAAATATTATTATCGGATTCCTTGTCTTCAGCGCGATAAGTATCTTGAACAGCGCGGTGGAGGTGGGATTTGTAACAGGAGTAACTGCAAAGATTGGTCCCATCGGACGGGCAATCTCCACAATCTGCTTTTCCTGATCTTCAGCAATAATTCCGCAGGTTGGAATATCCTTTATGTCGCGGTAAACAAACCGTGTGGCGATGATGTTCTTAATCACTTTATCGTGGAGGTTGCCAATCCCGGTTTCATTGAATGCCATTTCGGCAAGTTTATGACGATTGCCAAACCCGGCGCGGTAAACTGCCTGCACAATGTTGTCGGTTTCCTGCTGATTTAGCCCGGCAAAAGCGCCTGCCGCTGCGAGGGCGTATTGAACTGTATCCTCTACAAGCGGATCGTATTCTGATTGATGAATCATTTTACCAGGTATTAATGGCTCAAGAGGAATTTCTGGAGGGGGGAGAGGTAGCAAAGCATAAATTTCAGATTTCAGATTTCAGATTTCAGATTTCAGATTTCACATTCTGAATGGTTCTTTCACGCAATTGGTCGTTAAATTTTGATTTGTCCTGATTTTCCATTGTGTCCATACTTTTTTATGATTAATCAGAGGTGTGGCATAAAAGTGAAGGGTGTGTTGATAAGTTGTTTGAATGTGAAATGTGAAATGTGAAATGTGAAATCTGAAATGTGAAATCTGAAATTCACTTTCCCCCCAGAAATTCATATTGATCCGTATTAATCGTTAATATCCACCGGCGTTCAATAGTATCAAAAAAGCGCTCTTTACTGCTAAAGCGCAAGGATAAAAAAACTCAATCTTCATATTTTCAAATCCTGCCGCTCACTCAATTCCATCCATATATCGGTTTTGGAACTGATCTCGCCGAGAAGTCCGCCATAGCGTTCAGAATATTTTGTCAATTCATCGGCAGAAAGAGCGCCAGATGCAAGTCCCGATTCGATCTTCGATTTTTCATCCTCAAGCTCCGCGATCTCCTTTTCAAGGTTATCAAGCAGGCGCTTTTCTTTAAAAGAGAGTTTGTTGGTTGGCGCAACCGGAACCCGCGATACCTCCTCCTTTTTCACTGCATTGCGTTTCTGCTGTTGCGCGATTCTTTTCCGTTCGTCGCTCCAGGCTTTATATTGCGAATAATTTCCAGGGAAATCTTTAATAATTCCATCGCCCTCAAACACAAAAAGATGATCAACAATTTTGTCTAGAAAATAACGGTCGTGGGTTACAACAACCACGCAGCCGTTAAAGGTTGCAAGGTACTCTTCCAGAACATTCAGCGTGAGAATATCGAGATCGTTGGTAGGTTCATCCAGAATCAGAAAGTTCGGGCTCTGCATCAACACGGTGACAAGGTATAGCCGTCGGCGCTCGCCGCCGCTTAGTTTGTAAACAGATTGGTAATGCGATGGATACGGAAACATGAAATAGTTCAGGAAGGCAGACGCGGTAATAGTATCGCCGTTTCCCAGTTTCACTACTTCTGCAATCTCCTTCACCACATCAATAACGCGGGTGTCTTCATTGAATAATAATCCCTGTTGCTTGTAATAACCGTAACGAATCGTCTCGCCGGTTTGGATATGTCCCTTCTGAACCCTCAGCTTTCCGGTAATGATATCGAGAAAAGTTGATTTTCCCGAACCATTGTTTCCAACGATTCCAACCTTCTCATTCCGTTTGAAGGTATGGGTAAAGCCCTTGAGAATAGGTAAATTTCCCCAGGCAAACGACACGTCGTTTATTTCGAGAATTTTTCGACCCATCCTGACACCTTCAATATTAAGATTCATCCGCTCCTCGTTTGTTTTCTGAGAGGCTTTTTCCTGAATTTCATAGAAACTTTCGATGCGGGCTTTTGCCTTGGTAGTTCTCGCTTTCGGCATCCGGCGCATCCATTCCTGCTCGGTGCGCATCAGGTTCTGGGCGCGTTCGGTCTCCTTATTCTGAATATCGAGTCGTTCAGCCTGCTTTTCGAGAAAGTAGGAATAATTTCCTTTATATCTGTAAATAGCGGCATTGTCAAGTTCGAGAACTTCGTCACAAACCCGGTCGAGGAAATACCGGTCGTGCGTCACCATCAGCAAAGTCAAACTGGTTTTTGAAAGATACTCCTCGAACCACTCGATCATCTCCACATCGAGGTGGTTGGTAGGTTCATCTAATATTAAAAAAGCCGGTTCGGTGATGAGCGCCTTTGCAAGTGCGACCCTTTTTCGTTGTCCTCCCGACAATTCACTTATCCGTTGATCAAGATCAGGAAGTTTGAGTTGAGTCAGAATTTGCTTCACACGCGTTTCATATTCCCATCCCTGTATAGCATCCATTTGCTCAATGGCTCGCTGAATCTCATCTTTATCAGTACCGGCGATTACATGTTCATAATTTAAAATGGTACGCTGAATTTCATTGGAATGAGAATAAACCTCCTCGAAAACAGTAAGGTTTAATGAAATATCGGGTTCCTGTTTCAGATATTCAAATGAATCGCGGGCGAACAGACTAACCGAGCCTGCATCGCATGGTTCCAGTCCTGCGATTATATTGAGCAGACTTGTTTTTCCGGCGCCGTTGCGCGCAATAAGGGCAACTTTTTGCGACTGACTGAGTACAAATGAGATGTTTTCGAAGAGGTTTTTCTCTCCATAAGAACGGGCAAGATTTTCGACCTGAAGAATAGTGGACATACATGAAGCTGGCAGGCTGCAAAGGTATGGAATTAATTTTGCCGATAACGGAAAGCGGTATGTCAGAATTTTCTATATTTACCGCAAAAAAGCGAATGGAACTTACCAGTTATTTCATCCTTGGCGCTTTCCTGGTTTTATTGACTGTACTTATCATTCAGATTATCGGTTTGCGCTCTGCCAAATCAGAAATACTGGGGCGCGCTTCCATCGTGAAAATACACTTTTATTGCGGAAAAATCGCGCTCTTTACACCCTGGGTTTTCTTTATTATAAAGGCATTGAAACCAACCATTGGATATATCGAACCTCCGGTTTACCTGGTATGGACAGCCATTGTCCTGCTATATATTGGCGTTGCCGGAATGGCTCTCGGTTTGTTCGAGCTGGGTGTTTCTCTCAAAATCGGATTACCTGTTGAAAATAGCGTCCTGAAAACCACGGGAATATATCGGTTGAGCCGGAATCCGCTTTATACCAGCGCCATCATAATCGCTATTGCTTCATGCCTCTATTTCCCTGACCTGATAAATATTACATTTACTCTTTATGGGATAATTGTTCATCATCAAATAATCCTGGGCGAGGAAAAATATCTGAAAAGCCACTTTGGAAATAACTACAACAATTACCGGGAAAAAGTACGCCGCTACATTTAAACCTAATGATTTAAACTGATGATTATAAATTCCGATAACTCTGAACGCCTCGAAAACGAATATAAAAAACTCATTCCAGAGGAAATTAATAAACTAAAGTCAGTTGTTGATGCTATGCCTTATGGCATAATGATTACTACGCGTGAAAACCTGATACTTCATGTCAATCAAACCGGCTTATCCATAATGGGTTTTTCAATCGTTGAAGAACTCCTGACGCCGCCGCTGGCAGATCGGTTCTTTTGTCCATCTTCCGATTCGCCTGAGCAAATACTTCCGGATGGAAAAACTACTCGTGTTGAATGTATCCTTAAAAGAAAATCCGGCGAGGAAATTCCGGTTCTAAAAACTTCATCGCCTTGCAAGATTGGAGATGAAGAGGCAGTTCTTACTACTTTCATTGACATCTCCGACCGAAAAAGAGGACTTGCCGACCTTTCGGAAACCCGTCGCCAATTTGCAACCCTGCTCGGCAACCTCCCGGGCATGGTTTACAGATGTCGTAACAACCGCGACTGGACAATGGAGTTTGTAAGCGACGGCTGTTTTGATCTAACAGGATATCGCCCCGAAGATATCGTTTTTAATCGGGTTCTATCCTACAATAATTTAATAATCAAAGAAGATCAGGAACGGATATGGAATGAGGTTCAGGAAAAAATCAAACTCCTAAAACCTTTTACTCTTGAATACCGTATTCGCCATGCTGATGGAAAAACCAAATGGGTTTGGGAAAAAGCTAACGGAATTTATTCAGATTCCGGTACGTTACAACATATTGAAGGTTTTGTTTCCGACGTTACCGAAAACCGTCATGCCGGACTTTTGCAGCAGGTAGTTTTCGAAATATCAACATCTTCATATACCGCACAAAATCTGGATGAACTTTTTCATGCGATTCATAAAAACCTGGGACGAATTATTGACGTTGAAAATTTCTATGTTGCCATTTACGATCGCGAACATGAAACCATTTCACTCCCATATCAGGTTGACGCAAAAGATAAGTTTGCCAGTTTCCCTGTGGGAAAAACGCTAACCGGTTATGTAATAAAAACTGGTAAACCACTTCTGGCAGCTAAACCAATCATTGAAGAGCTGGCGGCAGCCGGACATATTCAGATTATCGGTTCTCCGTCGCAGGTCTGGCTCGGCGTACCTCTGATCGTGGATGATGATGTAACAGGGGTTCTTGCTGTTCAAAGTTATACCGATCCGGAGCAATACACCATACGCGACATGGAACTGCTTACCTTCGTAGCCGACCAGATTGCAACCTCCATCTCACGCCGGAGCGCCGAGGACTCCTTTCAGCGCGAAAAAGCTTATCTCGACCAATTGTTCGAAGGTAGTCCCGAAGCGATTATTCTCATTGACACTCATGGAACAGTGTTAAAAGTTAATACCGAATTTTCAAAACTCTTTGGTTATGTCAGAGAAGAGATGATAGGACAGAATATTGACGATATGATTGCCGACCCCGACAATAAGTCCGAAGCGATAAAAATCACCTCCGAACTTATTGGTGGCGCCGGCGTTGAAATTGAAACCAAAAGAAGGCATAAGGATGGGCGTCTTGTTCATGTATCGTTACTTGTTACGACAATTTTGGTTCAGGAAAAGATATTTGGAGGATATGGCATTTATCGAGATATTACCTATCGTAAACAAACTGAAAAAAACCTGATTGCCTCAAAGGAAAAAGCTGAAGGCGCCGATAAACTTAAATCGGCTTTTCTGTCGAATATGTCGCATGAAATCCGTACCCCGATGAATGCAATCCTCGGATTCTCAACCCTGCTTAGCGATCCTGGTCTGACCGACGAAGAGCGTTCGGAATTCATCCAGATTATCAAAGACCGCGGCAACGATCTCATGCGAATCATTGACGATATCATTGATATCTCAAAAATTGAATCGGGTCAGATAAATTTTGAAATCAAGGATTGTCCGGTCAACATCCTGATGACAAATTTAATGGTGACACTCAATGAACTTAAGCGAAGAACTAATAAAACCAAGGTTTCGTTAAACTGTTTTCCGGGAAATCTAACGCCCGAATTTACTATACTGACCGATGGGAACAGGCTTCGCCAGATTATGACCAACCTCATTGAAAATGCTCTCAAATTCACCGAGGAAGGTCATGTTGATTTTGGCTATGCCTTGAATTATAACGTTCCTGCGCCTTTCATTGAATTTTTTGTGAGGGATACCGGTATTGGCATACCAAAGGAGATGCATAACGTGGTTTTTGAACGCTTCCGTCAGGTTGATGACACAGCCACGCGAAAATATGGCGGGACAGGTCTCGGACTTACAATTTCGAGAAATCTCACAAGGCTGCTTGGCGGAGAAATCTGGCTTGAATCTGATAAAGGCAAAGGAACTACCTTCTTCATGCGATTACCGCTTTCAACTTCAAAATCGGCAGTAATTAAACAAACTTCGCCCAAACCCAGTGTAACATCGGCACAGAAGTGGCAAAACAAAGCCTTGCTGATCGTGGAAGATGAAGAATCCAACTATTTTCTGCTCGACAGGATACTGCGGAATACCGGGATTAAGATGGTTTGGGCGAAAAATGGACTTGAAGCCATTGATTTTTGCGAAAAACAACATTTCGACGCTATCCTGATGGATATTCGAATGCCGATTATGGACGGCTATGAGACTACGCAAGCCATCAGAAAAAAACATAAAGACCTTGTCATCATTGCCCAAACAGCTTATGCGCTGAAAGGAGAACGGGAAAAAAGCATCGCTGCGGGTTGCAATAACTATATAGCAAAACCCATTGATACGAGCGAACTATTGACCATCATGGGAAAATATCTGAACACCAGAACAACTTAGTGCAACATGTCATCCCTTCACCCCCAAAAAACCGGATTCATGTCGCTGATTATGAGTTTTGGTTATGCTATCAGTGGAATCATCAGAATTGTGAAGGAACAGCGAAATTTCCGCATTCATCTCGCAGCCGCTGTGACGGCGATTACTGCGGGGTGTATATTCAGATTATCAATCGCAGAATGGTCCATCATCATACTCACTATCGGAATGGTACTCGCAATGGAAGCATTTAACACAGTTGCCGAAAAACTTGTTGATTTTATCTCGCCTGAATACCATCCAATGGCTGGAACTATCAAAGATATTGCCGCCGGCGGGGTGTTGATCTCAGCAATTGCCGCGCTTACAGTCGGCTTCATCATCTTTATTCCTAAAATTATTTAAGCGTCAAATAAACAGATAACCATGAAAAAAATTTCCATCATCCTTTGCATCGCTCTTATCGGAATAATGTGGTCATGCAAATTAGAAGAGAAGAAAACCGCTGAAGCGCCGCTGATCGGGAAACCTGCAATTGAACTCAAAAGCGACCTGATGACCCCGGAAGTCCTCTGGAGTTTCGGTCGCCTCAGCGAACCTGAACTTTCGCCGGATAAAAAGACTCTCGTTTATGGCGTGACCTATTATGATGTTGCTCAAAACAAAAGCAACCGCGAACTTTACGTTATCGGCTCCGACGGGCAGAATCTCAAACAGATTACGACCACGAAGTTCAGCGAGTACCAGGCTCTATGGAGCCCCGATGGAAAAAAAATCGGGTTCATGTCGACAGAATCGGGTTCAATGCAAGCGTGGGAAATGAATCCGGATGGCAGTAACCGCAAACAGATCACCAATATCGAAAACGGAATCAACGGGTTCAAATATTCGCCCGATCAGAAGAAAATATTATATACTGCCGAGGTCTTTCCTGAAAATCCTCAAAAAACTCTGTACGAAGGATTGCCCAAAGCCAGCGGTAAAATATATAACGATTTGATGTACCGTCACTGGGATACATGGGTTCAATCGTACAGCCACATTTTTCAGGCAGATTTGACAACCGGGATGATAACCAAAGGAACCGACGTCATGCTGAATGAGCCTTATGAAAGCCCGCTGTCGCCTTTCGGCGGCATGGAACAGATTAACTGGAGCCCCGACAGTAAAGCGATAGCATACACCTGCCGTAAAAAGAAAGGTATGGAGTACGCAAAGTCAACCAATTCCGACATATATCTTTACGAATTGGAAAGTGGAAAGACTTCCAATATCAGCGAAGGAATGATGGGCTATGACGTTGCTCCCGTTTTTTCTCCAAATGGAAAAATGATCGCCTGGCAAAGCATGGAACGCGATGGTTATGAGTCGGATAAAAACCGTCTTTTTGTTTATGATTTTGAAACAAAAACCAAAACCGATTTCACAAAAAACTTTGACCAGAATGCTGAAAGTCTTGCCTGGTCCGACAACAACAAATCTATCTGGTTTATCAGTGATTTCCATGCAACCGATGAAATTTACCGGCTTGACATTGCCGATGGAAAGATCGCCAAAATCACCGAAGGGATTCATAATTATACCGGTGTAATTCCCGCCGGCGATAAACTAATCGCAACCCGGATGTCAATGTCAATGCCTACCGAAATTTATTTCGTTGATCCTGCCACCGGGAAAGATTCGCCAATCACTACAACGAACAAAGATCTGCTTGAAAAAATCACGATGGCGCGCATCGAACAGCGATGGATAAAGACTACCGATAACAAAGATATGCATACATGGATTATCTATCCTCCTCATTTTGATTCCACCAAAAAATATCCGACGCTGCTATATTGTGAAGGCGGTCCTCAGAGCACCGTGAGCCAGTTCTGGTCATTCCGCTGGAATTTCCAGATGATGGCAGCCAACGGCTACATAATTGTTGCGCCAAACCGGCGCGGATTACCCGGTTTCGGACAGGCTTGGAATGAGCAGATCAGCGGCGATTATGGCGGACAAAACATGAAGGATTATCTTTCCGCAATTGACGCCATGACGAAGGAGTCTTATGTAAACAAGGACAAACTGGGATGTGTAGGCGCGAGCTATGGCGGATTTTCTGTTTACTGGCTTGCCGGAAACCACAACAAGCGGTTCAAGGCATTCATTGCCCACGATGGAATGTTTAATCTGGAATCGCAATATCTCGAAACCGAAGAGATGTGGTTTGTGAACTGGGATTTGGGCGGTCCATTCTGGGATAAAAACAATAAAATTGCGCAACGTTCATTTGCCAACTCGCCGCATCGCTTTGTTCAGAACTGGGACGCACCCATTCTTTGCATTCATGGCGAACTCGATTACAGGATCGTTGCCACGCAAGGAATGCAGGCTTTTAATGCAGCGGTTTTGCGTGGTATCCCGGCGGAGTTACTATACTTCCCGGATGAAAATCACTGGGTGCTGAAACCGCAGAACGGAATTTTATGGCAACGGACATTTTTCAACTGGCTTGATCGCTGGCTAAAATAGACATTCCTCTATGCCCCTATAATTCCCGGGAGGCTGAGGTGGATAAATACACTACTCAGATGACAGAAAAAATTTATGAAGCCGCACGCCTTTTGAAGAAATCAAATTTTACTACCGCTTTCACGGGGGCAGGGATATCGGTTGAAAGTGGGATTCCTCCCTTTCGCGGCGATGGTGGATTATGGAACAAATATAATCCCGAAGTACTGGAAATTGGCTATTTTCTTAATAATCCGGCTATATCGTGGCAGGTAATCAAAGACATCTTTTATGATTTTTTTGATTCAGCAAAACCTAACAAGGCTCACCATGTTCTTGCCCGGATGGAACTGGAAGGTTTGCTTGGCAGGGTAATCACACAAAACATTGATAACCTGCACCAGGAAGCCGGTTCTCGTATGGTTTATGAATTCCATGGAAATTCAAAAACATTGGTTTGCCGGGGTTGCAATCGTTCATATAAAGCCGCAGATATTAGTTTCGATTACACTCCGCTTACCTGCCGTGAATGTGGCGGTTTGCTGAAACCCGACTTTGTCTTCTTCGGCGAAAGTATTCCCCAGATACCGCTGAACGCCGCCTACGAAGCAGCGACTATTTCCGATATATTCCTGATAATCGGCACCACCGGAGAAGTGATGCCTGCCAACCAGTTCCCGGCAATAGCAAAAACACATGGATCAACAATCATTGAGATCAACCCTGAGCCATCGCTTTATACAAACGTAATAACTGATATTTTTATTCAGGGCAAGGCTGGCGAAATGATGGAAAGACTGGAAAACGCTCTATTTTCCACGCCCCTGGATAATGATCAGGATTGTGTAAATTAGGATTTTGAAATCCATCGCCAGCGACATATTCTCGATGTAAAGAAGGTCAAACTTCAACCGCTCGATCATCTGCTCGATATTTTCTGCATAGCCATATTTGACCTGCCCCCAGGATGTAATTCCCGGCTTAACTTTTTGCAATAACCTGTAATGCGGCGCCCGTTGAACAATGAGATCAATGTAAAACTGTCTTTCGGGACGCGGACCTACAAGGCTCATATCGCCTTTCAGAACCGTGAAAAACTGCGGAATTTCATCTACCCTGAATTGTCGGAGAAACTTGCCGAATCTGGTAATCCGCGGATCGTTTCTCGAAGATAACTGGGGACCGGTAGCCTCTGCGTCGCGGTACATAGTTCGGAATTTGTGCATTTTGAAAGGCTTACCCTTGATGCCAATGCGTTCCTGGGAAAAAAAGATTGGTCCCGGCGAAGTAATTTTTATAATTATAGCCGTGATGATCATAATCGGCAGCAGGAGGATCAGGCAGATAATTGAAACAACAATGTCTAAAATCAGTTTAAGCGACATCTGCCAGTCGGGCATAAGGTCGGGATAGATTTGGATAAGCGGCGCATGAAAGATGGATGTTGTTTTCACACTACCCATGAGGATATCCTGCATTGCCGGGATGATCTTGATGACTACATTGGTATCTTCAAGTTGCGTTATGATTTTCTCGATAGTGTGATTTTCGGAATGTTCAATGGCAATAATCACCTCCTCAACAGCGAGTTCCGTTACCAGCCGGTTTAAATCCTGAAGTCCGCCGAGATGAGGTATTGATTCAGCCAGCTTGTACTTCGGGTAGTCTTCGACATTGATAAATCCGATAAACTTGTTTCCCGAAGATTTTTCCTGGTTTTCAATTTCCTCATAAATAGAAACTGCGTTTCCGTTACTTCCAATCAATATGGTATTGAAGCCAATGATTTTATGGTGGATCTTGTATGCTGCACTCGACGAAAGGATAAAGCGGAGAGAAGCGGTGAAAAAGACATGCAGCAGAAACAGTATGAAAAAAAACTCAATGTATGTATGCTGGTTAATGATTACGTCGTCGAGGATCAGTGTAAAGAAGAGGATGGTTACGCCGATAAATGTGATGAGAATGGTTTGGGCAAATTCGCGAAGGCGCGCTTTCCGGTAGATTTTCCGGTAAGTGCCGATGAGGGTGTATAAGATCAGCCAGAAGAGAGGGATGATTGTGATTCCGAAATAGAGTTTTTTATCAAGAAAAATGAAGTCGAGATGCGAGAATATCTGATGATCAACTGCATATTTTCTATATATGAAGAATAGCGTCCAGGCGATAAATGCCGAAAAGAAGTCGGCTGCAACGTATTTAATAACCTGTAAACGTTTATTCATAATCTGTGTGGTCTGCTTGCCTGGTATTAATCTGCTATGACTTCCGGGTTACAATCTTAAAGTTATCAAACAGGATTACGCCTGTTTTTAAACCGGGATCTTTAAAAGTTCCGAGGTAAACCCGGTATGCTATCATGCCCGGATAGGCATTAAGCGTAGTAGTCAGGTCAATATATATTTTCTTCCATGCGCCGTTTGTCGGGTTCAGGGTAATCACCGGGGTTTGATAGGCAATAGTTGTACCATAAGTAAACAAGCCCACCGTTACGCTGTTTGTGGTATTGAAATTCATTTCGAGATAAACTGGCGCGGTAGGAATAGGATACTCATTTCTGGTTTTACATTCAAAAAAATCATGAATTGAATCAAGCGACACTCTTCCTGAATGGACGCCTTCGAAGGTACTGTCGGCAGCGTGAGTGAGACTAATCCAGGCAGAACTACGGTTTGTGGTATCGAGTGTGATGGATACATCTTCAAAATCTTCCCGCCACGAAAACAAGGTTGTAGTCTGGTAAGTGGTTTTTAAAATCCCCATGCGTGAAGAGCTATCAGGCGTAAAAATAATATCCTTCTGGACAGGGGTATAAAAATTATAACTTACCCGTGTGGCAGCAATTCCGTTTTTCTTTATCCCAGGCCATATTTTGACTGTATGCTTCCCTGTTTTCAATACAGGAAAACGCGCCGGAAGTTCATAAGCGCCTAAGAATTCATCGTCAACATAAACCCAGCCGTCGGTAATTCGTTGTGAGGCGGTTCCCTGCGATTGATAATCGGTAGTAAGATAAACAGAATCAATGGAAAGGTAGGCGGGAATGGTTTGATCGCCTGAAAATTTTTCACACGATAATCCAGCGAGGAAAAGAATGACAAGAAAAATGAAATTGAAAATCTTATGCCGGAGAATCATGCGCGAGAATGGTAAAATCACGGTATCATGTAAAGGCTAACGGTCTATTTTTACCGTTATTGTTTTTTTCTGAACAAAAGTAATGAACAAATGGAACAACACTTTTTCAGATAATGCCGTTTGTAGCCTGATTGATTTTTTCGATGATTTTATAAGCCAATTCCAACGCGCTGTAGCCATCGTTGATAGTAACCGGGGGGACTGTATTATTAATGATAGCCGAATAAAAGCTAACCAATTCGGCTTTGATTGCGTTTATGGGTTTCACTTCCGGTTTGTCGAAATTGATCTGTTTCTTACCCTTTCCTTCGCCAAGATCGAGTATAAAACCCATTGGAACGGTATCCGAATTTACATCGCTGATCTTTACAACCTCAAGCTCTTTTTTCAGAAAATCAACTGAAATATAGGCGTCGCGCTGAAAGAAGCGGCATTTACGCATATTTTTGAGAGAGATACGGCTGGCAGTAAGGTTTGCCACACAGCCATTGTCGAATTCAATGCGGGCATTGGCAATATCGGGCGTATCGCTCACCACGGCAACACCGCTGGCGCTAATTCTGCGGATATTGCTTCTTACAACGCTCAGCACGATGTCAATATCGTGAATCATCAAATCAAGAATAACCGGAACATCGGTTCCACGCGGATTAAACTGAGCGAGGCGGTGACTTTCAATGAACATTGGACGGTCGAACAGCGATTCAGCGGCGAGGAAGGCTGGATTGAATCGTTCAACATGTCCCACCTGTACCTTCACATTGGCTTCGCCTGCGATTTTAATAAGTTCGCGAGCTTCATCAAGCGTAGTAACAATGGGTTTTTCAATGAAAACGTGACGGCATTTTTTTAGCGAACGCGAAGCGCAATCGAAATGAGAAACTGTGGGGGTTACAATGTCAACAACATCAACGGCGTCAATCAATTCTTCTATAGAGTCCCATTTTTTAACGCCAAACTCCTGTTCGGTTTTTATTGCGTTTGCTTCATCCGGATCATAGAATCCAACAAGATCAAATTCAGGAATTTCCTGAATGCACTTCAGGTGAATTTTTCCAAGATGCCCGGCGCCAAGCGCCCCGATTTTCAGCATATTTCGATTTTTTTTGCAAAGGTAGATTTTTACGCTGTGTGAAATTAGTATTTTCGTGAAAAATTTAACACGCCAAACCTTATGGGCTATAACCCGCCACCCGACACTTACCGCCATCAGGGGCTCAGAAAACAGCTAGTGCAGCAGATCCGACTGAAAGGAATCGCTAATCAGCAGGTTCTCGCCGCCATTGAAAAACTGCCGCGTCATTATTTCTTTGACTCTTCATTTCTGGAATCCGCTTATGAGGATAAACCGTTTCCCATCGGAGCGGGTCAAACTATTTCGCAGCCATATACCGTAGCTTTTCAGTCGCAGTTGCTCAACATTCAGAAAAATGAAAAGGTACTTGAAATCGGTACAGGATCGGGATATCAGGCATGTATTCTTGCCGAACTCGGCGCGAGAGTTTTTACTATTGAACGTCAGAAAACTCTGTTTGACCGAACAAGTAAATTCCTTCCCGTAATCGGCTATCCCACCATAAAAACATTTTTCGGCGACGGTTACAAAGGATTGCAGGCTTTTAGTCCGTTCGACAAAATGATTGTCACCGCTGCTGCTCCATACGTTCCCGATGCTCTTTTGGAACAATTGAAACCTGGAGGAATCCTCGTAATTCCGGTAGGCGCCGATGATGTTCAGATTATGACAACCATTACCAAACGCAGCGACGGTACATTTGAAAAAAAGGAATACGGGGCTTTCAGATTTGTCCCTATGCTGGAAGACAAAGCCAAAGAGAAATAGAAGTCTGCGGATCAGGCTCGCAAACGCAAACGCCCACGCGATCGCCGGATGAATGCCCAGGAAAAGCCGGTAAGCATAATTATGGCGCCCAGCCAGAGGATATTGATATATGGATTCATGATTGCCTTGATGACTATGTAATCGGGATCTTTTGAAACCGTTGCGATGTAGGTGTAGAAGTCGCGATCTATAAAATGCCGCGTATCGGGATTATACACTGCGCCCATTTGTGGATGAACATTAACAGACGGATAGAGGGTAAAAGCCTTTTTATATGTATCGTTGTCTTTGGTCAGAAAATCAACCTGGTAATGTGTTGTATTTCCCACTACACGGTTGTTAGTGTAAGCGACATAATATTCGTTCATACAAAGAGTGTCCTGTCGCATCAATACAAGGTTTTCATTATTTTTTTGATTATCGCCGAGATCAAATTCTGAAGTATTGTTCGAGATTACTTTGGAATTTGAAAAAGTAAGTACAGCTCCCAGAATAAAAGTCACAAAACCAAGATGGGTAATAATGGCTGGTAAATTCCTGGGTTTTGAAGTCTTAAAAATCAAATTGAAGAGCGATCCAAATAAAGCAAAAAGAATGAAAAAAACCAGGAAGATATAGTTCATATCCCTGAGAATATCAAGAACAACAAGCGGGATGGTAAGAGCAATAGCGCAAAAAAACGGAATCGCTCCTTTGCGTATAAACTGTGCCGGTTGATTACTTCCAAATAATAAAAACTGGGTAAAGGCAATGAACCCCGCAATAAGCAGCGCATAAGGCGCCTGCCAGTGGTTATAAAAACCAACAGCGTCGGAAGGCGGGGCTGTATCAGTGTGAAACAGGCTGTTGAAAACAGGAATGGAAGTGGTAAAGATGATCTGAAAAGCCGCAAGCACAATCACAATGGCGCCAATAAACATCCAGAACTCGCGCGAGAGCAACACATCGCTTCCTGATATATTGAACCTGCGGAAGTGCATAGCGATCATCACAACCATCATAATCAGGAAGGTTGCCATATAGACGAATAATTGAGTCGTCATACCGCTATCTCCGAATGAATGGGCAGAGGTTTCTGCAAGCACGCCGCTTCGCGTAAGGAAACTGGCATAAAGCACAAGCACATAAGTGAGGGTAAGCGTTGCGTAGGTTGCGAATTTGGCAAAGTTTTGCCTCCGCGAAATGATCATGAAATGTAAACCGGCAACGAGGGTCATCCAGGGAACGAGCGACGAATTTTCAACGGGATCCCATGCCCAGAAACCGCCAAATGTGAGAGAAACATAAGCCCACGCGCCCCCCAGCAGGATGCCTGCGCCCAGCGTAAGAAGCGCCAGGAGCGTCCAGGGAAAAGCGCGGCTAATCCAGGTCTGATAGTCCTTTTTCAGCAATGAGGCAATAGCATAGGCGAATGGAACGAGGGTGAGCGCGTAGCCGATAAATAAAATTGGCGGGTGAATCGTCATCCAGATATTCTCGAGCAGTGGGTTAAGTCCTTTGCCGTTGGTAATCATCTGGATATAGTCTGGTTGTGCAAAAATAGTTCCTTCCAGATTATCAACGGTATTCCGCAGAAGAGTAAAGGGACTTGAACCAATGGCGGTTCCAAAAATTTTGACTCCCAGCAACATTGATGTTACAAAAGCCTGAGACAAGGAGAAAATCATCATCACCGCAGTTTCCCAGTTGCGCGAAATCTTCATCAACACCAAACCAATGATCGCCTGAGCCAGCGCCCATACGAGGAAACTCCCTTCCTGTCCCGCCCAGAAACAGGAGATAATGTATTTCAGAGGCAACTCCTTTGAAGAGTATTGCCATACATAAGAATACTCGAAATAATGTTTGAATATAAGATAGTAAAGCGCTCCGGCAACCATCATCAGTGAAATGGCGTGTATGATATACGAAATTCTGGCAAAACGCACAAAGCGATTTCTGGCGTCGCGCCGGTAAAATGTGAGCCAGTAAAAAACGGTGGCGAGGATAGCTGTTCCAAAGCCAAGCCACACGAAGAAATCCCCGAGTCCGCCGGGAAAAAGATGCTCGCCAAGATATTTTATAGCCATGCGAAGTTTCAGATTTGCACGCAAAAGTACGGAATTATGCGTTACGGAAATTCACGCGGAATACGCCGGCGAATTAATGACGAATGATCAGGAATGACTTATATTTTTCTACCTTCGCCAAAAATTTCATAAAATGGTCAAAATAGCGTTAATCGGTGGTTCGGGACTCGAAAAACTGAATATTTTCAAAGATGTAAACGAAGTGGAGATTGTAACGCCTTATGGACTTCCAAGCTCAACGTTCTTCACCGGAACTCTCGGTTCCTGCGAAGTTTATATTCTCTCGAGGCATGGGCGCGATCATTCAATCCCTCCTACTCAGGTTAACAACCGCGCCAACATTGACGCCATAAGGCAACTGGGATGCGATTATATATTTGCTACCACGGCTTGCGGCAGTTTGCGTGAAGAGATAGGTCGTGGCGATGTAGTCATTCCCGATCAGTTCATTGATTTTACCCGCCACCGGATAAGTACTTTTTACGACCCGTTTGATGGCGGAAAGATTGCTCATACTGCAATGGGCGACCCATTTTCGGAAGAACTGCGACAAATTCTGATTGACGGATGTCGTGAAACCGGAATAAGATTTCACCCAACAGGAACGGTTGTCACCATAGAAGGTCCCCGCTTTTCAACACGCGCCGAATCGAAGATGTTCAGACTGCTCGGAGCCGATATTGTGAACATGAGCTTAGCGCCAGAGGCAAGTCTTGCAAGGGAAGCCGGGATTCCATACTCAGCTATCGCGCTTTCTACCGATTACGATTCGTGGAAACATGACGAGGAGGCTGTTACGTGGGAAGAGGTGCTGAAGGTTTTCAGCGAAAATGTTAGTAATGTTACCAACCTCCTGATAAATACACTTATGAAATATTAACCCCGGACTTTAATCTGGGGACTTTTCTCAAATCAACACTAAAACCAACAAATTATGAAGAAAACATTATCAATTATCGCCATTGCCATTCTATTAACAGCATCAACTGCTTTTTCACAGAAACAGGTTTATTTCGGGCTTGGCGGTTCATTTCTGAGTACATGGACTACCAATCAGAACAATTACGGGCTTCCATTTGAAATGGATTACGTTTCAACCTTTGGTGGAAACGGAAACCTGAACATTGGTTTCGACTTCA
This sequence comes from Bacteroidota bacterium, assembly GCA_026391715.1. Taxonomy (GTDB): domain Bacteria; phylum Bacteroidota; class Bacteroidia; order Bacteroidales; family FEN-979; genus CAIVAT01. The sequence goes on from JAPLDO010000026.1 coordinate 25,960, forward strand.
ACAACAATATCGGACTGAAACTCGAAGTTGGTTATGGCGTTCTTGGACAGAAATATAAAGACTCTCATGAGGGGAGCGACTACACCAGAAATGTCAGTATGAACTATCTACAGATTCCATTGCTCTTCAAATTCAGGACTTCTGGAGATATTGCCAGGTTTTATCTTATGGCAGGTCCCCAGTTTAACATGTTGCTTTCGGCAAATCAGAAATACAATAAAAATGGTATTATAGATACCCTTACTATTATAAATCCTATCACTTTACAGCGCATCAAAGTTGGCGAAGAGACTATTACCGACCGTTACACCTCGCTTGATATAATGGGCAGGATTGACCTTGGCGTTGATATTTCCCTTAGCTCTCGCCTGTTTCTCAATGTCGGGCTCACGATGGCTTATGGTTTAATGGATCTTAATGCTACCGACTGGCGCATTCCCGATCATACATATAATTACAATCCGTCGCACAACCTTTATGGCGGTATAAACATTGGGTTGAATTACTTAATACCGCTTTAGACGAAAAATTACTCGCTAAAAAATGGTTAAATTGTGACGTTCTGACGTCAAATTCCAAGGTACGGTTTGATCCTGTTTTGGTAAATGAGACAATTTCTTCCAATACCTTCGCGGCGCGGTGAGCCGGCAGGATGGTATTATAAAGCGAGTTTAAGTTGTTGGCGACGGCAACGTTATAATGAACTTGCTTCCCTTTCCAACCTCGCTTTCCACGCAGATTGTTCCCGAATTTTTCTCTATAAACTCGCGGCAAAGAATTAAACCAAGACCGGTGCCTGGCTCGTCTGCGGTTCCTTTGGTGGCAACTTTCGTGTCAATGTTGAATAACTTATCAATATTTGCCGCAGCTATGCCAACTCCGTCATCTTCAACAATAAGTTCATATCTGCCTTCAGTCAGATTATTGGAAACCGAAACATTTCCATTTTTCCGGGTAAATTTGATGGCATTGGTAAGTAAATTCCTGACGACTGTTGCAAGCATATTATTGTCGGCCCTGACCATTATACCTGCCGCAACATGATTCGTCAGGTTGATGCTCTTTTTCTGGGCGTCGCCGGCAAGCATAGAAAGGGTTGCCATTATAATCTCGCCTATATCTATGTTCATAGGCATAAATGAAATGGCGTTTGTTTGCGACCGCGCCCAGTCGAGGAGGTTTCCGAGTAAATTATAGGCATTGAGAGCTGAATCGTTGATAAGTTCAATAAAATGGGTAACTTCCTTCTGATCGAGTTCTTTATAATTTTCGCGGAGGATGTTAGAAAAACCAATAATGGTGTTGAATGGATTCCGCAGGTCGTGAGCGATAATAGAGAAGAATTTATCTTTTGCCGCATTTGCTGCATGTAGCTTTTTTTCCGAGTCTGTCAGAGCTGCTTCTGCTCTTTTACGTTCCTCAATTTCGAGTTTAAGTTTTCGGTTGGCGTATTGCAATTCCTGGGTTCGCAGTTGTACCTTTTCTTCAAGCTCGCAGTTGATATTCCTTTCCCTTTCTATAAATCTGAGGTACAAGTGCAGGGTATGTCTTATCTGTACGTCGTCAATAGGCTTGCTCAGGTAATCCAGACCTCCTGCATCAAGCCCTTTGTCCATCAGATTTTTATTGGGATCAAAAGCCGTAATGAAGATAACGGGGATATGGGCTGTTTTGGGGCGAGCCTTGATAAGCCGGGCTGTTTCAAAACCATCCATCTCCGGCATCTGAACGTCCATCAAACAGAGGTCAATTTGTTGTTCATTGACAATACGCAGCGCTTCATACCCCGAATTGGCTTCGATTACCTCCACCTGGAAATCAGCGCGGATCAGTTCATGAAGCGAGAAGAGGTTGTTGGGATTATCATCAACAATAAGTATGGTTGGTTTTTCTGGTTTTTCCATTATTCCTTTGGTATTTCCTGTTTGTAGTCCGAAAGATAAATTTTCGTCAGACGCAGTTTAATAAGCACGGTTAATCAACCATTTATCAGTGTTTTCAGGGTTCGGATTCAGATTATTTTTTTAAACACCTTATTTGCTTTATCATAAATTTGTAAACCTATCGGGTAGGAGGCAATGCTTTCGCTCTCGCCAAGTACCAGAAATCCATTTGTATCGAGGGAACGGAAAAACAGGTCAATGACTGAATTCTGTAGTGAATCGTCAAAATAGATCAGGACATTACGGCATAATATGAGATGAAACTCATTGAACACGCCTTTATTCAGCAAACTGTGCTGGAAATACAGGATTTTTTCTTTAATATGAGGCTTCACCTGGGCATATCCATGTTTAATCTGGAAATAATCTTCAAATTTCTGGGCGCCTCCTGATTGAATATAGTTGTTACGGCTGCTCTCAATCATGCCCTCCGAATAGATGGCATTCTGCGCCTCCTCCACAACGTAAGGATTGATATCAGAAGCATAGATTTGCGATTTGTGAAGTATTCCCAGTTCGTCGAGAAGAATTGCCAGCGTCACGGCTTCCTGTCCTGTTGAACATCCGGCGCTCCATATTTTCACATGCGGAAATGAATCGAGATAGGTCAGAACTTTTTCGCGGATAAATTTAAAGGTTAACGGATTTCTGAAAAATTCGGTGACATTTATAGAGCATTCAAGGAAAAGGTTTTCAAAGAGGTCGCGATCCTGTAGCGCCAACTCCTCAAACCGTCGGAAGGAATATATATGATTATCCGACATAACACGGGCAATTCGTCGCGCCGCGCTTTGGGGATTATAGTGGCGGTAGTCATAACCATAATGGTCGTTGATTCTGTCGAAAAATCTCTTAAGATCGAGGTCGTCAATTTTCTGGGTTTCGGGTTCAATTACGCGCGCGAGGTAAGAAGCCAGTTCCGGCAAAGGAAATTTGTAATCAATAACCCCGGTTTTCCAGGCATTCAGCAACAGGTCTTTCGCTTCGCAATCGTGCGGATCCTCGATGATCGTAATAGCGCCAGATTGTTTCAGTAACGGGAAAGTGGCGGCGCCATCCTCGCCATAACCGCAAAGCATTACGGCAATCAGTCCGTTTTTGTATTCATGTGTCAGCGATTCAAAAGTAACCTGGATAGAGGGTCTCGCAAAGTTGATTTTGGCTTCAGTCGTCAACCTTATCCTGCCATGCTCTACCCTCATGTGATGTCCGGGAGGCGCAATATAGACGCAGCCTGCCCTGACATGTATTTTATCAACAACAGGAACAATACTGAATTTGGTATTCCTCTGTAAAATTTCACCAAGATAATTTGGTTCCTGCTCGAGAATGTGCTGAACAATAAAAACGCTTATCTCTTTATGGGGCAGTTTCGCAATGATGGTCATGATTTTATCGAGGCTTCCTGCCGAGCCACCCAGCGCAATAGCCTTTATTTTTCTCGCTTCTCGGTATTCAATGGTATTCTGTTGTAATATATGACACAAAATGCCAAGCCTGAACAAATAGGATCCAAGGTATCTGTGGAAAACGTTAATCCTGACCTTGATATTTTTCTGTGTTTCAATGAATGTTTTTAAATAAATAATAGTATCGGAGGGCAGAATTCGGGCGTCGAAGAAGGTAATTTCAACTTCCATATATTTGCCGGGTTTGAGTTCGTCAAATAACATATCCCGGTCCGACTGAAATTCCATGTTCCCCTGCACCGATATATGGTGCGACTTCGTGGCGCTGAAGGCGTGTATGTTCATAATCAGCCTTTTTTCTGGCACCAGGCTTCAACAAGCCCGATCAGCATTTCGTAATCAACGGGTTTTGAGAGGTAATCATCGGCGCCAGCGGCAATACATTTTTCACGATCTTCCTTCAAAGCCTTTGCCGTTAAAGCAATAACCGGTAATTTTTTTAGATGATAATTCTCTCTGATTTTCGCGATAGCAGTATAGCCGTCCATCACCGGCATCATGATGTCCATCAGCACCAGGTCGGCGCCTTTTTCTTCAAGTAACCGTAACGCCTCTTTGCCATTCTGCGCATCAATTACCCGCGCGCCATGTTCCTCAAGCGCTGTGCTAAGGACAAAAACGTTTTTTATATCGTCATCAACCACCATAATAGTCTTTCCCGAAAGGCGTTTCATTCTGAGATTAATATCGGGCGCAGACTCTGTTTTATCAGAGAAATCCCGCTGCGTTTGATGAAGAAAAAGCATAAGTTCATCGAGGAGCCTGTTTTCGGAATGAACGGTTTTGATGATGATTCTGTCGGCATACCGTTTCAGATTTTTCTCCTCTTCCGCCGATAATTGTTTTCCGGTATAAACAATGATCGGCGCCTTGATTTGATTCTCCCTGGCATACTTGCAGATATTAATGCCGCTACCCGATTTCAGCCCAAGATCAATTATCACGGCGTCATAAATACCCCGTTGAAGTTCCTTTGTAGCTTCTTCCTCAGTTTCAACGCCATTGACTCTTATATCCTGACTTTGGATAAGTTCAATAAGAGCGTTGCGGTGTCCTTCATCATCTTCAACAATAAGAAGGTCTTTGGGATTTTTCTCACTGAAATTCAGAATACCCTGGATTGCAGTCTGAATCTGTTCCTGGTCAACCGGTTTCTGGAGGAAATCAAGTGCGCCCATACGCATCAATTCCGGGTTCTTTTCGTGTCCGGAAATGATCTGGACTGGTATGTGCCTCAAATCTTTATAGCTTTTCAGCCGTCGCATAAAGTCAACCCCGTTCATATCCGGAAGAACCAGATCGAGTACAATTCCGTGAACCTTGAATTGCTGCACCAATCCAAGACCCTGCTCGGCGGTGGCGGCATGCAACACTTTCATATTCATGTTGTGGATTACCATCGCCACGATATCGGCAAAAGTGTAGTCGTCTTCCACAACCAGGATAATTTTATCACCAGGTTTAATCGTCTTCCGATCATCAACAAACGGTTCAATAACTTTGATTGGCGTAGGCTCAGGGCTGGTATTTGCCTGTTTTTCTCTGACCCTTGTCTTTGTATATTCAACATGTTCAATGTTCAGTGGCTCCAGTTTTACGGGAAGTAACAATGAAAATTCGCTGCCTTTTCCCTCCTCGCTTTTTAGTATAATTTCGCCTCGTAGCAATGACGCTAACTTTTGCGAAATTGTAAGTCCAAGCCCGGTGCCGCCAAATTCTCGCGAAATTGAACTATCAACCTGCTGAAATGCCTCAAAAATCATCTTGTGCTTTTCTGATGCAATGCCAATTCCGGTATCTCTCACCGTAATTTTAACAGGCTTTTCTGCCTTGCCGCTATCCTGCACAGAAACGGTTATGCTGCCATTTTTAGTAAATTTCAGCGCATTTGATATAAAATTGCGAAGTATCTGCGAAACCTTGTCACGGTCGCTGGTTATTGACGTATTCAGTTTATCTTCAATAATCAGTTCCAGTCCTTTGTTTTTTGCTGTGCCTGAAAAGAAATGTTTCAGATCGGTGAGCAAATCTTCAACAGGGAAATCACTGATAAGCAATGAAGTTTTCCCTGCTTCAATTTTTGAGATGTCGAGAATGTCATTGATCAAACGGAGAAGCTCTTCACCGGCAGAATGAACCACTCTGGCGCGTTTTATATCGTCGGCATTGAAATTGCCACGTTCATTTTTCTGCATCATTTTCGAAAGCAGGATGATGGAATTGAGCGGTGTACGTAACTCATGCGACATGTTGGCGAGGAAATCGCTCTTATATTTATTTGACATTTCCAGATCGTTGGCTTTGGCGTCGAGTTCCGTCTTTGCTTGTTGCAGGTGGTCGTTACCCTGGCGAAGTTCTTCGGTTTGCTGCATAAGTTGTTGCTGCTGCTCTTCCAACTGGGCATTGGTTTGCTGCAACTCCTCCGACTGCTGCTGCAATTGCTGTTGCTGTTCTTCAAGTTGTGAATTACTTTGTTGCAGTTGTTCCGATTGCATTCGGATCTGCTGCGATTGTTCTTCAAGCAGGGCGTTGGCTTCCTGAACTTCGATTGTTTTCTCTTCAGCCTCCCGCTGTGCCACCTGTGAATTATGGAGTAAAATCTCGATTTTTGATCGTTGAATGGCTGAAAAGATACTTGATGCAATGATCTGGTTCGATTGTTCGAAGTAAGCCTCCCGGATTCTGCTGAACGGTTGCAAAGAGGATAGTTCAATTACGCCCATAAGGTTGTCTTCGTACAAAATCGGATATGTATATGTGTTTACCGGCAAAGTGTTTGTAGTGCCTGACGTTACCGGCGCTTCATCCCTGCTCACAGATCTTAGCAAAATCGCCTTTTTCTCAAGCGCCACCTGCCCAACAACGCCGCGTCCCAACTCATAGATATTAGACAAAGCATCCCGTTCTGTGAATGCAAAAGAACTTACGAGATGGAGTTTTCCTGTTTGATCGTTTAAAAGGTAGATGACTCCTCTGCCGGCGTCGCTATATCTGCCGAGGCAACTGATAGCATGTGCTGTAATTTTTTCAAGGCTCTGATCGCCGGAAAGTTCTTTGCTCAGATTGTTCAAACCATCCTTTAGCCAGTTTTGTTCCTTATTGTGAATCTCACTCTTTTCAAGGTTTTCGCTCATAAGGTTAATTGATTGCGAAACCAGGTCATTCTCGCCTTTCACTTCCAGCCGGCGGGCAAAATTCCCCTGAGATATTTCCTCAGTAACTTTCTGCAAGTCCATGAGCGTCCGGGTCATCTTTGCCAAAGAATTTCCCAACTGATCGCTTTCCGATTGAGGAATAATCTTCACAGTAAAGTCGCCATTGGCAATGCTTTGCGCATTTAAAGCCACCTCGCTCATGGTTTGGTTCAGTATCTTGATCGAAGTAAAAATCCCTTTTGTTATCAACGGAAATTTAAAAGAAAAGTCGCCTTCAGTGATTCTTGTTGTGATTGTACGAATTTCAACAGGCTCGCCGCCAACCTGAGTATAAACAAACCGAAGGATGACTATCACCAGCATTATTCCGAACGTCAGAAAAGCGACTCCAAGAAAGTAAATCACATACTCATTAACGTTGATGGTATTTCTTGTCTGCAAAATGGAAGCGGCGATTTCAGCCTTTTTCATGTCAATATAAAGCGCCAGCGTTTCACCAGACTGCTTTGCTGCGTCATCGAGCGACTGAATGATCTTCGATTCATACTGATCGTCGCTCGATCGGAGCGTTGACGTCCCCG
>JAPLDO010000212.1 GCA_026391715.1 Bacteroidota bacterium
TTTTATTAAAAATTTTGTTTTGATAAAAGAAATCGAGGTCTGAATTAATGTTGAAGAACCAAATTCTTCCGAAAGAATCCTCTTTGATTCGGATTACCTCATTGCTGCTCAAGCCATCTTTTTTCCGGTAGTTTGTAAAAGTTGAACCATCATAGCGAGAAACGCCCGCATCTGTGGCAAACCACATAAATTTCTTACTGTCCTGATAGACATAATACACCGTGTTGGATGGAAGTCCGTCCTGGGTGGTGTATTGATGAATGTAAGGATTTTGCGCGGTCAATAAAGAACAAGCCGATGAAAGGATTACTAAAAGACAAAACAAACATTCACTCAATTTAAAGGTTTCCATTGGTATTGGTTTGCCTGTAATTGATCAAATTGAAGGAATGTCAAGCTGCTTGCAGATTTTTTACAAAGAAGATTTGAAAGTTCCTGATGCCTTCCTACTGTTGATTGCTTTTGGTTTTCGGGATTTAAATAGATTGTATGTTTGGCTACTTCGCGCAACAAAGTGCAGCCATTTGTATTCAGGTGTTTAAGGAAATCACCCCTTTTCATAATGCCGGATTTAGTTTCCTTTTTATGATTTTTCGACCGGCATTGTCCTGGAGAGTAGTCTCCCGATTTGTCGACATTACCAGGTTTAAAGCATCCAATAGATTTTCCTTGAGTTCTTCAATAGTTTTTCCCTGCGAAATTACTTCCGGCACTTCAGGGATCTGACCAACATACCAGCCATCGTCGCTTTTTTCAATCACAACGCTGAAATCAATTTCTTGTCGTTTAGGCGCTTTTTTCATATCGGATCAAATTAGACATTTCAACTTCCATGACAAAGGTAAAATAATATGAAACAACCTACTATTAGTTCACGCTATTCAATTGATTTTGAAAATTGTTTAACCGTCTCCCTGAATTCATTCACCTTTCGACGCGAGATACTCAACTGTGTGCCATCGTTCAATTCGGCAAAGTTTCCCTCGTAACTTGAATAGGCGCGAAGGAAGTTCATATTGATAATAGTTGATTTGTGAATCCTGAAAAATACCGGAGTGTCGAGAAGTTTCTCAAAATCGCTCAAGGTGCGGGTTGCAACAATTTTATTCAGCCCCGACAGATGAATGATGGTATAATTGCTGTCGGCTTGCAAATACATGATCTCGGCTACCTTAACCATCCTGAAACCAAACTGCTCAGCCACCGTGATTTTTTCAATTGCCCGGTATTCCTGATGAATCTGTTCAGGAAGATTGTTTAACGATTCTTTATAAATTGAAAGGATTTCCGACTTGTTCATCCTGAGTTCATGATACTGAATGGCTTTGCCAACCGCTTCACATAATTCAAGATAGTTGATGGGTTTAAGAAGGTAGTCTATTGCGTTGGCTCTTAAAGCGCGCAGGGCATACTCCTCGTATGCTGTAGTAAATATTACCCCGAATTTCTCCTTTTCGATTGACCGTAGAAATGCGAAACCATCCTCTTTTGGCATGCTGATGTCGAGAAAGATAAAATCAACCTCATGCATCTTCAGCAATTCCCGCCCTTCCTCTGCAGATGCTGCCAATCCCATTACCTGAATCATTGGGCAATATTGCTTCAGAAGAAGTTCCAGCGCTCCCCTGACATTCCTCTCATCGTCAATAATAATTGCAGAATATTGTTTCATGACGTCAAAATTACAACTGTAAAAATACATTTTATAGATGGAATGAGTGAACGGCTGGCACGAATTATTGAATGGCAGGTTTGGCTGGAGAAACGGTGAAATAGTGAAATTACAGACTTTTCAGTTTACATTTGCATACCGTTTTCCGGGCATTTCAGTCCGCGAATAAATAAATATATCATGGTAAAAGCAAAAACTAAAGAGAGATCAGTGAACATTGCCAAGTTCCATAAACATAAATTGAATGACATGTTGTGCAACCAAATCTCAAAGGGATGACATGATTACAGATAGTCTGTGTTTTGTGTAAATTTGCACATTAGCGTTTTGGTGGCATTTAGGAAAATTCTGCCATGCGAGTTGAAGGTATTAAATAACCTCCGTGATTCTTTGTGCTCTCGGTGTCTCTGTGGTTCATTTTTTTTATATTTTTTTGGGTATAATATTTTTGACGACCTTCTGCATCTCTTTATTGATAAGGGTTACAAGGGGAAATATTTTTGACCAACTTTTAAAAATCTATTTGGTTCTGGCTTGTCCAGATTAGGTATCCAACCGGATACTCATAATTTACTTTATCGAAATGGAAAATAAGGACATAATTATTCTGCTTGTTGACGACGAAGCCGATATCCTCGAATTTCTTGGTTATAATCTCGAACGAGAGGGTTATCAGGTTCTGAAAGCCAGAAACGGTGAAAAGGCGTTGAAACTTGCCATTAAATTCAATCCACAACTGGTGATCCTTGATGTTATGATGCCGGTGATGGATGGAATGGAAACCTGTACTGCGATTAGAAATATTCCAGAACTTGCAAATACTCTTATCGCTTTTCTCACCGCCCGCGGGGAAGATTATTCACAAATTGCCGGATTTGAAGCTGGCGCCGATGATTATATCGCCAAACCCATCAAACCTAAATTGTTTGTAAGCCGCATTCAGGCTTTGCTAAGAAGGTACAAAGAATCGCCCGAAACCGGAAACATCATCCGTACCAAAGAACTCATTATTGATAAAGACCGGTATCTTGTTGTCATAAATGACGTAGAATTTACCCTTGTCCGTAAGGAATTTGAATTGTTGCAGTTTTTGGTTACCCACCCGGATAAGGTTGCGACGAGGGAAGAAATATTCGAGAATGTGTGGGGACACGATGTGGTTGTGGGAGATCGCACTATTGATGTTCATATCCGCAGAATCCGGGAAAAACTGAATATCAACAGCATTAAAACCATTAAAGGAGTCGGGTATAAATTCGAAGAATAATGAAATTTCATGAACCTGGAAACCTGGCATTTCTGAATGCCATTATCATCACAGCAGTTTTTTCCTTGCTGTTTCTGATTTCTGCCGAAATCATTCTATCTCCCGGATTCAACCGGTTTTTTATCTTCCTCATCCTGTTCATCAACGCTCTGATCATTTTCTTCATCACCTGGTTCATTTTCAAGTTTACACTTACAAAATTCATTTACAGCAAAATACGTCTTGTTTATAAATCTATTCACGCCGTAAAAACCGGAAAAAAAGAAAAAACAGGCGCCCTATCCGAGAAAAACATAATTGACCGGGTTCAGGCTGAAGTTGACAATTGGGAGGCAGAAAAGCAGCAGGAACTTGAGCATTTGAGAAAAATGGAACAATATAGGCGGGAATTCATCGGAAATGTATCGCATGAATTGAAAACGCCGCTATTCAATATTCAGGGATATGTTTCCACGCTGGTTGATGGAGGTCTTGAAGACCCGGCAATTAACATGGAATACCTGAAAAGGACTGAGAAAAGCATTGAAAGGCTGGTGCGAATTCTTGAAGACCTTGATGAGATTTCACAGCTTGAAACAAAACAATTAAAGTTAAACATCACCCGGTTCGACCTGGTTGCCCTAACCCGTGAAGTTGTGGAAATGCTCGACATGAAGGCTGGAAAGCATGAAATCAAACTTATGATGAATGAACCGGACAAGACCATCCTCGTTGAAGGCGACAAGGACAAAATCAGGCAGGTACTTACCAATATCATTGATAACTCTATCAGGTATGGGATTCAGGGACAAGGACGCACCAAGATCACTTTTTTCGACATGGATGAAAATATCCTTACGGAAATCACTGATAATGGAATTGGCATCAACACGCCTGACCTTTCCCGTGTTTTTGAACGCTTCTATCGCACTGACCGCGGACGGGCAACAACCAAAAAGGGTAAAGGTCTGGGATTGGCTATAGTCAAACACATCGTTGAAGCCCACGGGCAAACGATTAATGTCAGAAGCGCCGTTGGAGTTGGAACTACCTTTGGATTTACCTTGAAAAAAGCCTGAATGAACGCTGAAAGGTTTTACTCAGACTATTTATTTTTGGTTTAGTTGGATTTGCAAAACTATTCCTATTTTTGTTTGTCTATATGATAGATGAATATTCCCTTCCTATCAGGTGGAACCCGGTTATTAAAAATACTAATATTTCTTACAGATGAAAATAAATAAGATAGCAATTGCTTGTTTTAAAAAGGATTTATATCTTTTAAGACCCTGTATCGCAAGCGTCAGGTACTGGTACCCTGATATAGAAATATTTTTAATAAAAGATTTGATAGCCGGTGATTTCTCCACCAAAGAATTCGAAAAATATTTTAATGTCAAAATTTTTGAAACTGACATGAAATATTTTGGATGGCCCTGGTCTAAATTGTCAGTTATCTTTAATTCCAAAAAAGACAGGTATTTATTTCTCGATTCAGACATTGTTTTAGTTGGTAAAGTCGTTGATTTTTTAAATCAATTTAATGATGACTTTATTGTCACCGGTATTGAAGAAAAAGATGAAAAAGCGCCTTTAGTGACTCGCGACTATATAGATATCGAAAAAATTAAAACTTTTGATCCTCAATTTAAATATCCGGGATTTGGTTTTAACGGCGGGCAAATAGTTATGACCAGCGGAATGCTATCTAAAAATGATTTTGAAAGAGTAATTGATTTTTCATCAACGATATCAAATAAATATCCTCATATATTTAAGCATGGCGATCAGGGCATTTTAAATTATGTTTTTGCTAAATGTAAGGATGCCGGAAAAATTTCTGTACGGTATGTGAATTTTTGGGTTTGGCCTAATATGCAGCAGGCGCAGGAGTTAGAATTAGAAAATATTAAAAATAAAACCGGGTATCCATTGGTATTGCATTGGGCGGGCGCCAAACCGGTACAGTTCAGTAAATATCACCGGTTTGATATTTTAATGTTTTACGAGAAACTCTATTATCAGCGAGTGTCTTTCGGTTGTATCAAACGGTATAAAAGAAAATTGAGTCATAACATCGTATCTTTCTTAAAGATATGTAAGTACAAATTATTCAATATGGATTATGTTAAATAAACCCGGGTTTTGTTTTGAGTATAAACCATGAGCCCACTCCGAAAAGTCATTTTTTTACCACATTGGTACAACCATCACTCTTTTGCTCCTGCAATTAGACCCCATCCCCCCGACCCCCTTCCCCCAAAAGGGAAGGGGGATTTTTGTGCTAATATGCCATAGCTCTGTTAATCATGGTATTATGCTGATTAGCGCTCCACTCCCCTCCCTTTTTGGGGAGGGGTTGGGGGTGGGGTACGATGAATGATGATATGACAAATAGCCGTTTATTTGTTTTTTTGACTTTTCGGAATAGGTTCAACCATGTATGAGGATCGCCACTAAAAAATTCGACAAATGCAATTTACTTCCGATTTTCATCCCTCGCCAGGCGCCATTCCGTTTCATGTTGGAATCATTCCCGATGGAGGTCGGCGCTGGGCAAAGGCTCATAGCTGTACGCTCCGGGAAGCCTATTCTCATACAAAATCAAGTTTGCAGATTTTCGTTAATTATTTAATTGAAAAAGGGACGCTTGAGATAAGTATCTATCTTTCAAGTATTCAAAATTTCAGAAGAAATCCGCAAGAGCTAACTGCAAATCTTGGTCTGATCGAATTAGCGTTAAACAATGAGATTGCTGAAATTGCGAAAAATCGGAATATCAGAGTTATCGTTGCCGGAAACCGCAAAATTCTCCCAAAATCGTTACGCCACGCCATTGATTCTCTTGAACAATTAACAATGAATAATACTCGCGTCCGGTTGAATTTACTTCTTGCTTTTGACCCGTTTGAAGAAATAATCAATGCCATGAAGGCGTCAGAGATTCCTGACCATTTTTTAAACCATCTATTGATAAAAACTCCGGTGGATTTGGTTATAAGAAGCGGAGGCGCCCAGTTACTGAGTAACTTCCTGCCACTGCAATCGGCTTATGCCCGACTTTGCTTTGCCGACAAGCTGTTTAACGATCTTACTACCGGCGATTTGGATGAAATCATGGAGAATTTTGCAAAAACCGCACGCAAATTCGGCGAATAGATTCAAACTTACCGACATCTCCATCTATACTGCAAACGGGCTAAATTATAACATTTTGTTCGCAAATTCCAATAGAGGAAAGCATGACACAATCAGGTTTTGGGAAATTCTGAAAATTAAAACTTGATAATCTTTTTCGTGACTGTAAAATTTCCAATAATAATGTGGATAAAATAGACTCCGTTTGGCATTCCTGCGAGTGAAAAATCATATTTCAAATTTCCCTGCAAATCTTCGGAAAGTAAATGTTCTCCAAGTATTCCATACATTTCGACACGAAGTTTATCAGATTTGTCAAAGCCTTTGAGTTCGAGTGAAAATCCATCTCTGACAGGATTTGGATAAATTGTTACGGAGACATTACTGGCTTGTGAAAATGACGTCTTATCAATTTCATTTTCACTATAATTTTCAAATTCTGCCATTTTCAGTGGAATGCAATATGGACCCGACGGGGCGATATAGCCATAAAGGTATCCTCCGCTATTTATCATTGTTCCCGGCAGGAATACAATTTTTTCACCGGCTATCATTGTTGCGCCGCCCCCGTTATAAATTATGAATATTGCGCTTCCTCCGGCAACAGTAATGATTTGGGTGGCGTTGTAGCATACCAACTGAGCGCTGTCAATGGTAATATTTGCGAGTGAAAGTTGGTCGGGAACCAAGGGATAAACTGTTACGGTGTGCTTTGCGGTTTTAGGTCCGCCGCAACCGGTTGCATTTGCGGTAATGATGGTTGTGCCAATCCAGCTTGCTAAATATGTTACTTCGCCGGTACTTGTATTTATAGTGTTACCTGCGGATAAACTAACGGCGTCGAGGCTGTATGTAATTTCGGTTGCGGCGCTCGCTGTTGCTGTATATGTTACGGTCCCGGCTCCCTGAGAACGTGTGGAAGTTTCTCCAAACAAGAAAACAGGCGCGCCAACAGTCAAGTCGTTCACCTGACCATTTATGTAATACATTGAAGCGGGAATATCATAAAGGGGATTGTAGTCGGGGAAATCCGCATATTCGCAGGATGAGCCGTCGTCATACCAGTTTAATTCAGTTGAACCGCCCATGTAACTGAACGATAATGTGAAAAATACGGTATTGTCTGACAAGGATATCCCTGAATTTGAAAATCCTCCGACTGTGATTGTTCCCGGTATTGTACCATTCACCGTTAATCCCGGAAAACCTGAATTATTGGTGAACGATTGATAGTTGAGCGCTGAGGAGTTAAAATGCATGGTTAAAGAAAACGCGCCGATGTTGTTGAAGGCAGAAACGGTAACCGGAATATTAACCGATGTTCCGGGGCATGCGTTAAGAACCGGGGCGGTAGTAACCGGGGCAGAATTGGCGCTGGCTTCGGCAGTATTGTTCGACATTGCCAGTAAGAGCAGGATGACTGGCAGCAACAAATGCAATGGTTTCATCAGGAGATTCATACAATTTTCAGATTCAGTAAGGTTTTGGACTAAGTAACAGTAATATCTATGCGAATATAAAGTTAAACCATGAGAATATTCCGAAAAGGAAATAATTTTGGACTAAAGTCCGGTAACGGAGTTCGCCGGAGGTAGCAGATTCGCCGGCTTCAATTGCCTTATTGATAACTTTTGAACAAAAATATCTGTTATAACAACTTTAGTGTTAATTTTGAAAGCATGACAATTTGAGAATGGAAAAGATAAAATTTATAGACCTGTTTTGTGGAATTGGTGGTTTTAGAGTAGCCATGAATCAAGCCTGTATTGAGAATGACCTTATTCCCGAATGTGTGTTTTCATCAGACATTGATAATTATTGCAAAGACAGTTATGAAGCAAATTTCGGACATAGACCGGCAGGCGATATTACAAAAATAGATGAAAACGATATTCCCGACCATGATGTTTTGTTTGCAGGATTCCCTTGCCAACCTTTCAGCATCATTGGACAAATGCAAGGTTTTAACGACATAAGAGGAACTCTGTTTTTTGACATTGCAAGAATTATTAAACATAAAAAACCTAAAGCTTTTATTCTGGAAAATGTAAAGCAACTTGTTGGACATGATGGCGGTAAAACACTAAAAACCATTATTAAGACTTTAGAAAAAGATTTGGGATACAACGTTCAATTTGCTGTTTTAAACGCTCTTGATTATGGGCTTCCGCAAAAACGCGAACGTGTTGTCATAGTTGGACACAGAGAACCCATAATATTTAGTTATCCCTCGCCAGTACAACCATTCAAACCGCTTTCTGAAATTCTTGAAAATAAGGTGGGCGAGAAACATAACGCATCTGAATATATCGCTAATAAACGCAAAGACAAACATAAATCTGCATACAAAATTTCAATATGGCACGAAAACAAAGCCGGAAATATTTGTTCATATCCATATTCCTGCGCTTTACGAGCGGGAGCGTCATATAATTATCTACTGGTCAACGGCGAAAGACGTTTGACTCCAAGAGAGATGTTTCGTTTGCAAGGTTTTCCCGACAGCTATAAAATTGTTGTTGCCGATGCACAAGCAAGGAAACAAGCCGGGAATGCAGTTCCTGTTAATATAGTGAAAGCAGTTATTTTAAAATTATTACCGTGTTTAATGGCTTAACATATTTTCGCACCCCGGATGCGCTGGGCTTTACCATGTGTAGGCAGATTTCGCCATTTCAGGGCTAACGTCAATTTAGAATAATAAACAGAGATGTATAAAGATTTTTACTTAAAATAACTGGATAAGAAGGTATGAAAAATTACGGATTGCTAATATTGTTTATGATGCCACTGTTCGCCCAGGCTCAGAAATTCAATGGCGGAATTATCGCCGGCGGCGTTGTAAGCCAAATTGACGGGGATACCTGGGTGGGGTACCATAAATTCGGTTATCTCGCCGGGGCTTTCGTAAGCCTGAAGTTATCGCCTCGTTCATCATTCCAGTTAGAAATGGAATATATACAGAAAGGCAGCAGATTAAACGCCGACTCTGTTACAAATGCCGGAAACACCTACATTATGCGGCTGCATTATCTCGAAATTCCGTTGCTCTACCAGTTTACTTTTGCCAAGCGGGTTCAGGCGGAAATTGGTCCGGCGGCTGATGTGCTGCTTGGCTACTATGTAGAATCTAATGGAATGGAAACAGATGTAACAGTACCTTACCGAACTGTCACCCTAAGCGGTATCGCCGGTATTTCGTGCTTCATTACCGATCATCTCAAAGCAGATTTCCGGTTCAATTATTCCTTAATTTCTATTAACAGCGGTTATGTAAATGGAGCGCGGAAAATATTATTCGAAACAGGGCAATATAACAACGTTTTGTCCCTGGCTTTGATCTGGTATTTTAAAACAAGAGATTACTAAGATTAATTTAAGAACGCGCTCCGAAAGGTCAAAATATACTCAAAACGGGATAAAACTGTCCATTAAAAAAATCAAAATTTGGCTAAAGCCCGGAATGTCAGCAACTTGAATTGCCACGACCTTAAGGTCGTGGCAATTGATAAACAAATAGCTACTGGACTTTAGTCCAAATTGTTTCGTTTTCGGAGTAGGCTCAAATTTGCGATCAAAATATTATAATTTAGCCCATTTGCATATACAAAACTTCCCAGGACGCAAAGACTTTATGACAAAACACAAAATAATCGTCGGTATCACCGGAGCCAGCGGCGCCATTTACGGCAAATTATTGCTGGAACGCTTGCAGGAATTTCATGATCAGATTGAATCCATCGGAGTCATTTTTTCGGAAAATGCAATCTCAGTCTGGAAGTATGAACTAAACGAAAACCCTGATGCCGTTGGTGCGAAACATCTTAACGGAATGGGGGCTGAATTGAAAGTTTACCGTTCTGATGATTTCTTCGCCCCGATGGCGTCCGGATCTGCGGGTTATAATGTCATGATCATTTGCCCGTGTACAATGGGAACACTTGGCAGGATTTCGGCTGGCATTTCAAATGATTTGATAACCCGCGCAGCCGACGTTATGCTTAAGGAGAGAAAGAAACTTATACTGGTTCCCCGCGAAACCCCATATAATCTAATCCACCTTTGCAATATGAAACTGCTTACCGGGGCCGGCGCAATTATTTGCCCCGCCACGCCATCGTTTTACAGCAAACCTGCAAACATTGAGGAACTAATAATGACCGTTGTTGATCGTATTCTTAATATTGCAGGATTTGAAATTCCCGGATTCCGTTGGGGAGAGAATTAAATTAAATCAACCGTATTGTTTTCATGAAATGTAAGTAACCTGTCCTTTCTACCGCAGTACCTGAAAACAACCGGTTGAATATTTCGGGCGTGAGGTGAAGCCAATCGTTTTTTTTCATTCCTGTTAATTCAGAAGAAGGAGAGAATCCGGGAAAAGCATGAGGCTTTGAAAGCCGGTTATACGGACAAACATCCTGGCAGATATCGCAACCGAAAATTCGGTCTTTCAATTTTCCCCTTAAATAAGCTGGCGTCTCCTCTTTCTTTTCGATAGTATAGTAAGAGATACATTTCCGAATATCGAGTTGGTACGGCGAATTAAGCGCTCCGGTTGGACAGGCTTCAACACATCGCCGGCAATCGCCGCAATGATCGGTTTCAGATGCATCCGGAATCAATTCAAGGTTTGTAAAGATAATGCCGATAAAGAAAAATGAACCGGCTGTTTTATTGATAATCAAGGTGTTTTTTCCCTGCCAGCCAACGCCACAGCGTTGCGCCCAGACTTTTTCAAGCGCCGCGCCGGAATCAACGAATGATTTTGCTTTTACTTCAATGCCCGGCTTTTCCAAAAAATTTACCATCATCTCCATTTTCTGCCGCATGATCCGGTGATAATCTTTTCCGTAAGCATATTTTGCAATAATGAAATTATCCTCCTCCGGAATAATTTCGGCAGGATAATAGTTCATCAGCAGGGCAATCACCGATCTTGTTCCTTTTAGAACAAGGTCGGGATTAAGCCGCTTTTCAAGAAAGTTTTCGAGATAAGTAAATCCGGCATGATCTTTTTGCCGTATAAAATCTGTATAAAACGATCTGAGATTTTCCAGCGATTCATTCCGGGCAAAACCACAAAATGAAAACCCCAGCCTCAGCGCCTCCTCCGAAATGCTCCGTTCAAACGCATAATCTTCCATTCGTCCTTCCTCCTTCGTCCTTCGTCCTTCGTCCCTCGTCCCTCGTCCCTCGTCCCTCGTCCCTCGTCCCTCGTCCCTCGTCCCTCGTCCCTCGTCCCTCGTCCCTCGTCCCTCAAAACAACATCTCCTGCCCCCCCGGCTTCAGTTTTCCCAGATGCCGGTAAGCCAGTTCCGTAACCTCTCTGCCCCGCGGCGTTCGCATAAGATATCCCTCCTGAATCAGGAATGGCTCATAAACCTCTTCAATGGTTCCGGCATCTTCCGACACTGCCGTGGAAATTGTTCCAAGTCCGACAGGTCCGCCTTTGAATTTTTCGATAATCGTAAGCAGGATTTTATTATCCATTTCATCAAGTCCGTTTTTGTCCACGCTAAGCGCTGCGAGTCCGTACTGGCTTATTTTCAAATCAATATTGCCATCGCCTATGATCTGGGCAAAGTCCCGCACACGACGCAACAAAAGGTTAGCTATACGGGGTGTTCCCCGGCTTCGGCGGGCAATTTCCCAAATTGCATCTTCTTCAATGGGGACATGAAGAATTGCGGCAGATCTTCGGATGATATGATTGAGGGTTTCTGCGGTATAGTAATTCAAACGCGAATTGATACCAAAGCGTGAACGAAGAGGCGCGGTTAGCAACCCCGATCGTGTGGTTGCGCCAACAAGAGTGAAAGGGCTTAGCGAAATCTGAATACTGCGGGCATTCGGACCGGTTTCGAGCATAATATCTATCTTGTAATCCTCCATCGCCGAATAGAGGTATTCCTCAACAACCGGCGACAACCGGTGGATTTCATCAATAAACAGCACATCGTTTGGTTCGAGTCCGGTAAGCAATCCGGCAAGATCGCCCGGCTTGTCGAGCACTGGACCCGAAGTAACCCTCATCTGGACATTCATTTCATTAGCGATAATATGGGCAAGCGTAGTTTTCCCAAGCCCCGGAGGACCGTGCAGCAACACATGATCCAGGGCTTCGCCACGAAGTTTTGCCGCCCGCACAAAAATTTTCAGATTTTCTACAATTGCTTCCTGCCCCGAAAATTCAATGAAACCGGTTGGTCTGAGAGTTTTTTCGATCTCATTTTCGGCAGAGTTGAGTTTTTTTCCTGTTGGATCCAAATTTTCATTCATAAGTACAAACGTACATAAAAATAGAGATTCCCAAAAATTTTTCCAAAATGATATTTTTTTATTCCGTTAGGTTTGTAATAAAAAATCTCTATTTTTACGATATAATTATATATAACCGTTTTCACATGCAACCGATTATTGTAGCCGTAGATTTTTCGAACACTTCACTTCATGCTGTTGAGTATGCAATTTGTCTCGCTAATAAAATGAAGTCCGATATCCATCTTGTATGGGTTGATAAAATCATTACTCAGGAATCTGTCTATCCCGATACTTCCAATGAAAGCAGGAATGAGGCTAAAAGACGGTTTGATGAGTTGACCAGTCAATGTAAAACTAAACTTTTGCACGGTTTGTCAATTGATTATAAACTGAAAAAGGGTAGGATTCACCGGGAAGTTGATAGTCTTGCCCGCAGTACTTCTGCCGAGCTCATTGTTACAGGCGCCCACGGAATTTCGGGTTTTGAGGAGTTCTGGATTGGAAGTAATGCCTATAAGATTGTTACATTCACATCAACGCCGGTGATTACGGTTCGCCATGACTTTGAGATCAGAAATTGCATTGACCGTATTCTTGTGCCGATTGATGGTTCAAATGAAACTATTCAGAAACTCTTATATTCGGTGAAACTGGCAAAACTATTCGACGCCGAGATTTACCTGCTTACCACGCACAACAACCACCTGAAGTCAATTCAGAGAATTGCTGATAAATATGCTCAGAAGGCAGTGACATGGCTTAAAAAAAACGACGTTAAATTTGTTGAGGACAGTCTTATTTCCAGCGACCTCACTAAAGCAGTGTTAAATTATGCAGTTGATGTTCAGGCAGATCTAATTACCATTATGACCGAACAGGAAACCCCCCTCAATATTCATATAGGGGCTCAGGCACAGCAGCTTATTAATCAATCGCCTATTCCGGTGCTTAGTATAACTCCCATTGAAAATTTTAACCTTATCTGAAGGACATGAAACCCGGTTTGACCTATACATTGTTTGTGATTTTTTTGTTGATTACACCGTGGATGGGTTTTGCTCAGAATATCGCTTCGGGAGAGGGAACAACGGAGATTATTCAAGACGCGAGAGTTGATCTTCTGGTGAGTAAACACATCAGAATTAACAAGACGATAAAAACCATTGATGGTTTCAGAATTCAGCTTTTTTCCGATTCCGGTAACAATTCAAAAACTAAAGCGCAGTCTCTTCAGGATGAACTGATGGCGAGATTTCCGGCGATGGGCGTCTTCCTTTCATTCAAATCTCCAAATTATAAAGTAAGGATGGGCGAT
>JAPLDO010000179.1 GCA_026391715.1 Bacteroidota bacterium
TACCAGGCATTATCATTTGAGCGCGATTACAAATCCTATTTTCCTGTGGCGGTAACTATTCTTACAGATTCTGCGGAGGAAACGATTATCCCGCTGAAACGCCTTCGCGTTGGAATGAGAATTCTGGTGAGGAACCAGGAGTTGATTCCCGCCGACGCGCTGCTGGTGAAAGGCGATGGTTCTATTGACTACAGTTTCGTGAGCGGCGAGTCAACGCCGGTTCAAAAGCGGTTGGGAGAACGTGTTTTTGCAGGAGGCAGACAGATTGGCGCCTCCATTGAACTGATTGTGGAAAAAGAGGTTGCCCAAAGCCGCCTGACTGAACTCTGGAACCAGGATATTACAGACTCTGGAAAACAAACACGATTGGATTCGGTTATGGACATGATTAGCAGGTATTTCACTGCCGCAATAATTATAATATCTTCATTATCGGGAATATACTGGTGGTTTATTTCACCTTCACAGGCGTTTATGGTTGTTACAGCCGTGCTGATTGTAGCTTGTCCCTGCGCCCTGGCGATGACTCTTCCATTCACATTTGGCGGAACCATGAGGGTTTTCGGTCGAAACAGCTTCTATCTTAAACGGGTTGCAGTGGTTGAAACGCTCGCAGGCATTGACGCCATTGTTTTTGACAAAACCGGCACCATTACAACCAATGATGGATTTGCAGCCGACCTTACCACGCTTAACGCGAATCCTGATGATCTTTCAGCTATATATTCGCTTGTGCGACATTCAACACATCCCTCAAGCGTGGCAATATGTAAACGCCTCGTCGGATGCGAGGAGTTGGCTGTTGCCGGTTTCACTGAAATTCCTTCGCGCGGGGTAGAAGGAGTGGCTGGCGGACGATTTGTGCAGATTGGTTCCGAAGAATTCATTACAGGGTCAGCTACTCCGACAGCGTCGGGCAGCCGGGTTTTCATCGCAATTGATCTCAAAGTACTTGGTTTTGTAGGTATTAAAAACCAATACCGACCGGGAATGAGGGAGGTTCTTACATCGCTTGTTCAACGCTATGAACTTCATCTGCTTTCTGGCGATAACGACGCCGAATTACCTACGCTTTTAGAATTTTTTCCCTCCCCTGAACGCCTCAGTTTTAACCAGTCGCCTCGTGATAAACTTGAGTACATCAGTAATCTAAAAGCCTCCGGAAAAAAGATACTGATGATCGGAGATGGACTCAACGATGCCGGCGCCTTGCGCGAAAGCCATTGCGGCATTTCCATTGCCGACGATATCTACCATTTCTCACCGGCTTGCGACGCCATACTTGAATCGGGTCAGTTTCATCGCCTTCCCGATTTTCTCGCTTTTAGTCGCAAAAGTATGCGAATCGTTTACCTGAGTATGTCGCTCTCCTTTTTATATAATGTAGTTGGACTCAGTTTTGCTATTACCGGTAATTTATCGCCTGTAGTCTCTGCTATTTTGATGCCGCTGAGTTCTGTGACTATTATCGGATTTGTTACCTTATCAGTCTTAATATCATCGCGTTTCAGCAAGTTTGATGTAAAATGATAATTTAGACCCGATATAAATATCGAAGTTTTCCAATGTTTCAGGCGCGCTATTTTGGATAAATGATACTTTAATATTTATTTTGTTAAAAATTTAACTAATGAGTGTAATTTTGGTTCTGGTTGCTTTTAGCGTAATTCTTGCGGGAGGCTTTTTGATTGCTTTTTTCTGGTCGGTGCGCAACGGGCAATATGATGATACCTACGGCTCCTCGGTGCGAATGCTTTTTGAAGATGACAAGCCTGCCGAAATTGTGGAACCGGAATCTGAATCCAGTAAAATTCTTACAGATCAATCACCAAATCAATAATCTATGGAAAATCAAATCTTTTACTATGACAACAAGATTGTCAAAAACTTTGCCTACGCTACTCTGTTCTGGGGTGTTATAGGTATGGTTGTAGGGCTGTTGCTGGCTTTGCAGTTTATATGGCCCGCGCTCTCTTTCGGAATACCTTACACAACCTTTGGGCGTATCCGCCCGATTCACACCAATGCGGTGATTTTTGCCTTCGTTGGAAACGGGATGTTTACAGGAATCTATTATTCTCTGCAACGTTTGTGCAAAGCAAGGATGTTCAGCGACCTTCTCAGTAAGATCAACTTCTGGGGATGGCAGTTAATAATTGTGTTTGCGGCATTAACCTTTGCCTGCGGTATTACAACAGGTAAAGAGTATGCCGAACTGGAGTGGCCTATTGACATCCTTGTTGCGGTAATCTGGATTGTTTTCGGATGGAACATGATCGGAACGATTATAAAACGAAGAACACAGCATATTTACGTGGCAATCTGGTTTTACATTGCAACCTTCGTAACTATCGCTGTTCTCCACGTAACAAACAGCCTCGCAATTCCGGTGGGGTTGTTCAAAAGTTATCCGATCTATGCCGGCGTTCAGGATGCCCTGGTTCAATGGTGGTATGGTCATAATGCCGTTGCTTTTTTTCTCACAACCCCATTCCTCGGATTGATGTACTATTTCCTTCCCAAAGCTGCCAACCGTCCGGTTTATTCCTACCGGTTGTCAATCGTTCACTTCTGGGCGTTGATTTTCCTCTATATCTGGGCAGGTCCTCACCATTTATTATATAGCGCGTTGCCTGGCTGGGCGCAATCGCTTGGCGTTGTTTTTTCGGTGATGCTGATAGCTCCATCCTGGGGAGGAATGGTAAATGGATTATTGACGCTTCGCGGCGCGTGGGATCGCGTTCGTGAAGACCCTGTGCTGAAGTTTATGGTTGTCGCGGTTACCGCTTACGGTATGTCAACCTTTGAAGGTCCGATGATGTCAACCAAAACGGTGAATGCCATTTCCCATTTTACCGACTGGACAGTTGGACATGCTCACATCGGCGCGTTAGGTTGGAATGGATTTCTGACTTTTGCCGTTCTCTATTACCTTATCCCTCGGATTTTCCAGACCCAGCTATACTCAAGGAAAGTAGCCAATCTTCATTTCTGGATAGGCACGCTCGGCATTATTTTCTATGCAGTTCCATTGTATTGGGGCGCCATAACGCAGGCTTCAATGTGGAAGGAATTTACAGCCGATGGTTTTTTAAAATATCCGAATTTTCTCGAAACCGTTACCCAGTTAAAACCTATGTACGCTGCCCGCGCTATCGGCGGATCGCTTTACATCGTTGGAATTATCCTTGGCGTTTATAACCTTGTTTTAACCATAAAGGCAGGCAAATTTCTTCCCGAAGAGGGAGCTTCGGCTCCGGCGCTGGCAAAGGCTGCAGGTAAACGCGGCTCCGGCGAAGGTATTCACAGGTGGCTTGAGCGTCGCCCGGTTCAGTTTAGCATCGTTGCCCTTCTCGCTATTCTTATTGGCGGAATAATTGAAATTGTTCCTCTGTATCTCATAAAAACCAATATACCAACCATCGCCAGCGTAAAACCATATACGCCGCTTGAATTACAAGGACGGGATATTTACGTGCGCGAAGGTTGCTATACGTGTCACTCGCAGCAGGTGCGTCCATTCAGATCGGAAACTGAACGTTACGGCGAATATGCCAAAGCCGGCGAATATGTTTACGATCATCCTTTTCAATGGGGATCAAAACGCAATGGACCGGATTTGTCGCGCGAAGGCGTTGTAAACGGACCCCAGTACAGACCAAATTCATGGCATTATAACCACATGATGGATCCGCAACGGTTAAATCAGCAATCAATTATGCCTGCTTATTCATGGCTTATCAGCGATGATCTTAATATAACAAACACCGCGAAAAAAATCCGGGTGATGCAGTTTCTCGGCGTTCCGTATCCGCCGGCTTATGATTCCAAAGCCAATGATGATCTGATGGTTCAAGCAACTGGCATTGCCAATGATTTGAAGAGCCAGGGAATCCAGGTTGAACCGGGCAAAGAGATAATCGCAATGATTGCTTACCTGCAACGACTTGGTAAAGATGTTCATTCGGCAAATTTGCCAACTGCCTCTGTAATCCGGAAATAACCAACAGTTATGTTACGCGATATATTTAAATCGTTAGGGAACTTTGAAAACTACGGACTGATATCAATGGTCATATTTGTGATCTTCTTTATCCTTCTGATAATTCATACAATGTCGCTGAAAACCGGAGATGTGGATGAATACAGCCGAATGCCCCTCGACGATGGCGCGAAAGAAAAAGATGAAATTCATGATATTTAAAATATAATTCCATGGAAATGCATGATCATAAAAATATTGAAAAAGATGAACTGACGGGCGATAAGCTGTTGTCGGGTCATGACTATGATAATATTAAGGAGTTAGACAACAACCTGCCGAAATGGTGGGTATGGCTGTTCATTATTACCATTGTTTGGTCGGTGGTTTATATCTTTGTTTTTGATGTAATCAAAGTTGCGCCATATCAGCAGAAGGAGTGGGAGAATGAGATAGCCGCCGCCGGCGTTCCCGCGCAGGGACAGATTTCTGCGGCAATTGATACCACTATTATTGCCCTTACCGATCAGGCGAGTCTCGATGAAGGTAAAGCCATCTGGCAGAAGCAATGTAAAGTATGTCATCTCGAAGGAGGTCAGGGACTTGTGGGACCTAATCTCACTGACAACTATTCTATTCATGGCTGTGAATATTGGAAGGTGGTTAAAGTTATCACTATCGGCGTTCCTGAAAAGGGAATGATCTCCTGGAAGACCCAGCTTAACGATGCCGATATAAAAAAAGTTGCAAGTTTTACAATGACTCTGAGAGGAACTAACCCTCCAAATCCCAAGGCGCCACAGGGAGACCCGTGTAAGTAACATGCAACTCCACGACGATACTGAAGGCTTTCGCGACAGGTTATACACCATTGACGAAAGCGGCAAACGACTTTGGGTTTTTGCAAAGAAGTCGTCAGGCAGGCTTACCACCGCAAGAAATATCGTCGGAATACTTCTGATGGTATTCTTTTTTACCTCCCCGTTTATTAAAATCAACGGGCAACAACTGTTGCTCTTTGATTTTATGCATCGAACTTTCGTAATTTTCGGCGTTCAGTTCTGGCCTCAGGATTTCAACCTGTTCTTTATCGGGATGATTTCTTTGATGGTGTTTACAATCCTTTTCACTGTTACTTATGGTCGCTTGTGGTGCGGATGGACATGCCCGCAAACCATCTTCATGGAGGTGCTTTTCCGCAGGATTGAATACTGGATTGATGGCAATGCACACTCCCAACGAGCGCTCGACGCCGCCCCGTGGAATGTCAGGAAAATCTTTCAACGCGTTTTAAAACATGGAATTTATTTTCTGATATCCTTCATCATCAGCAACTATTTCCTGATGTACCTGATGGGATCAGACGCCTGGATAAAACTAGTTAGCGATGATCCATACAATCATGTGGGGGGACTGGCAACGATGGCAATCTTTTCATTTGTATTTTACTTCATTTTTTCCTGGTTCCGCGAGCAGGTTTGCACAATTGTTTGTCCTTATGGCAGGTTGCAAGGTGTTCTGCTTGATCGCGAAACTGTAGTAATTTCCTACGATTATAATCGTGGAGAAGAACGCGGAGCAATCCGGAAGGGTGAAAACCGGGTTGAATTGAGGAAGGGCGATTGTGTGGATTGTAACCAATGTGTGGTTGTGTGTCCCACCGGAATTGACATCCGGAACGGAACCCAATTAGAATGCATCAACTGCGCCTGTTGCATTGACGCCTGCAATTCAGTTATGAAAAAGGTTGGATTCAAACCTGGGTTGATTAGTTACGCTTCCGAAAAAATGCTCTCCGAAAATAAATCATGGCATTTCACAATACGCTCAGGAGGATATACGGTCGTTCTCGCGGCGCTGTTGTTTTCTTTTACCTATTTTCTGATTACCCGCAATCCGGTTGAAGCAACTGTACTTCATTCACCCGGTATGATGTATCAGGAGCAGGAAGGGGGCATGATCAGCAATCTTTACAGTATGAAGATTGTAAATAAAACCAACCATGATCTGCCTGTCGAAATCCGTCTCCTGACGACAAAAGGAGAGGTAAAGGTTATAGGATCAGAGCCGCTTGTCGCTAAACAGTCATTGGGTGAAGTGGTTTTCTTCGTGTTTTTAAAAAGGGCTGATATCATTAA
>JAPLDO010000040.1 GCA_026391715.1 Bacteroidota bacterium
GCAGCGCAAACCATTATCCGTTCCGATCAGCCGAACCTTCGTACCCTGAATCCCTTGAATTTTGACCGTCGGCATCAGTTCAACGTCAGTATAGATTATCGTTGGGGCGCTGGCAATGACTATAATGGACCGGTTATAAAACGGAAAAACGGAAAATCTCCAATTCAGATTCTTTCAAACCTTGGCGCTAATGTTACTCTCACTGGAGGATCAGGAACCCCATATACACAAACAAGTAAAATTCTGCCTTTTGGAGCAATGGGTCCCATAAAAGGAAGTATAAACGGAGCTCGTTTGCCATGGCAATTCCTGATTAATGCCCGTGTTGACAAAGACTTCAACATTTCGCTTAATAAAAAGAAAAGTGGAACCTTCAATGTTTATTTCGAATTCTCGAACTTGTTAAATACCCAGAATGTTACCGCTGTATATCCCGGAACAGGAACTGCCAACGACGATGGCTACCTTACAGCGCCTGAATGGCAAAATGCTATCAGTCAGCAGGTAAGTCCCGAATCATTCCGTGATCTGTATTCAATCAATATGAATAGCCCATACCGTTATAGCTCCCCAAGAACTATTCGTTTCGGCGTTATGTTTAACTTTTAATGTATTTGACAATGTTAACGAGAAGAAATTCCGGTATGTTTAAAAATGATAACACTATGAAAAATATACTTCGCTTTTTTGTTAGTTTACTCTTCTGTTTGTTGATAGCAAATGCCCTCCGGGCAGAAGAAGTACACAAAGTGGGTGGCAGTAAAAGCGGTAATAACATCAAAGAGACGGCTGCGGGATGTGCGTCTGGATCCACTTATAAGTACCTTGACATCAATAATGTAAGAACTCTTTGTTATTCTTACGGAAACGGATGGTTTCTTGAAAATGCCGAATATGAAGTTCCTAAGGGTTCAAAGAAAACCTCAATGTTTTCATTCTCCCTTTGGATCGGGGGAATTGATATAAATAATAATCTGAAGCTTGCAGCATACCGATATGGGCAGGGAACAGGTAATCCTTCGCACGTTAAGAATGATTACTGGCCCGGTCCGCTAACGGTTGACGGAACTGCTGCGGTTGATGCTGAAACCTGCGCTGAATACGATAAATTATATCCAATGTCGAGAGCCGAAGTACAGGAGTTTTTAGCATGGTGGGACAACAAAGCAGAGTATCCGAACTATGTCATCCCTAAAACAATTCTTGAGTGGCCAGCTCATGGTAAAAAATCAAAAGGACAAGCTTATTACCTTGCGCCGTTCATGGATATTGGCGGTGATGGCGATTATGACCCTAAGACGGGGGATTATCCTTATTATGACCTGGCAAACCGTTTATGCCCTGCCTATCTCAAACCAGGTGAAAGAATTGCGAGAGCAAAAATCAAGAATGGCGGAGTTAGCGATACAATGGGTATTTTGGTCGACCAGGTGTTGAAAGGCGACCAAACCCTTTGGAGTGTTTACAATGATAAAGGTAACTACCATTCCGAAACAACCGGAGATCCAATTGGGATGGAAATCCGCGCACAATATTTTGCCTTTGCTACGAATGATGAAATCAATAATATGACTTTTTATTCTTATGAAATTATCAACAGATCAACCTATACTCTCACCGGAACCTATTTCAGTCAATGGGTTGACCCGGATCTGGGTTACGCAAATGACGACTATGTTGGGTGTGATGTAAACCGCGGACTTGGTTATTGTTACAATGGTACGCCTATAGATGGAACTGGTCAGAGTTATGCTTATGGCTCTAACCCTCCTGCTGTCGGGGTAGACTTCTTCCAGGGTCCTTACATGGATCCCGACGGTTTTGATAATCCTTCCTTTAAAGGCAGTAACCTTAAAGGTCCCTCTTTTAAAGGGAGTTGCGATATTGTAGGATTGAATGGAACCCAAATTAAAATGGGATATGGACCGGGCGGTTTGGATTCAGCCAATTTTCTTGTGAGGTCGGAAGCTATTAACGGCGTAAACTTTGGAGATGGAATTATTGATAATGAACGTTTCGGAATGCGGCGTTTTGTTTATCATAATAATAGTAACGCCGGAGTTCCGCCATATATGACCGACCCGCAGTATGCGCCGGAATATTATCTCTTCCTTCGTGGAATCTGGAAAGATAACTCCAATATGATTTACGGAGGAAACGCGCATTTCTCAGCAGGCGGAGTTGGACCGGAGTGCGACTTTATGTTCCCCGGACTTACTGACGTTTGCGATTGGGGAACCAGAGGTCAGCCGCCCAATGGTCCAAAAGAATGGACAGAAGTTACTGCGAAGAACAATCCGCAGGATCGCCGGTTTATGCAATCAGCCGGACCTTTTACTTTGCTGCCTGGCGCTTGTAACTACATTACAGTTGGGATTCCCTGGGCGCAATCAGTTGAAGGCACGCCCGCAGCCTCTGTTTTATTGCTGAAACAATATGACGACAAGGCTCAGAGCTTATTTGATAACTGTAGACAAGCAAAGCCAGACTTGTTGCGCAGTTTGATATTCAAAACGGCGTCAAGAAACTGGTGAACTGGACTTTGGATGCAAACATTGGAGGAAATGTTGGTAAAGTGATGGTTGATGGAGCTGATAAGGGGATCCAACATTCTTTTGTTTTCTCGAAAGATATGTTTGCAACCGGCGATGAGCGACTGATAAACCATAAACAGTATTATTACATTGCCGTTGCTTATGCATATAACGAATTTAAAAAGTACAACCAAACCGATCCGATGGCGATTGACGGTCAGAAAAAAACATATCTCAGAGGACGTAGTAATATAAAGGTTTACACAGCAATCCCACACATTCCGCTTGGCGTTGTATCGAATTCTTCTTATGGCGAAGGTCCGGTGATTACACGTATCCAGGGACAGGGAAATGGCGGGATGATACTTGATTTCTCTGATTCAACTATCAATGATATCCTTTTGAAACCACCGATTGTGTTTGATTCAACCAAACCAGAATTTGGCCCGGATTATCCTATTTGTTATAACCCTACCTACCTTGTTTCAAAAGGACCATTACAAGTTAAGGTTATTGATCCGTTGAATGTTATTGGAGGAAATTTTACTGTAAAGTTTGATTCAATGGTTGAGGTAAAAGTTGACAATCCTTTTGCCATTGGCGTTAAAACCGCTGATACCAAAAAGATTTTGTTTGGTAAATGGACTTTGACAAATAATAAAACCGGTAAGGTTTACCTTGCCGATACTACCACCATTTATCATTATGAACAAACTTTCCTTGATCTTGGCTTAGCTCTTACGATCAATCAGGTTCCAAATGCAGGCGACTCAATGCGAGGCGGATTACCAGCAGATAATGGACTTCTTTATTCTTCGCCGGCGATTTATGAGGATAGCACCTTACGTTGGTTCGCCGGCGTAGAGGATAGCGATATTCCTGAATCTCCAGTCAACTGGATTCGTTCAGGAACTTACAAAGGCTCCGATTCGAGGTACTATGACTGGAATATGGCGTCTGGCGGTCCCGCCGGACAACCCTGGGATCCAAATAAAAATTTCCAGAAAATTCAAACAGGCACCTGGGCTCCATATTGCTTAACCGCAATTGCTGGTAGTGAATTACCTCAAGGACCAGCTTTAAATTCTTTTTCAAAAAAATGGGCTAAACTTGATAAACTCGGTAGCGTGAATATTGTGATGACTCCGGATAAAAAATTATGGACAAGGTGTCCTGTGATTGAACTTTGCCCAACCAAAAATCTTGCCCAGGGAAATGCAGCCCAGTTTGATTTCCGCAACACTCCTTCTGTCAATATTAATGGCGATACCGGTGTTGTAAATAAATCCGACTCTACGCTTAATTCAAATTACATTAATGCAACCGGAATGGGTTGGTTCCCCGGTTATGCAATAAACCTTGAAACCGGAGAAAGACTTAACGTTATGTTCGGTGAGAATTCATGGCTTGTTGCTGATAATGGACGCGACATGCTCTGGAACCCCAGCAGTCGTATTTATGACGATTCCGGTATCCCGGTGTTTGGCGGACAGCACTTTTTGTACATAATGGGTCATACTACCATTTCTGTTTCCTCTTCCATTAAGATAACATATCCGGCTTATGATGGAGGGGCCTTCCTACGTTCCCACCTAATGATTGCGCCGGCAACACTTAATAAGTGGCCTGCTTATGGTAGCGCCATGTATGTAAATGTACCGCTTTCTATTGAAGGTAAGGAATGGCTCAATAATGCCGTTACAACAAAGATCAGAATATCCAAACCTTATGAACGCTATTACTCAACTCCATTGCCAGTCGGATCAACTGATACCGTGAACAGGAATTATCCGATGTATATATTTAATACTAATTCTATATCAACTTCAACAAATAACGTTACAAAAGCAACCAGCGATCTTGATTATATCAATGTGGTGCCGAATCCTTATTATGCTTATGATGATTATGAACGGAATCAGTTGGATAACCGAATCAAGATTGTGAATCTGCCTACCAAATGTGTCGTTACCATTTTTGATATGAGCGGAACCATGATTCGTCAATTTGTTGTTGACAAGTCGGGCATACCTCAACCTCGCGCCTCAACTGCCGGTTTAAATACCGACGCAAAAACATCAGTTGATTGGGACCTGAAGAATTTTGCCGGAATCCCAATCTCTGGCGGCGTCTATTTGATTCATGTCAAAGCTGATGGACTTGGCGAGCGAGTAATCAAATGGTTTGGAATACTTCGACCTGTTGATTTAAACTCATTGTAATAGCTCTAAGGATATTCAATACGATAACTATTAAAAATTCCAGGATTATGAAAAAAATATATAGCTGCTTAGTTGCGATATTCCTGATAGGGTTGATCTTACTTCCCATGGATAAGGTAACTGCCGGTAATAAAGACCGTTCCGGTCAGGCTGGAGCTTCAGAGTTACTGATAAATCCCTGGGCGCGTAGTTCAGGCTGGGGATCGGTTGGCACTTCATGCGGGCAAGGACTCGAGGCTTTGTACACCAACATCGCCGGTACGGGTTTTACTCAGGGAACTGAAATTATATTTTCATATACTAATTGGCTTCAGGGCTCAGGAGTTAATATTATGGCTTTCGGTCTTAGTCAAAAATTAGGAACAAATGGCGGCGTGCTTACTGCAGCCGTTATGTCCATGAATTTTGGCGAGATTGATATAACCACAACCAATTCTCCCGAACCGGTTCAGGGTACTTTCAAGCCTAATTATATGAATATTAATCTAGGTTATGCCAAAGCCTTTTCCAATAGTATTTATGGTGGACTTAACATTAAACTTATTACCGAAACCATTTCTGATGTTTCTGCTACTGCCATTGCACTCGATGCAGGTATTCAGTATGTTACAGGCGAGAAGGAGCAGATCAAATTTGGTATTGCTCTGAAAAATGTTGGCGCTCCAATGAGTTTCAGTGGCGACGGTTTATCTTTCCGCGGCGTTATTCCCGGACACGGAAACGATAACGACCAGTTTACTGTTGAACAACGCTCGGCTGTGTATGAATTACCTGCTACTTTACGTATTGGCTTATCTTACGATTTTTTAATTGGCGATATGCACCGTATTACTCTGGCAGGAAACTTCACTTCGAATTCTTTCACCAAAGATCAATTCACGCTGGGATTGGAATATTCACTTAAGTATTATCTGCAACTAAGAGCCGGATATACTTATCAGGATGGTATGTTCAATTCTGATATAGCTTCGCGTGGCACCGTATTTACCGGACCAAGCGCCGGCTTTACTGTTTCGGTTCCCTTCAATAAAGAAAAGATGTCGGGAATTGGAATTGATTATTCATACAGGGCTACGAATCCTTTCAGCGGAGTGCATAGTGTTGGCATAAAACTTAACTTCTAAGCGCGTAGTTAAAATCTTCGATAAATTTATTTTCTTAAAGTCAAAGGACCCGTAATAGGGTCTTTTGGCTTATTTTAACTTTTAATATTGAACTACAATGTCGGATTTAAAGTATTATACCCCGGAAGGATTACAAAAATTACAAGATGAATTAACCCATCTTACAACAGTAGAACGTCCATCAATCTCACGACAGATAGCAGAAGCGAGGGATAAGGGCGATTTATCGGAAAATGCTGAATATTCAGCAGCAAAAGAAGCGCAATCAATGCTTGAGTTAAAAATTTCCAAACTTCAGGAGGTGGTTAGTAATGCCCGATTGATTGATGAACGTAAACTGGATAATAGCAAAATTCTGATTTTTTCAAATGTAAAACTTAAAAACTCATTAAACGGTTCCATCGTCAGCTATACTTTGGTTCCAGAAAATGAAGCAAATATAAAAATGGGGAAATTATCGGTTAGTTCACCAATTGCAAAAGGATTGCTTGGAAAAAAACTAAAAGATAAAGTAGAAATCGCAATTCCATCGGGTAAAATTACGTATGAAATCATTGATATAACGCGTTAAATATGGCAACAATATTTACACGAATCGTAAATGGTGAAATTCCATGCTATAAGGTGGCTGAAGATGAGAATTATCTCGCTTTTCTCGATATCAATCCGCTTCAGGAAGGTCATACTCTTGTAATTCCCAAAAAAGAGATAGATTACATTTTTAATCTTGACGAAGATTTACATGGCGGGTTGTGGAACTTTGCAAGTAAAGTTGCCAAAGGCATCGAAGAAGTAATTCCTTGTAAACGCATTGGCGTAACTGTTATCGGTCTTGAAGTTCCACACGCACATATTCACTTGATTCCATTAAAATCAATGTATGACATGGATTTTAGAAAGACAAAACTATCATTTACGCCCGGACAGTTTTTGGAAATAAGTGAGAGGATTGCGAGAAAGATTCCGAAATAGTGAAAAAAGAAAATTAATAGGCTCTTATGTTTTTGCCTTCTATGTAGTTGATAAATGCTTTATTAACTACTTTATTTCCTCCCGGAGTTGGGTAATTTCCGGTAAAGTACCAATCTCCCGAATGTTGCGGAATGGCGGCATGTAAATCTTCAATAGTTTGATAAATGATTTGCACGCTTGCCTGGCAGCTTTGCGGAGTTAACAATTGGGAGATCTTTGCAGAAATCCGTTCCGCGCTAAATGGCTTGTAGATTTCTTTAACAAAATTGACAATCTTTTCCTTTGGAAGGTTCTCCTGTGATTTCGACTTGTTGTAAACTTCATTGATAATATTTTCCTGCTGCGTTTCCTTCAATAATTCAATTGCCGCCCTGAAGGCAATAAAGTCAGTGAGTTTGGCCATGTCTATGCCGTAACAGTCGGGATACCTGATTTGCGGAGCTGATGAGGCAATAAAGATTTTCCTTGGAGCAAGCCGATCCAGAATCCTCAGAATACTTTGCTTTAGCGTGGTGCCTCTCACAATCGAATCATCAAGAACAACAAGGTTATCCTTTCCCGGGTGAATTGAGCCATAGGTAATATCATAAACATGTGCGGTAAGATCGTTTCGCTGGGAATCCTGCGTAATGAATGTCCGCAGTTTAATATCTTTGACTGCAACCTTTTCAACACGCGGTTTTAATTTGAAAATTTCTTCCAGTTTTTCCTTTGTAAGCGTTCTCCCTGTCTCAAGAATACGGTCTATTCTGATTTCATCACAAAACCGGTCAATTTCTTCAATA
Organism: Bacteroidota bacterium; assembly: GCA_026391715.1. Lineage (GTDB taxonomy): Bacteria > Bacteroidota > Bacteroidia > Bacteroidales > FEN-979 > CAIVAT01. The sequence goes on from JAPLDO010000040.1 coordinate 7,638, forward strand.
AGTCCATAGTAAGCGTCAATAGCGGTATTCGGAATATATGAAAACACTGTATTTTCCAGATCATGATCAATGGATTTCAATATGGCAGGCGCCAGAAGTTTGCCAAGTTTTTTGCGCTCCCGATAAATTTCCTTGTCGGTGCCTCTTGAAAAATAGATTCTTTCAAACGAGCAGGATTTCTTCTCTTCCGGCTTGCGAAACTCCTCTTCGGCAATTTTCCCATCCTTTTTTATAACGAGAGCATGCCCGGGGGTAATTTCATGGATTTTTCCAAACGGGATATCGAGAGCAGTCTGAATAACAGGTCGCTCGGAAGCAACTACCACAATTTCGTCGTCATTATAGTAAAAAGCCGGACGAATTCCAACCGGGTCGCGCATTACAAAAGCATCTCCGTGACCAAAGAGTCCGGCAATTACATACCCGCCATCCCAGTTTTCGGCTGCCTTTTGCAGTATCTTTTGAACATTGAGGTTTTTTGCAATCTGAATTGTTATTTCTCGTTTTGGAAAACCCTGAAGTTTAAATTTCCGATAAAGTTCTTCGTTTTCTTCATCCAGAAAATGTCCTATTTTTTCGAGAATCGTTATGGTATCACTTGTTTCAACAGGGTATTGCCCGAGATCTATCAGTTTCTCGAAAAGTTCATCAACATTGGTCAGGTTGAAATTGCCTGCAAGCACAAGATTCTTGGTCATCCAGTTATTCTCACGGACAAAAGGATGAATATTCAGAATACTATTCTTTCCAAAAGTTCCGTATCGGAGGTGACCGAGGTATAATTCACCGAGCATCTCGACCTTTTGCATAAGATACTCGATATCATTTAACCGCTGAGGTTGCCGTTCCTCAATTTCTCTGATGGGGTGACCTGCTTTATGGAAAATATCCTGAATAGGCGCATTTGAATTTGATCTGATTCTGCTGATGTACTTATTGCCTGGTTCAAGATCAAACTTAATACATGCAACTCCCGCCCCATCCTGCCCGCGGTTGTGCTGTTTCTGCATCAGCAGATGCAACTTGTTAAGACCATAAAATGCAGATCCATATTTAGCAAGATAAAATTCGAGTGGTTTTAGAAGTCTTACGAGAGCTATACCACACTCATGATTGATTACATCGCTCATGGATAAGGTTGTTGAGCGGCAAAAGTACAAATTATTTGCGGGCGCAATGAAGTTCAAGTAGCCGCGAGGCGTTGATGTTTCCCAAAGATCGCGCCTTCTGCCAGTCGCGGCAGGCTTTTTCCAATTCATTCTGATTAAAATATGCCGATCCTCGTCCGAAATATGCGTCACCGTAATCAGGGTCTATTTCTATAGCTTTGTCAAAATCAGCAATGGCGCCTCTCATATCCCGGAATTCAATAGCGCGAATGATACCTCTGTTATTATAAGCCTTTGCATATTGAGGCTTCAGCGATATTGCCGAATCGAAGAATGCCAGAGCTCCGTGAATATCCCTATTCCTGTATCGCTCATTGGCTGCATTGAAAAAAGTATGAGCCTGCTGATCTGTTGATTGAGTTTGCGTATCACGTTTCAGGTAAAGGCTTAACAGCGCAATATTAAGTGAGTCTCTCTCATTTAAGTTGGTTTGCTGATAAAATCCTCTAATCCAGTTCTGAAAACTATCCGGAGTGTGGTGATACTCCGGCAAAGGCAGCGAGGATAATGAGACTGCCGGAATATCCACTCGATAGGTGTTCTCTGCAAAAATGGCAGCATTTCCATCAACATAAATTAACCGCCAGTTTTGCAATTCCCGGAACTGAAACGTCCAGGGATAGTACTTTAGATAGTTGTAACAAACAAGCCGCGGTTGATACTTGCCGAGTAATCTGCTCAATCCTCCTTTCCAACTGGTCGTCAATTCTTTATACAACGATTCCTGCATCACTTCGAGGCGGCCATCAATGAAAACCGGCTGAGGCAAAACCCATGAAAGCCATCCGCCAAATCCGATGCTGTTAAGCATTTTACCATCCAGATGGTGATTGATTAAAAATTCTCCTGCATAAAATGGCTGGTGACTGGTATTAATTCCCATGCCTGTTTTATTAAAGGATTCGTTTGAAACGTAAAATGCGTTGGTTATCAAACGGGGAATCAGCGATAAAGGAAGTATCAGCATTATAAAAAACAGAATTATCTCCGGTTTCCATTTTGCTTTTTGAATCTTTTCAAAGAAATTGTGTTTAATGTTTTTGCGCGCATCTAAACCGGGATTTTTAATTAAAATGCTAATCTGTTTACAAACAACCGGGAGAGCTACCAAAATAAAAAGTGGAATATTTCTTACCGACATGATGGCGGCAACAGCAAACAAAATTGGCAGAAATAGATTGTGCTTTTCTTCTTTCCGAAAATTGATGATAGTCAGGAAACCACTGATTATCAGTAATACAAGGAACAAATAGTCGCGAAGCAGAAACTTAGATTGAGCAAAGAATGGGGTAAATTCCTGAATATGCTGATTATAGATATTTCCCGGATTGAAGCGAGTCAAAAGTTCAAATGGAAAAAGAAAGCCTTTTATTCCATAAGGATTGATAAAACAAATTGCAATCGCAGTGACGAGACAAAACCCTAAAAGGCGGTCAAATTTCTTATTCCGGAAAGAAATACTAAGCCAATAAACGCCTGTAAGGATAAGTCCCAGCACGAATAATGCGTGAGAGTTGCACCATATCAGCATAATTACCGGGATAACCGGAAGGAGGTTTTTTCTTCCTGTATAATACATTTCAAGGATTATCAGGATAATTGTAAAGAACAGGAATGTAAGCAATTCAGGTCGCGGCGCTATCCGCGGATCAAGAATTAAAAATGCAGCAAATAGCGCCGGAGCAGAAATTGAAACCGGAATATTTGCAAGATTGTTTCTCAGCAGCAACAGGAGAAAAAGCATCAGGCTAAGAAAACAGAAGAACAAGCTGAGGATGGAATATCCCCCAACTCTGAACAACTGATAAATCAATACCTGAAACAACCAGTGCAAATCAATATACTGGTGATTGGCAACCGTATAAGTACTTTGATCCAGGAGTGGAACTGTTTGGTGCAAACTTATCCATTCGCCATATTTCAAATGAAATCCGAGATCGGGATCTGATAATTGTCGTAATGATAAGACAAAAACAAAAATAGCGACTGAAATGAGCGCAAATAACCACTTTCGCGGCGTCATGCCTTGGATTTTTTTCAAATATATTCACAAATACCATGTCAAACTGACCAAACATGGCTAATTTTGATGAACTGAACGAAACAAACGATGATCGCTGAATTTGACCCGACAACTTTTTTTACACCGGGAATGGAAATTCCGGTGATTGACGTCCGCTCTCCCGGCGAATTTGCACAGGGACATATCAGCGGCGCATTTAACATCCCATTATATACCGACGAGGAGCGGGCTGTTATAGGCGCTTTGTATGTAAAATCGGGAAAAGATCAGGCAATATTAAAGGGACTTGATATTGCGCTACCTCAGATTGACCGGTATTTGTCCGCTTTGCCTGAATTGGCTTCGGCAGGAAAATTATTGATACATTGCTGGCGAGGGGGACTGCGCAGCGCAACCATGGCAGAGGTGTTTAGGAATGCAGGTTATGACGTTGGAATACTAAAAGGAGGCTACAAGGCTTATCGCCGTTACATAAGAGATGAATTGGCAAAGCCTCGCATGGTCGTTGTACTTGGAGGTTATACCGGAAGCGGAAAAACAGACCTTTTGCAAACCCTGGCGGCAAAGGGCGAACAAGTTATTGATCTTGAAGCGCTGGCGCGCCACAAAGGTTCCGTTTTTGGCGCCCTGGGTCAATTGCCGCAGCCAACCAATGAGCAGTTTGAAAACGATTTGTTTGCAAAGTGGAGTTCGATGGATCATGTCCGACCAATATGGCTGGAGGATGAAAGCCGGATGATCGGAAGTATCACTCTTCCTGAACCGGTATTTGAAAAATTAAATGCCGGGTTCATGGTTAGAATCAATGTTGAAAAATCAATTCGCATTGAACATCTTGTTGAAGATTATTCAAAGTTTGATAAAACATTGTTGTCAGGCGCGATTCAAAAAATCAGTCAGCGTATTGGCGGCGCTCGTACCAAAGCAGCTTTAGAGGCTTTGGACAATAATGATTTCCACACCGTTGCCGATATTGTACTTTCATACTATGACAAGGCTTATCAGTTCGCCATTGAACACAGAAAAGGAAAGACGATTTCGGAAATATCAGTTACGGGTAATGAGTTCAATCAGGATGTATTGAAAATTGTTGAAGTTGCCTACATCTTGATCAGTTTGAAAATTTCATTGCCAGTTGTGACTGATATCCTTACAAAATAGATTCCCGATTTGAGCTGATCTGTTGAAACCGATTGTTTCGATATGCCTTCAAATACTTTGGAATAGACCTTCATTCCGCTCATGCTGAAAATTTCAATACCGGTGATCAGTATCGCTTCATTACCGGAAGATTCAACAGTAAAGATATCCTGAACAGGATTCGGATAAATGACGATCTTTTGCTGACTACCTGAAACAGTCCGGAGCGATTGGTCGCCATTTTTCAATTGAGCGCCGACAATCGTTACGGGAAGATTTGGGCAATATTGAGAGGAGTCAGTGATATTGCCATGCATGTATCCACCTGAAAATACAGTTGTTCCCGGCAGGAACAGAATGTTTTGCCCTGCAATAAAGGTGGCAGAACCTCCCGACATCACAGTAAATATTGAATCTCCGCCGGCAACGGTAATCGTTTGTGTTGCGTTATAGCAGTTTGATTGAGTTTCTGATACTGTACCGGTAACCCAAAGATTCAAGTCCATTGTCCTGAAGTAATGCGCAGCCGTCCATAAACTGTAAAATCCTGAACCGCAGACGGCACGAAGGTAAGCATAATAAGAAGTGGCAGGCGTCAGACCTGTCAGGATAAGCGAATCGGTACCGGCCGGTACCGAACCCGAAAATTCCAGACCGGATGCACCGCTTCCCGGTTCGCCGCTCGTCCTGATCTCATACTGATAACCTTCCGGGGGGATGTTTACATCGTTCCAGTATATCAAGGCAGTGGAAGACAGTACCTGAGAGGACGTAACTCCAGAAGGTGGGTTGCAACCGATTGGATTTTGCCCGGAAATCGTGATCATCAGGGAATCCATGATCGTACCGTCTGCCTCTGCTGTGGCTTTTGCCCATACGGTTCCATCGGTAACTGCCGTCACAAGGCCTGTTCCGCTGATAGTTGCACTACCTGTTCCAGACACAATGAACCAGTGGGCAGCCTGATTTACGATAGCAGGATATACTGTATCAACCAATTGCAGCGAACCAGCAAGGGTTGAGATCACTGCGGGAACGTTTCCCTGTGTCTTTACCTTGATACCGATTACACCATTCACGGAAATACCCTGAGCGTATCCCATTCTAATTCCGGTTCCCCTGTCTTCGGTCCAAAAACCAGCGCACCTGAGCGCTCCGACATTCTCAAAACCGTATCTTCCTTTCGCATTTCCGGCTGTAGTAGTAGTTGAACTGATCTCGACGCGGCTATATGGCCAGGCAAAATTCCCGTTGGCGTCAAGCCGGGTTGCATAGATCAGGTAATTAATATCTGTGTATTCCATGAACATTGGAGTATCATTCACCACTACCAATCTGCCTGCTTGCTGATCCCTTGAGGAAGAAATGGGAAAAACATTTTTGGCAGCATCGGTAAATTGCCGGGCGCCGGTAGTTTTAAGAAATTTTTGAATGTAAACGCCGTAATTCGCCTGGTTTGTACTACAGAATGAAGATACTGCCCAGATATAATCCGATCCCGGCGCTTTGCCTATATTGGTGACCATTTGGTAGGGATCAGCGGAAGTAATGGCAGTACAGAAATTGGAACCGGTAATTCCCCAGGGGATTGTACAATCAGGGTTGATCCTTTGCAGGACAGAATTAAACCTGGAACCCGATGCTGCATAAAATCCAAAATAGGTCGTGTCTCCATCAGTGAGTATGGAATAATAGGTGGACTGCGCAGAATATAAAGTACTGATCTGCAATGCAGTATATAACGCAGTACCTGATGAGTCATACCTGTTGACATAAAGAGTAGAACCGTTCCCCACCCCTTTTTTCTGAAATACCATGGTAAAATTATTGTTGGATGTTGCCACGATCTGTCCGCGGTTGGTTTTCGTAGTTCCGACCAGGACGGCTTTTGCAATTGCCCAGGCGAGGGTTCCATTTGTAGTTATCTTCTGCAGATTCAGGGTACTTCCGGTGGTGGCAGCCCAGGCAACAATGACTTCGCCACTTGTGAGGACAGCAGGATAAGGAGCAAGTCCGGCGCCAAGGATAACCCCGTCAGGACTCCATAAATGTGTACCGGCTTGCGAAATTTTATAAACTACTGCCTGCATCGTCCCTGTGCGCTGATCCTGACACGCAATGATCAGGTTGTTTGATGCATCCACACAAATATTGAAAACATAAGTGGCAGTCCCTGTAGGCTGATTACTGACCAGAATGCCATCGGCGCCAAGCAGTTTGTTGCCATTGGCGTCAATCAACTGCGCATACATGCTATAGCCGCTTCCATTCTGACTGTAGAAGGCTGACCAAACTTTACCGTCAGTAGTTGCCGCTGTAAGTATAACTGAAACATTTACCCCGGATACCAGCGTATTTTCGTAGGTATTGTTGTTCCATTGGGCATGCACATTTTTAACTGGCAACAAAAAGACGATTAATGCCAGGGCAAAGCCGAGGCTCATTTGCAAATTTTTTTTCATGGGTACTCAGTTTAGGTTTGACAAAAGGATTTTTTCCGGGAGCAAAAACATTAATTCATATTTCACCGCAGAAGTGTAAAACTAATGACAAATGTAATTACAAACCTAATCCATATTTGATATGCGCTCATTTATTTGCTACGGCATTAACTGAATATTGAGATATTTAACTACGGCATCACAAACTAATACACTTATTATCAACACTTAAAAATGCGAGAAAAAATTATGGATGTTCACATCCGCAGGAATACCCAGTTTTTTACGCAACCTGTTCCGGGCGGATTCAACGCTCCGCAGTTCGCGGAATGTGATGGATGCGATGTCTTTAGTGGATAGCCCAAGTTTTAATAACGCACACATTTTCCGGTCATTGAGTGATAGATCGGGAAAATCGGCAAGCAGGTTTTTCTCAAATGATTGATGAACTTTCTCAAAATAGTGGCGGAATTCTTCCCAGTCGTTTCCCGACGAGAACTGGTGAAGACCCGAGATCGTGTTCCTGATACGCTCTACCATTGATTTATCTTTCGTATTCATTTCCAGGAGAATCTGCTTCAAATCTTGAACCGTCCTCGAAATAAATTCATTATTCCTTGCGAGATTCAATGCGTACGATGTAAGCTGCCTGTTGCTGTAATCAAGTTCGACCTGAAGGGCGTGTTCCGTTTGCAACAGCATTTCCTTCTCTTTTTGATGAAGTTCTTCTGTTTGCCGGGCGATCAGTTCGCTATTTTCCTTTTTTCGCCTGCGAAGCCGTTGATTATTGAAAAGAAGCAACGCCAATATGAGAAAAAGGATAAGCGCTGCTACCAGAACGATCTTCTGCCTTTGAATGGCCAGTTTTTGCATATCAATCTGTTGTTGAAGAATCTGATTGTTCTTTTCTTCATTGATGACTTTGTAAACAGATTGGATTTGTTCAATCCTGTCAAGACTGTTAACCGCTTCGAGGGAATCATTCAGCTTCAGGTATGCTGAATATAACTGCACCGCTCTGTCATTGTCACCCATTTTACTCTGGAAAAGTGCAGCATCACGTAAAACCATGATTTTCAGGAAAGGATTCCCCAGTTCTTCTGCTAATTTTTGAGCGGCGACGAGATAAAAAGAAGCCGAATCGTTCAATTTCATAGACTGGAACAGGGAGGACATTGCGAGGTAGGAATGGATCAGCGCGTCGGAATAGGATTTCTCTTTCTGAAGGCATGAGGATTGTTGATAATAAGAGAGCGCAACATGATAATTACCCATGTCCTGGTACAATCTCCCGATGTTGTTGTAGATAATGGAAAGATCATAGAAATTACGGTCTATATCCAGTTGATTAAGGGCAATGAGGGCGTATTCGAGCGCTTTTGATGACTGTTTTGACGCCTGATAAATTCCGGCAAGGTTGTTATAATTATTAAACAGCTCCGTTTTGATATGGAATTTTTTATTGATCCTGATAGCTTTTTTAAAAAGTTCCTCGGCTTTGGGTAGTTGATTCCGGTTAAAATAGAGTTTCCCCAGGTTATTATAAATTTTGGCTTTGCCCTCCTCGTAATCAATTCTATTAGATATTGTCAGTGAGTTCATGTAAAGCGCCAACGCTTCATTCCATAGACCCGTCTCTTCATAAATTGCTCCGATGATGTTTAGCGCAGCCGATAAGCGTTTTTGGTTTTCCAGCGACTGGTCATTGGAAGATTCAAGGTAGGAGCGAAGATCATTGAAAATTTCGAGGGCAATAGCGTGTTTTCCCTGCTTAACCAGGGTAAGCCCGATTTTCCAGGTCAGATCTTCGGCAGTTTTGAAATCAACAACCCCGCTATGGATCCGGAGCAGTGAATCAAGGATTTTGTTGTTTCCCTGTTCTGTTTTCAAAGACGAAACCGAACTGGAATATATCATTTTCGCTTTTTCAAAGAACGAAAAATCACTTCCCCCAGCCAGTAATAACTTTCCGGATAGGACTGACAACATTATAACTACAAGAATAAACCTCATACATTAATGATAATCCCCTGTACATCCTTACCGGGGCATGATTTGCAATTTATGATAGTTCAAAACCTGGTTGGCAATTTACTCATAATTTTAATCTCGACTTAATTTTCCATTCTCGCTCATGCCACGAAATTAGCAATTTTCAGCCACAGCCATTTATGCGTAACCACCACCGAAAAGCGACCTGATATTGATTCCCGATGAGATTAAACTCGGAGAGACCTAATTTCAAAAAATTATTAACGTATGAAAATAATTTGCTGCCGTAAATAAAAAAGTTATAATTTTGCATACCGGTCGTTCAGTATTTTACTTATGAAAGATACAAGAGAATATATTATTGATGAAGCCTACAAGCTTTTCCTGACGCAGAGTTATGAAGCTGTATCAATCAGCGATATCAGCAAAGCTATAGGTTTTACGAAAGGGGCGCTTTATCATCACTTTAAAAACAAGGAAGAACTTTTTCGTTCCGTAATAGACAAGCATTTTCCCTTAACCAGCATTTCTTTTGACGATGAGAACATCAGCCTGAAAGAATATACCGAAGTGTGTATTGACCACATTCATAATTTATTAAAAGAGACAATAATCAGTAATGAAGAATTCACGCCTGTTAACTTTTTAGCGCTGATTGCCGATAGTTTCAGACATTATGAAGGATTTGCGAAAAAAAAATCCATGATTATTGAATATGACGTAGAGAAAGCAAAGGTGATCATCAGTAATGCAATAAAACGAGGTGAAATCAGGGATGACATAGATATTTCTGTTGTCGCCATGCAATATCTATCATTAAGTATCGGACTGGCGGGTGATTTTATCCGAAATAATTCTGTTGAATCTTCCATACAATCATTGAGAGATCAGCTTAACCAGTTGTATTACCTTCTTAAGAAATAATTTTTTTATAATACAGCATACCGTCCGGTTAGTATGTTCATACCAAACGTTCAGTATTTTTATATAATCAACAATAAGTTAAAACAGAAATATGAAGAAGATGATCATTCCTGCGATGGCGTTGTTTATGCTGGTCGCATGCAATCCCAGAGAAAACCAGGAAAGCCTTCCCGGAACTCAACCAATCAGGGTGACAACCGTAATGGTAAAAAAGGAAAAGGCGCTTACCACTTTTCGCTACAGCGGAACAGTTGAGGCATATCAAAACATACCGCTGAATTTTCAAACAACCGGAACCGTGCAGGAAGTTATGGTGGACGCCGGCGATATTGTACAAAAAGGACAAGCGCTTGCCACCCTTGATCAAACCGATGCAAAGAGCATGTATGAGATCGCTTTTTCGCAATATCAGCAGGCAAAGGATGGGTATGACAGGCTGAAATCGGTGCATGACAAAGGAAGTTTGCCCGAGATTAAATGGGTGGAAATGGAGTCAAAACTTGCGCAGGCTCAATCCTCATTAAATCTGGCGAAAAACAACCTCGGGAAATCCAAACTGTATGCACCCGTAAACGGAATGGTAGGGAGGCGAAACATAGAACCGGGTATGTCGTCAATATCCATTACAGCGGCTCCACTGGAACTGGTGGATATCAGTCAGGTGTACGTGAAAATATCGGTTCCCGAAAACGAAGTGGCAAGGATCGTTAAAGGAATGAAAGCAGGCTTTACTGTTTCTGCACTGAATGATAAGGAATTCAAAGGTGAGGTTGCCAATATCAGCCCTGTCGCCGACAGGATCTCCCGCACCTACGAGGCAAAAATCCTTGTGCCGAACCCGTTGATTGCGCTGAAACCGGGGATGGTCTGCGATGTGAAAATGGATTCAGACATGGAAAAAGAATTGATACTGGTACCATATCAGAGTGTGTCGAAAGACAGTGAAAACCATACTTATGTTTTTCTAATTGACGAAGCGGCAAAACGTGCAAGGAAACAGGTAATTAAAACAGGGCGGTATCAGGATAAAGGGCTGGAAGTGATTTCGGGGCTGGAACCGGGGCAAATCATTGTGAACGGTGGTAAAGAGAAGTTGACGGACAACAGTTTAATCGCCTTTTAAGATGGAACGCGGAAAAGTAAACCTTATCGAAAAGGCGATGCGCAACAACAACATTGTTGTGATCATTGCCGCCGCCGTAATCATTGTGGGAATTGTTGCGCTAATCAAAATGCCTCGCAATGAGTTCCCCACATTCACCATACGGCAGGGAGTAATCGTAGGAGTATATCCCGGCGCGAATTCTGCCGAGGTGGAAAAACAGCTTACCACAGTGGTCGAAAATTACATTTTCGGCTACCAGGAAGTTAAAAAAGCCAAGACCTATTCCTATTCCCGTGAAGGGATCATGTACATTTTCGTGGAATTGAACGATAATGTAAAAAATGCCGACCAGTTCTGGTCGAAATTAAAACACGGGCTTGCCGAACTCAAAATGGCGCTGCCTTCGGGAGTGCTTGCATTGGTTGCCAATACTGACTTTGGCGACACTTCGGCGCTGCTCATCACCCTGTCGTCCGATTCAAGAAGTTACAAGGAACTCGGAGAGCAGCTTAAAAAACTTGAAACCGGAATCCGCAGAATCCCGGCTACATCTAAAGTCAAGCATTTCGGACTTCAGAAAGAAAAGATTTTTGTCAATGTAAAACCCGAGCTGCTGAACGAATACAATATCAAATCGCTTTCACTCCTTGGCTCATACCAGGCAAACGGCATGGTGACCTATGCCGGGAAACTGGATGACGGCAATACTGTCATGCCGGTTCACTTTCCGCCCAATTTTGAATCGGAAAAAGACCTTGCCGAACAGATCGTTTACTCCGACCCCAACGGCAACGTGGTGAGACTTAAGAACATCGCCACCATCGAACGGAAGTATGACAAACCCGACAATTTCATCCGCCAGAACGGAAAAAAAACAATCCTGCTTTCTCTTGAAATGCAACCGGGAAATAACATCGTGGAGTACGGTAATGAAGTGAACAAAGCCCTGGATAAGTTTAAAAAGCATTGTCCCGAAGGGATAGAAGTAGCAACGATATCGGAACTTCCGAAATATGTCAGCGAATCGGTAAACAATTTTTTACAGGAATTCCTCATCGCCATCGTTGCCGTAATTCTTGTGACAATGATCCTTCTTCCGTTGCGCGTAGCATCCGTTGCAGGTATCACCGTCCCAATTTCGGTGATGATCACAATGGCTATACTTTACTTTGTTGGGATCGAACTGCATACGGTATCCCTCGCATCGCTGATACTGGTATTAGGGATGATCGTTGACAACTCCATTGTTGTCATTGATAACCATGTCAGCAAGATAGACCAGGGCTTATCTCCCTGGCATGCTGCCATCAAAAGCGCCATGGAACTGAGAACGCCGATCATTGTTGCCACCCTTGCCATTATGGCGGCATACATTCCCCTGGGCTTTATGGTACCCGGAACCGCCGGTGAATTCATGGAGACCATTCCCTGGGTAGTGACAATAGCGCTGGTCGTTTCGATCCTGGTTGCCATGCTTCTTGTTCCTTACCTGAATTTTGTTTTCATCAAGAGGGGGCTAAAGAACAAGAAGAAACCGGGTAAAAAGTCATTCCTGGATCTTTTGCAGAACTGGTTCGACCGTTCGCTCGACCATGCCTTCAAACATCCTAAGATGGTCGTCGGCGCGGGGTTTATCACGGTCGTTCTGGCGATGGTTCTTTTTTCATTTACCGACCAGGAGCTGTTCCCCGAAATGGAGCGCAACCAGTTCGCCGTCGAGGTTTCGCTGCCTACAGGTTCTTCTCTCGAAGCTACACAAAAGGTGGTTGACAGCCTGGAATCCATTCTGATAAAGGACAAGAGAGTGACCACGGTAACCAGTTTCATTGGGATAAGTTCGCCTCGCTTCCATGCGGCTTACGCGCCACACATGCCCGCTTCCAATTATGGACAGTTACTGGTCAACACGAAATCGGACAAGGCAACGCGGGAGATCGTAAACGAGTATTCGCCCAGGTATTCCGACAATTTCATCAACGCATACGTTAAATGGAAGATACTCGCGCTACAGCCCAGTAAGTCTCCAATCGAAATCCGGATTTCTTCCGATTCGGTGAAAGATATACGCATTGCCGAAGAAAAAGTGAACAAAATTATCGCAAATACCCGCGGACTTGCCTGGGTTCGCAACGACTGGGATCAGCCCCGGCAAAGCATCAACGTGAACCTCGACCGTGACAAGGCAAACCGGATGGGCTACTATAAAAGCCTGGTGGCGACTTCGGTGATGATCGGATTGGACGGAATCCCACTAACCACTATCTGGGAAGACGATTACCCTGTTGATGTCGTTCTCACCCAGGAACAATCGTCGGTAAATCAGTTAAAGACCGTTGCAGATCAATACATCACCTCGCCCCTGAATTTTTCGGCAATTCCCCTGAGGTCAATGGCGACTTTTACCCCGGGATGGTCTGAGGGTACTATCGTCAGGCGCAATGGCGCGCCAACCCTGATGATCCAGATTGACAACTTACCTGACGTAACCGCTTCAGCCATTTTCAACCAGCTTAGGCCTCAAATAGATAAACTCCAGTTGCCAGAGGGTACATCAATTACTTATGGCGGAGATTACGAAGCTCAGGAGGAAGTATTTGTGCCAATGGGAATTGCACTGCTGGTAAGCATATTGTTAATCTTTTTCATCCTGCTGATCCAGTTTAAAAAGGCAAAGATCGCTTTGCTGATCATGACCGGAATGCTCCTGACTCTGCCCGGAGCCGCCGTTGGTTTGTGGGTAATGGGCTATCCTTTCAGCGTGACCGCTTTCATCGGCATCACCAGTTTGTGCGGGATGGTTGTTAGAAACGGGATCATCCTGATTGATTACGCCCGCGAATTAAAGGAAAACCAAAGAATGACCACAAGAGAAGCAGCAATTGCCGCAGGGAAACGCCGGATGAGACCTATCTTCCTCACCTCCGCCGCCGCTGCGGTAGGGGTAATACCGATGATCTTAAGCCGTTCACCTCTTTGGGGACCATTGGGTACGGTGATCTGTTTCGGGTTGCTGTTTTCCATGGTGTTAACCCTTTATATTCTTCCCGTTCTGTATTCAGTTTCATACAGCGATAAAAAAAAGAAACTGACATTCTGGAAATTGCCGCAGAATATTAAAATGTTTTTGATTGGCTTACTGATGACAGTTCCCTCACTGATAAGCACAAGCCACGCCCAGACCATTTCACTGGATTCCTGTAAACAGCTTGCCCTTCAAAACAACCGCAAAATCAAAGAGGCAGAATTGCATGTGCGGGCGTCTCAACAGCAGAAACAGGAAGTCTTCACCAACTTTTTTCCGAAAGTGAGCGTTACAGCCTTTGCCTTACGTTCGGCTGATTACCTGATGAAACTCGAAACACCCACAATGAATTTGCCGGTTTGGGATGGCAAAAACCCGGGACAACTTGTCAATCCAACACAATTCGCATATTTTCCTTCGCTCTCAATAGGGCTGCTTGATTATATGAACACAGCAGCCGTTACGGTAGCCCTGCCGGTTTATGCCGGGGGAAGGATCAGGAGGGGATACAAGCTTGCCAGGCTGGGAGAAGAGGTGAATGGGTTCCAGAAAGAGATGACCCGCGACGAAGTACTTTCCAGGACAGAAGAGCTGTTTTGGAACATGCAGTCGCTCAGCGAAAAAGAGAAGACTGTGCGAAGCTACCAGCAAATGCTTGACTCCCTTTACCGCGATGTAAACAATTATACCAGCGCAGGCTTGGCGCAGAAGAACGACGTGCTGAAAGTTCAACTGAAACAGAATGAACTCAAGATAAACATGCTGAAGCTGAAGAATGGGATAAATCTTACTAAGAGGGCTTTATGCCAGCAAATCGGGCTGCCGTACGACAGTTCGCTGATGTTCATCGCCCCGACCGATGCACAGTTTGCTGCCCTCGTTTTCCAGGATCCCGAGCAGCTTGTGAAAAACCGCAGCGAATACAATTTACTGAACAAAGCAGTTGAAGTAAAGCATGTGCAAAAGAAACTTGCTGCAGGCGAATACATGCCTCAGCTCTCGGTGGTTGGCGCAGGTTT
>JAPLDO010000107.1 GCA_026391715.1 Bacteroidota bacterium
AAGTTGATTTGGACTAATATAAGGATGTTTAGATGCACGGTTTTTCGTTGCTTTTGCCATATTTCCTTGCAGTATTTACCTTGTAAATATAGTCAAAATTGTTGAATCATAAGTCGTTCAGATAAAATCAGCAGACCCTAATTACTTCAAAACCAATAAAAATCGTTTTGTTTTAACAAGTTGAAAACTTGTCTTGATATGGAAACAGCAAAGAACTATAAAACATTAAGCGAGTTAGAGGATAAATATTTTGGCAAACCTGGCACACCGGAAAGAGAAGAATACGAAACAGAGCTTTCAATGGAAATATTAGATGTCCAACATCCTCAAATTATTCTATGCGACGAAAGTCAGAGTGAAAATCAAGATAGAAATTGAGAAGCCACTATCTCAGAGCATCGCACTTGCACTCGATGACCCGTCACGCTATCTTTGAAACAAAAAACCAATGCCCATCACCAAAGACAGCGACGACTACCTCGACCTCATCCAGCGGGACATCCTCGACCATTTCTTGGAAAGAAACCCACATTCGGGAATCCCGGATTGAGTCCGGGACAATTGAAAAGCCGGTGTATAAAGTCACCGGTTTTCAGAACTTCCTGATTTGGTCAGGAGGAATTGCCTGGGCGATCATTGTCATCATGGTTGGAATAAATCTTAGACCAAAAACCTTCTTCCTGTTCTACAAACCTGCAGAAGAAAATACTTAGGTCCTGCAGATGCCTGCGGAAACATTGGCAGGCAACTTCTGCAAGAACCCGGCTTGCTGAATGAAATGACAGGCTTTCTTAGCAGAAGCGCTGTAGCCCAAATATTTTTCTTTGAACGACATCCCTATATCGGTGGTCTTTGCACCGGGTATTCTAAAATGATCAGACTATATGCCCATGAAAAGAAAACACCAAAAGCACAACTTTTTGTTGCAAATGACCAGGGCTGATCTTGTTTATATATCTTTGCTGAAAAACTGCAAAGAAAGCTAAAATAGAAACTCTTGAAGGAGAAGGGGCCGGGGGTGGGTAGTTTCACGAATTATAAATATAAAGGTTCATTCATCATGTCTCCCAAGTGTGGCAATGTTTTTCTTCCGTTTAGAAACTGGCTTGGGACATTCAGATAATTTCCTCCGAATTTTTTGTAAAACATATTCCATATCTATCAGTTCTTCATTTTTTATTCTCAAAACATCAATCTCCATTACTGTTATTATTTTATCTCGCCACTCATCATATTCCTTGGTTTGTAAATGAATGCCCCCATCAACTTCAACGGCAAGCCGTGCTCCCGCGCAATAAAAATCCGGGATAAAAACATTCAAGTCGTTTCCATTTCTATCATAGATTATGGGATGCTGACGCAAGAATTTAAATCCATCAAGTTGGCGGTCACGAATCCTTTTCCATAGTTCTATCTCATACAGTGTTTGTTGTTTCCTGAGTTTCCGGGAAATGAGTTTTATTTCATGGTAGTTCATCGCTTTTTCCGGTTAATCGGGAAAAATTGAAAAAGTTAAAATCTTGTTGATAACATTTTTTTAATTACCCACCCCTGCCCCTCCCTACCCGTAGGGAGGGGTTGTGCTTAGCTAACCATTATGGAAGGCTACGCCCATCCTCCCCTCCCTTGTAAGGCCCCCAAATCAAACCGTATCCCCTCCTCATCTCAATTTTTGCCGATTTCCCTTACAGCAATGCACCTTTCCAGCTATCTATCAATTTTTGCCGATCTTAAACGAATTGTAAAAAACTTCTATCATGTTTCATTCCAATTACATTTTTACCCTGGTTGCGCCCATCCGTTTGCAATGATGTTTAACAACCATTGCCACGGGGTTTAATTGCACCCGCAAATACGCCCAATTAAGCCAATAACAGGCTTCTTAGCGCAAAAAGGTATTATTTACAAACCCACGCCCACCGCCCCCTCGCCAGGGCTTTTTTTATGCCCGGTTTTGAGCGCAAAAGAGTGGATTCTCATTACGAAAGGTGAGAGGACAGGGGAGAGGGCAGGGTAGAGGGCAGGTATAAACCCGAAAAAAACAACGCCAATCAATGGGCTTGACGCTCGGAATGTAGGCAATAATGGGCAAAAAACAGTTTAACAGGGTAGTTAATGCCCCGACATTTAACGGATTACACTAACCAATTACAATGTAACAGACTGAAAACCATTACATAAAGTAGATAATCATTGAAAATTCAGTGAATTTGCGTGTGCGCGGGCGAAAAATGATGCTATTTGTCCGACTGGGAGGGATTTGTCCAAACTATCCAGTTGCAGTTTGCTGATAAGGAGTATTCTGGGAATCTGCTCCAACCGATCCTTGGGCAACTTGCAATTTTAACGACTGATTCACTTCCTTTAATATCCCTACTACATCTTCTAAGACGGAAATAGTTTTTCCCTTATCAATACAGCCTTTACAATCGGCTGTTGAAGTTTTTATGGTCTCATTCTTTGATGCGTCCCCTACCAACATACTTCCTTCACCCGTAATCAACCAATTTGTGTTAATTATACTACTATAATGTTGTACTATTTTTTGAAGTACGTCAAATGAAGGGCTTCCGTTAGTATTGATAATTCTACCAATAGTCACATTATTAGGGATTCCAATAGCACTCGAAAATGATGTTGGATTCATTTTTAAGTACTTGATAATAATATCTATACGCTCGCTTATCAAAATAGTTGAAAAATATTTACTACATACATGTTGCAAAACTACAAATATGTTGTATGTTTGCCGAATAATTACGCAAAAGTACAACGTTATAAACAAAAAGTCAAATTAAACAATATGGGACGCCCAAAACTCGGTGCTGAATACAGGAAATACGGTGATTACAATTACGATTACCCGAAGAACAGGGAGATCGGCAAACACATAATGATTGAAGACAAAAAATACATTGCCAAACGTACAGGTTTCTCTTATACCTACGTGAATGACTTTTGCATAGGCAAACGATATAACCGCCGCATTGAGGATGTTGCTCGCCAGGTTATGCGCCTCAACATCGCCAAACAACGCAAGTTGAACAGTCAACCCAATACATCCACCAATTAAAACACCAACATCATGAAAACACCAGAACCAAATCAGGAGCAAACAGCTATCGGTCGCTCTCGCGAACCTCGTTACGGAGATTTAAATAGTAATCAAATTCGTTTTGAGCTTCAAGGCTCTTCTTTATCAAAAGCTGAGCAAGCGATTCAGTATATGGCTTATCGTAAAGAAGCAGAGGCACAAGTTTTAAAAATTCTACGTGGTTCTTGTATAAGTTCATCATCACATCACAGGCGTACTCCTCAGAATGGTTTTCTCGGATGTAGGCTAAAAATGTTGCTTGAAAGGCTATTCCTCGGGCGGCTGTGTCAATCACAGTAGCATACAGGACATCTTTTTTCATACTGCTTCATTTAAAGGTTTGACACCCCAAATGTATGTAAGCAGTTCCCCGGGAAAAGCAAGAGCGGCTGGATCGAATCAGCCCTGGGGAGCACACCAAATTCGTCATTCATTATTCGTTATTCGTAATTCGTAAGTGGAAATCTTCAACAACATATTCTGCCTCTCCAAACCCGACCTTACGGACGGCGACCCTCGCAGCGACAGCATAAAGGAGCGACCAGTGATGAGCGATACGGCTTATGATAGTTAGGTATTATCGTACCCCCACGTTCGCGTCCGCAAGGGCGGCGGTCCGGGATGCCATGCGCTGCTCAACTACGATCAACTCCGCACCGACATCAAGCAGCGTGTGTTCGAGAAGTACGGCGATGTAAGGCAGTACTCCAGGCGCAACCGGTTGCAGGAGATGATTGAACCGGATTATGAAGCCTCTACCTATTTCAGCACCTTCCTGTTCGATGACGATACCAACATCAAGCCGGAAAGGCAGGCTGAATACTGCGCCAACGCGAAGGTATTGAACGCTGTTGGGAAATACCTTACCGAACTTACGGGAAAAACAAAGCGGCTGAGTAAAAAAACAACGGGCATCTGGGATTTGATTAGCGACGCTGTAAACAACCTCGACAAACAGGCGTATAAGCACGATCTTCCAACGAACCCGCTTCGCCTGAAGGACAAATACAAGAACTACCTTCAACACGGTCACCTCCACCTGATTCATAAAGGAAATAGGAATTCCAACGCAGGAAAGCGCACCACGGCAATTGATAATCTGATTATTTCGCTATTTGTGCAGCGCAATATCCCTTTTGGCGAATGGGTTTACGACGATTACATGCAGTTTTTGTCGGGTTCAAAGATTATTGTTGATAAACAAACCGGGTTGATGTACGACCGCGCCGATTTCTTTGACGAAAAGCGCGGGCGTTACGTCACAATCAGCAAAGCAACGGTATGGAATATAACGCACGACATGAAATACACAGGCATTATTAACCGGCTTCGTAACAATCGCATTGACTATATCACCCATAACGCTCCCTACGATCACCGCAACAAACCTGGGTTCTCTATGAGTACGCTTACTATGGATGACAGAACGTTTTCGCGTAAAGATTCCGATGGCAACTGGCTTAATGCTTATGTAGGCGCCGACATTGCGAGCGAGGTGATTCTCGGAATTGTTTTCAGCAGCAAAGCCCCCACGGTTGATTTGATCTGGCAGTGTTTCAGGGAAATATTCCGCACCATCAGCAGTAACGGGCTTGTATGGCCCCATGAGGTGGAGGTTGAAAACCACAACATGAGACCAATTGAGGCGCAACTGGGAAAAATGTTTGGCGACGTGACTTTCTGCACGCCAGGGATAGGGCGCGCAAAGTATATCGAAAACATTTTCCGTAGAAAGAAATATGGCGACGAAAAGCGGCATCAGGTTGGCATTGGTCGCTATAACCAAAAAGGGGCTTTTAAAACCAAGAGCGAACACAAAGACGACGAATACAAACAACCGCGCATCCCGGTTCAAACCCTGATCGCCGACGAACTTGAAAGCATTCAGCGCTGGAATAACGAACTTCACCCGAAACAAAAGGAGTATCCGGGTAAAACCCGCTGGCAGGTACTGCTCGAAAACCAAAACCCCGATCTTATCCCTCCCCAAAAATACAGTCTGTTCAAACATCTGGGATTAAAAACCGACACCTCCATTCGTAACAACGATTTTGTAACGGTTCAACACGAAAAATATGCAATTGATAAACTGGAGGCAATTCATGGGTTAAGTCCGAATAATTACGAGGTGCAGGCTTATTACCTTCCCGAACCTGACGGCGCGATTGGAG
>JAPLDO010000155.1 GCA_026391715.1 Bacteroidota bacterium
TTGCCACTACCTTAAGGTAGTGGCAATTCAAGTTGCTGATATACTACCCGGCTTTAGCCAAATTTTTATTTTATAACCACTTTTCGGAGTGGACTCAACCTTAAACTTTTATTTCACTATTATTCATCATCCAGAAAGCGACGCAGAATAGGTTTGTAGCTCTCAATTCGTCTGTCTCGTAGAAACGGCCAATGGATCCGCGTTTCGTTGATCTTTTGTAAATCGAGTTCCTGAACAATAATTTCCTCTTTATCATGCGACGCTTGGGCTAATAATTGTCCGAAAGGATCGGAAATAAAAGACCCGCCCCAGAAATTCATGGAACCTTCTACTCCGGTGCGGTTCGCAGTTGCCACATAAACTCCGTTGGCAATGGCATGGCTGCGCTGAATGATTTGCCATGCCTCGAATTGTTGCCTGTTCAGTATTTCATCCTGACTTCGCGCCCACCCGATTGCAGTCGGATAAAACAAGATTTGCGCACCCATCAGGCTTGTAATTCTTGCCGCCTCCGGAAACCACTGATCCCAACAAATCAGCGTGCCAATGGTGGCATACTTTGTTTTAAAAACCTTGTATCCCGAATCCCCCGGAGTAAAATAGAACTTCTCATAAAATCCGGGATCATCTGGAATATGGCGCTTTCTGTACTTTCCGAGATACTCCCCACCCGCGTCAATCACTGCTGCCGTATTGTGGTAAATGCCATCTGCCCTTTTTTCAAATAATGAAGCAATTAGAACAACGTCCAGTTCATTTGCCAACGAGCAAAACGCATTTGTGGATTGACCGGGTATTTGTTCGGCTTGACTGAAACAATCATAGTTTTCCTCCCAGCAGAAATATTGTGTGGCAAACAGCTCCTGCAAACAGATTATCTGCGCACCAAGTTTCGCGGCTTCCCGAATCCGGGCTTCAGCTTTTTGAAGATTGAATTGCTTATCAGTTCCGCAATTCATCTGGATTAGTCCTGTCTTAACAATTTTTGGATTCATGTTAGTGGTAATTCTAAAAATATTTTCCTGTCAAAAATACGTAATTAAACAGCCCGATTGGATTCCTTCCAAACATCTCAATAAATTTAGTGTTACCGCAAGTTTTTTCACTTTTGGCAGTCTAATTATTAAACGCTATTGTTAACTATTAAAAAAGGATAACTATGAAAACATTATTTAAAACGTTAATGGCTGCATTCATTTTTACCGCATTTACCGGAGTCGGATCCGCTCAAAACAACACAATTGTAACAGCCTCCAAAGCGCCCTCTTCGCCCGCAAGCCCTTCTCGAGGGCAATTTAGAGATACCAACAACAACGGGGTTTGCGATAACTTTGAAGCAAGAGGACAGTCGCGCAGAGGCGCCAATTTCGTGGACAAGAACGGCGATGGTATTTGCGATAATCGGGGTACGATGGGAAGAGGAAACGGATGTGGAAAGGGTTTTGGAAAGGGTGACAAAAATTGTCATCGTCACGGCAGAGGTCATGGAAATTGTTATCAGAATGGGAAAGGATCCTGCAAATGAAATCTTTACAGTTTTATTTCTTTATGATAGTGTTTTCAATAATCACTTTCACTTCATTGGCGCAAGTTGGAATTAATGCTGATAACAGCCAACCCTCTGTTTCGGCAATGTTGGATGTAAAATCAGACAGCAAAGGCTTTTTGCCGCCTCGAATGACTACTGAACAAATGAATGCCATTTTTTTGCCCACCGATGGACTGCTGGTTTACAATATCACGGTTAATTCACTTTATTGGTATAATGGCTCAACGTGGAAGCGGTTCAACGAAATGAATTTTACCGAGTCCGATCCAATCTTTGGAGAATCAATAGCTGCCGGGATTACATCGGAATTTACCAATAATTGGAATTCCGCTTACGCCAATCGAATTACTTTGGCAACAGGCACATTCCCATTAACATTAACTATTGCAAATAATCAGTTGACAGGCTCAATCGCCGTTGCGAATTCCTTTGCAAGCGGTTACTTAACCTCAACCGATTGGAACGCCTTTTATAATAAGGTTTCCAGCCAATGGACAACCACCGGATCAAACATTTCATTTAATTCCGGCAACGTTGGCATTGGAACAACAGCGCCGGGTCAAAAGTTTTCCGTTGCAGGCACAATTCAAACTACCTCCGGCGGAGTCAAATTTCCAGATGGCACTTTGCAAACCACGGCTGCGAACAACATCCACACAATCGGTGAAAACTTTGGCGGCGGAGTCGTGTTTTTTGTTTATGATAATGGGAAGCACGGCTTGATAGCATCCACAACCGACCAAAGTACGGCAATCCAATGGTATAATGGAACGTATCGGATAACAGGAACCTCGGGCGACGGATTGGGCGCAGGAAGCGGAAATACCGACGTGATAGTGGCTGCCCAAATGGCAGATAATCAATATGGCGAATTTGCTGCAAAAGTTTGCGCGGATTATTCGGTGACAGTTGACGGCATTACTTATGGCGACTGGTATTTACCGTCCAAATATGAACTGAACTTCTTATTTCAACAAAAAGTTGTAGTCGGTGGTTTTGCCAATAGCGACTATTGGAGTTCCACAGAGAGCAGCGCAAACAATGGATGGTCTCAGTACTTCTACGATGGATTCCAAAGCGACTATAGCAAGAACGGCGCTGCTTATGTTCGCGCTATCAGGGCTTTTTAGTGTGTATTATTCACTATTCAGCCACCATTTCGCAATCATGAGTCCACTCCGAAAAGTAGTTTAAGGTGAATCTACCCACCCCCAGCCCCTCCCTACCCGTAGGGAGGGGAGTACCTCTGCTTAGGCAAGACACTGTATATCTTGCTGTTGTGCTTAGCAGCGCTTCTCCCCTCCCTTTTACATCTTTAATATTATATCGTAATAGATATGTGTGTGTGTGTGTGTACTTTTGTTTCCGAAGAATGCATTCCTTCCAATTCTACCCAATCTTAAAAACAATCGTTATGAAAAAGAAAAAAATTGGCAAACCCATTTTGATGCTAATGCCGGGGATATCATTCCTTGTTTAATAGAGAAGACCGGAATGATGGAACCTAACCGTAATCAATGTCAGAGTAAAATTATTATCATAACCGCAAGTTTTTATCATTCTGCTCGTCTATAAATATATGAATTCATAAAATATTATCAAAAGTGCATTGTTCAATAGTTAAAAACTAAAAAAAAAGATTATGAAAACTTTAAAGAGAATTACAATGTTGATGACAGTAGTATCTTTTATGGTATTTCTGTCAAGCCTCACGGTGGCTGTTGGTCAAACTGTGACAATTACTTCCCCTAATGGCGGTGAAACCTGGACTGCCGGAACAACGAATGCGATAACGTGGACCAGCGATGTAATCGGGAATGTAAGGATCGCCCTTTTAAAAAATGGCATTCAATATTCGCTTATCGCATCAGCGCTTCCTAATAGCGGCAGTTTTAACTGGTTAATCCCTGCGGCTATTATGTCGGGGACTGACTATACTGTCAAAATTTCCAGTTGTACCAATCCAATAATCAGCGATATAAGCGATTCAAATTTCACAATTGCCGGCGGCAGTGGCAGTACAATAAGTTTGACTTCGCCCAATGGCGGAGAAAGCTGGACGGCAGGAACAATTTATACAGTAACCTGGACGAGCGATATAATTGGGAACGTCAGGATTGTTCTGTTAAAAAACGGTTTGCAATATTCGCTTATTGCATCTGCTATTCCGAATACAGGGAGTTTTAACTGGTTAATCCCGGCAGGAATTCCAGCCGGCACTACATTTACTGTTAAAATTTCCAGTTGCACCAATCCTGTACTCAGCGATGTAAGCGATGCAAATTTCTCAATTATCGCAGGCGGTGGAACTACTGTGACTATTACGTCGCCCAATGGCGGTGAAATATGGACAGCCGCAACGCCGAATACTATAACCTGGACCAGCGATATCATCGGAAATGTAAGGATTGTCCTGTTAAAAGGAGGAGTTCAGTGTGCATTAATTGCATCAGCGCTTCCTAGTCTTGGCTCTTTCACCTGGCTGGTTCCGCCATTTATTGTCACCGGAACTGACTATACCGTTAAAATTTCGAGTTGTATCAATCCTGCGATAACAGATGTCAGCGATGCAGATTTCACCATTAATGGAGACGCCAGCACAGTAACCGTAACTTCGCCAAACGGCGGTGAAACCTGGGTTGCCGGTACAGTGAATACAATAACCTGGAACAGCGATATTATTGGAAACGTAAGGATTGTTCTGCTAAAGGCAGGAGTCCAACGCGCGCTTATTGCCTCAGCCTTCCCGAATAGCGGCAGTTTCAATTGGCTTATACCGGCAGGCATTGGCGCCGGAACTGATTATACCGTTAAAATTTCAAGCGCTGTAAATTATTTGATCAGCGACGTAAGCGATGCAAATTTCTCAATTAACCCTGGCGGCGGCACAATTGTAACTGTTACATCGCCCAATGGCGGTGAAGAATGGACTGCCGGAACGCTGAATACGATAACCTGGACCGGCGACGTCACTGGATTTCTTAGGATTGCCTTGTTGAAAAATGGAATCCAGTACTCTCTGATTGCCTCAAGAATTACCAATACCGGTAGTTACAATTGGCTGATTCCTGCCTGGATAGCCTCTGGCGCTGACTATACCGTAAAAATTTCAAGTTGCACAAATCCTCTGATATTCGACGTCAGCGATGCAAACTTCACAATTAACGGCGGAAGCGGAAGCACACTAATTATAACCTCGCCAAATGGCGGTGAAACATGGGCTGCCGGAACAGCGAATACCATAACCTGGACCAGCGACATAATTGGAAATGTAAGAATTGTTCTGTTAAAAGGCGGAATCCAATGTTCGCTGATTGCAGCAGGCACTCCAAACGATGGTAGTCACACCTGGCTGATACCTGCAGGCATTGTCCCCGGAACTGACTATACCGTCAAAATTTCGATGTGCATCAATTCGTTTTTCAGCGACGTGAGCGATTCAAATTTCACGATTATCCATACAGATAATTCAACTCCCGAACCAATACAAAACTCAATCCTCAAAACCGGCGTTTCTGCTGATGACCTTTCAGCGCCTGTACTTAACTTATATCCAAATCCCGTCAGCGACAAGCTAAGCATAAACGCTGATCGCAACATGAGCCGGGTATGGTTACTGAATAGTTTGGGGCAAACGGTTCTCGAAACCCTTGTAAATGCACGCCAGTTGCAAATCAACGTTGGCGGATTTAATAAAGGCGTCTATTTTGTCAGAATTGAAACTGGCGAAACTATTACCACAAGTAAAATAATTATCAAATAGCTTTTATCAGTAATTATGGAGGTTGTCTCACAGCAATGAGGCAACCTCTTTTTTACCATGAGAACCACAGAGAGAAATTTCAATAATGAAACAGACAAAAACAAAGGTTGCGAAAATAAATTGAAACCTTTCTCTGAAGCTACGGTGAAATGACGGAACAGGAACTGATAGATGGGCTTATCAATAAAGACAAGGCGGCAATATATTACCTTGTTAATAACTATCAGAATAATGTAATAAAAACAGCATATTATTTTGTCGACAATATGGAAGATGCTGAGGATTTGTCGCAGGAGGTATTTTTGGAAATACTCAAATCCATTGGTCGTTACAAGAGTAATTCTAATCTTTACACCTGGATTTACCGGATAACGGTAAACAGATCGCTTGATCATCTGAGGAGGCAAAAAAGAAGATCTA
>JAPLDO010000208.1 GCA_026391715.1 Bacteroidota bacterium
AATTACAGGGAACGCAAGTGAAATCGGAAAATAAAGCTGATTAAGCCGGCTTTCTGCTTTGTTCAAAACCATTTCATCCTCTTTACCAGAATTGCAACCCCAACCAGAATCGCCACAACAACGATTCCAACAATCCATCCAACCATCCCCGTCCGTGTCGCCTCCCGGTCTTTTTTCAAAGCCTCCGATTATGGTACAACGTTGACAACACCGGCGGCTGGACCAACTGGAACGGACCCTGGAACTCAGGGCTGAAACTGCACGCTGCCGGGTATCTCAACTACAGCGGTGGTTCGCTGGACTACAGAGGCTCACTCGGCTACTACTGGAGTAGTACGCAGAACAGCTCGACCTTCGGCTGGTACCTGTTCTTCTACAGTGGCTACAGCTTCATGTACTACTACCTCAACAAGGCGCACGGCTTTTCCCTACGCTGTTTGAGAGACTAGATAACTTTGATTTATTTGGAACTTTGACACTTGAGCCCACTCCGAAAAGTCTATGAGAAAGGTTTGCAGTCAATTTACCCACCCCCAACCCCTCCCTTGAAAAGGGAGGGGAGAAGCGCTACAAAGCACAACAGCAAGATATACAGTGTATTGCCAAAGCAGAGGTACTCCCCTCCCTACGGGTAGGGAGGGGCTGGGGGTGGGTAGATTCACCTTAAACTACTTTTCGGAGTTTGCTCACACTTTAAATTTTTTATTTTGTTTAAATCACAGCTAAGCAAGCCACCTCAACCCCCGGACCCTTCTCCTTGCTGGAGAAGGGGAGGAGGGGCGTGGCAAAGGTTTTTGGTTCGTTATGCAGGCGCTAAATTAGCGGGGGAAAGCATTGTTAGTCCCTCCTTTTTGGGGATGGAGATGAAGCAGAGTGAAAAAACTGTATATTTGAAAAAAAAGCACATCATGATACTTGAAAGAACAAAAGATGAAATTTTTGTCCGGCTACCAGCTTATGTCGATCTGACTGAATTGCAAAACATGCTCGATTATTTGCAATATAAGGAATTGACAGCAAAATCTAAAGCCAAACAGACTGACGTTGATGAACTATCACAAGCAGTGAATCGTTCCATCATGAATAAGGTCAACATTCAACGGGGTCAGAAATGAAATGGAATGCTTCAGCAAGATGCTTTAAATATTGCCCGACAGTATGTTGCCAACCTGAACAATTCAGGCATTGAAATTTATAAAGCCTATTTGTTTGGAAGCTATGCACGCAACCAGGCAAAAGAAGATAGCGATATTGACATCTTGTTGGTTTCAGATGCCTTCGACAAAGATGATGATGCTGTTTTATCAAAGCCATGGTCTCCAAAATACAGGAAAGACTATCGCATTTAACCTATTGCCATTGGTAAAAGGCGATTTCAAACAGACGAGAACTCTATCATTTTAGATGTTGTACGGAATGAAGGGGTGGAAATAGATTAACCAGGAAGTAAATCGTTCTTTTTCGTTTTCGTTACCGGAAGGAATTGATTTTGTTATCCAAAGCAAACCGCTTACAACCAAACAGGAAAAGGAATTAAGTGAGTTTATCGTAAAGAGAAAACTGGAGATTAAAAAGCGGTTGAAAAAAACACGTTCACGAAAAATACTGAATACGGAGAGTTGAAAGTCATGTTCTTTAATGAATGAACATCATGGCAAAAGCATTTAATATTTCGGATGTTCGGTTTGAAAACGAAAATATGGTTTTAACCATAGATAACCAATTGGTCACCTTGGAATTATCGGATATTTCAGAGAAACTGGCAACTGCAACTGACCAGGAAAGAAGAGATTTTAAAATTTCGCTTTCCGATAGGGACGATCTGTTGGTAAAAGAAATAGGAAGAAGATTAATGGCTGTGAAAAATATCCGTGAAGGAAAAGCGCCAAAAAGAACTATTGCTCAAATGATAAATAAGTAGGAAAAACAGTGGGATTCACATTAAGGCACATCAAAACGATTATCCTCGTGCCTGGGAATAAACTATTCATTCCGGAATTTCGGTTGAATCCGGAAGCGTTGTTTCATGCTTTTTCAGCTCCAGCTTCGCAGCTCCTTTCAATTCAACATCGGGAATTAAATTCTCAGCATCGGCAGATGTAATCCAGCCTTTGCGAACCATTTTTTCTGAAACCAGCCGGTAAAATTCTGCATTGGATTCGCGAAGATGTCCGTTTTCATCAAATGAATACCTGAACCATTTAGGTCGCGGGATTATTGACGCCATGAAAATAGCCTCTGCCAAAGTCAGTTTTGAGACGTCCTTGTTAAAATAAAACCGCGAAGCTTCATTGGCGCCATAAATCAATGGACCCCATTCAATAATGTTGAGGTAAACTTCGAACATACGCTCCTTTGAGCATAATTCCTGGTTTTCGATAAGCCACACAATCAAAGCCTCCTCAAGTTTGCGCGCCACAGTTTTATTCCGGTTAAGAAAAACATTCTTGATAAGTTGCATGGTGATGGTGCTTCCTCCGCGGGCAAACCTCCGCTCTTTGATGTTGGCGATCATTGCTTCACGGAAAGCGTCGGGCAGAAATCCGCGGTGCTGATAAAACCCGCCATCTTCGGAAGTCATTACAGCTACCGGCAGAAAATGGGAAATCTGATCTAATCTTCGAAAATCAGGATTTTCAGAGCCAACGATAAAAGTGTGCGCCGGCTGATCCTGCTCCCAGGCGGTATAGGTAAATGGTTCATTTATTTTTGTCAGATCGCTGTTTCCATAAGATAAAATACCGAACTGACGCCTGCTGAGCGCGGTTTCGAAGCGAAGAGAGTCGGGTTGGGAGAGATCGGCGAAAAAATCGAGATACCACGACAAATTTCCAGTGACGCGGATTCCATCGAGATTTGTAAAAAGTCCTGGTGGAAAAGACGAAAATAGATCCTGCGCCGCGAATGATGGCTTATTTATTTTTATGGTAATCTGTTTTGTTGGATTGGGACGAAACCTTAGATAAGGATGAAAATCAATCCGGTTGAAAGTCACCGTTGAAGAACTGTCAATTTCAATGAAATCCTTGCCAATACTAAAGGTGTAATCAACTGCCAGCTTGTCAAATTCTAAAGGCTGAGCCGCTATCATCCGGTGTTCAATACCGAGTCCGCGGATTAGCGCGAAACCGCCAAGCCTGACCCTCCCGGCAATTGTGGTTTCCAGCGCTGAAAATCCAAAAGCAAGCGTATCAAATCTAACGTTTGCCTGCCATTGTCGTTGAATGAAAGGTATCTTGATTTTGTTTTCGCCAGACGGAAAAAGACGGAATTCCGCTAACCTGCTCCCATTGTCAATCCTGCCGGCAAGCGCCCAGCGCTGTTGAACTGAATCCTCGCGAACAGTGATCGCCGTTCTGAAATAATGACTTGAAATTGCAAGCTCGTCAATGTGAAATCCAACAATATGGTCATCATTGGTATAGGAAAAATTAAAATTTCTGATTTTCAACGATAACGGTATTTTGTCGAAAATAAATCTTATCAGCTTTTCAGTGGCGGCAGCGTAATCGGAAGATCTGCCAATAGTATCGTTTCTGACTTTATTGTGTTGAAGCAAAAACCCGTAGTTCGAACTTTTATCATTGTTTTTCAGTAAAAACCAGGAATTTCTGAGTTCCACGTTATGCAATGAAAGCCTTCCTGCAAATAGTTTTAAAATGCCGATGGAGGCATAAACTGTATCTATTTTCATCAGTGTATCGCCGTTTGCAGGTCGCAGGGAAATTCCGGTAATGCGGATGGAGGCTAATCCTAATATTCTGACGTTGCTGATTTTAAGTTCGGCGCTATATGATTTGTTGAATTGTTCGAGCCTGCGCTGTAAATACCAGGAAGCAATCGGCGAACGAAAGATGAAGGTAAGCAGCGTGAGAGCTAAAATAGAGAGCGCTGCGGAATAAATTACCTGTGTTAATTTTCCTTTTGTGTCTGGCATATTAAAGGAAATTAAATAATTATTGCGGATTTTCTATCGTTAAAGTTCCTGTCACAGTCAGAAATTTAAGCGAGGCAACCGTTAACGACGCAGCCGACTGGATCAGAACATCGTGACAGATTGCAGGATTATCCGAAGAAACAACCGGCATGTTGATAGCTCCCGAAGGGATTATCACATTGTTTGACGCCACAGGAACCCCGTTTACAGTTGCATGATTCAGCATTTGCCAGTTTGCCGGGTTATGCCAGTCATGGCTCTCCTCGCCAATCCATACCCATGTCATATCTGCCGGTCCGAACAAAAAATTTCCTTTACCGCTGAAAGTAACAACGGTTAAATTATGCAAAGAGTCGAAAGTTGCCGACGATATAGCTCCCTGAAGAAGTTGTAAAACAACCTCTGAAAACATCTTAACAACTCCAAAATCAGAAACATATCCGCTATAAAGATCGGAGCTGGCGCGCATCCACGCTACATCCAGTTTTTTATTTGTTTCTATGATGGTCTGGGTTCCGGCTTTGACGCTGTCGCCGTAATGAATAAAAGCGGAAGAAAATTGTCCGTCGGAAGTTTCAGAGTAAAAATTGATCTTTCCGTTGCCTTTAACCGGTTTATTCATGCCAGAAGAATCGGCAGAAATGATATTCAAAATTCCGGTTTGCGAACAGAACATGAGATCTTTGAAGTTGTCGGACTGAATCCTTACCGAGGTAATTGAGCTACTTTGACTCGCGGATAAAACCTGCGGCGGGGTAGTTGTGTATGGAAACAGGGTGGAAAGAAACAGAGTGTTTGCAACAGCGTTTTTTTGCGCTAACATTTTCGAATATTGCCTGAAACCTCCTGCAATTACCATACTGTCCAGTTGATATGAATAACTTAAACCAACGCCCGGCGTAGTGACTCGCGCAAGTAAAGAAACCGAATTTCTTGAATAAACTCCCTGCGAAGCGGTAAAATCAGGAACAAAGGCGCCAGTTGAGGCGGAAGGCGGACTTCCGAATAATCCGTTACCATGTAATTGAAACGTGTAATTTTTGGAAGATGAAGAAGTTACAAAATCGGTAAGAAGAAAATACTTATTCCGCACAAATAGGTTTTTACGGATTATATCGGCGCTCTGGTAAGTAACCCTCACTTCGCCGTAATCAAGCAAAGGTGTGTCAAAACAATGTTCGATATAAGCAGTATTGGTTGATGTACTTACCGACTCCCCTGTGGGGGGTAATGGTCCGGCGCCATTTACAAGAATCAGGCTGTGGTCAATAGCCTTATTTTCGAGTTCGGCAAGGGAAGCGCCGGGATATCCTGGGTCAACGGCAAGGAGTTCGTTATATGCCGCGAGCGAAAAACCGGTGGCGTCTCCCTGGTGATGAGCCTTGGCGCCGGTAAGCGCAATTCCATGTTTGCCAATAAAGTGCATATAAACGGCAGATGGTTGCCATGACGAGCGAAAAACCAGACTACCGGCGGCGGGCAGGGACTGGAAAAGACTATCCTGAATTGCGCCATGCGCCACATTAGTTGCAATATATTGGGTTCTTACAAAAGGATCGTCAGGATTAAAACCCGGATTGAGCCAGTTAAACTGCGGTTTCCCCGAAAGCGCCATGATGACTGTTCCAAATCCCAGATAGCTGTCGTGAATTGCCGGAAAACTTCCATTGGGCATACGAATCTTGTTCATCCAGTCATACAGCCGGTCGTATCGCACATCGGACCAAGGATTCCTGATATTCCGCGCGGTAGAATTGAAAGTAGCGGAATAATAACCATCAGGCAGGAAATTGCCCATTGAACGGATAAAGGGAAAAGCATTTTCGAAGGCATATTTGAAATAGTTCGGTCCTTCGGCATATCCCGCGAGGGTATCGGGTTCTGAAACGCGGGGATAGACGCCGTTTTCCATCCAAAGGGTGTTATCAAGGTTATATAAACCGGCATTTATCCAGTTCTGGGGCTGATAATTCACATTGGCATTGGAATAATCATTGAAAACAACGGCGGCGAGTCCAAGCGCCGAAGCCGTCATTATGCTGTGGTTATTAAACTGGTAAGTAAAAAACTTCAGGTTCAGGAAAGTATATGAAGCCATTGACTTTTGGTAAAGGTTGGCGGCGAATGTCAATAGTTTTGTTTTTGAAGCGTCGAGAAGAGTTTGAGCCACGCCTGCGCCTTTCAGCAAATCATAAGCGACGAGGTATGAAATTAGTTCCTTCGACCTGTGTTGCCAGGGGTTATAAAATGTCCAGAAAGTTCCTACATCTACATCGGTATTTATCTGTTCGAGCAGCCACAGCGCTCGGTTCAGTAATGTGTCGCGTTCGATTTGAGTCAACTGCACAATGGTATTGGCGTAAAACTTTCGGTCCATCAGATAGATAAATGCCACTTCCCGCGCAATCATCGAACGGACATATCTTTCGGTGATTGTTGAGTTTCCGGCAGGGATTGCCGAATTTGCATTAAGCCAGATACTGCCGTATAAAAAAAGATGATCCGGGTCGGCAAGTGTCGCTCTTACAACCGGAACCGCAGCGCTGTCGAGCAATGTCCGCGGAAAACCGGGGGCAAATCCGGGAGGGTTCCAGCTTCCCTGGGAAAAAAACTGAAACGGAAGTAAAACCAGCGCGAGAAAAAAAGTAAGATGCTTTTTCATATTTCAACTATATTATTAATAAGGATATGAAGTTAATTGATAAAACAAATGCCAAAGTAATTCGTTTTATCTTCTTAATTCAGGATGAAAAATTTATGATGCAATTTATGAAAAAAAGACGATTATTATTAACGGTATTGTTATTTCTGACAGGAATTATCGCGAGCAAAGCCCAATTCCCGCTTGAAATTAAACAAATCCTGGATCCGATAAAAGGGGGTTTGACCGAAAAAGACGCTGCCGCAGGAATCCGCGAGGCGCTGATAAAGGGAGCCGGCGAAGGGGTGAAAATTGTTTCGCAGGTGAACGGCTACTTCGGAAATCCGCAAATTAAAATCCCTTTCCCTGAAAATGCCAGAGAAATTGAGACAAAACTCAGGGCAATCGGATTAGGAAACGAAGTTGACGAAGTGGTTACATCCATCAACCGCGCCGCCGAAGATGCGGCAAAAAGCGCCGAACAGGTTTTTGTGGCTGCAATTAACGGGATGAGTATTTCCGACGCCATCAACATTGTGAAGGGCAGCAATGACGCCGCCACCCGTTATCTTGAAAAAACCACTACGCCTGAACTTGACGCGAAGTTCAGCCCAATCGTAAAAGCGAGTCTTGAAAAGGTAAACGCAACCCGCTTGTGGGCGGATGTGGTAAACCAGTATAACCAGATTCCTTTCATTACCAAGCAGAATCCCGATTTGGTGGGTTATGTTACAGATAAAGCCATTGCCGGGCTTTTTGTGATGGTGGCAAAAGAGGAGGCAAAAATCAGAAAGGATCCGGTTGCGCGCACAACAGAACTGTTAAAGAAGGTTTTCGGTAATTGATACAGGTTCAAAGTTCAAGGTTCAAGGTTGAGACCGCTCGAAAAAATCAAAAATATAAATAAACTGCCATTTGTCATATCATCTATCATCGGACCCCACCCCCAACCCCTCCCCAAAAAGGGAGGGGAGTAACGTGCTAATCGGCATATTGCCATGATTAACCGAGCTATTGCATATTAGCACGGGACTCCCCCTTCCCTTTTTGGGGAAGGGGGTCGGGGGGAAGGGGTCTTTGAACTTTTAACAATTTTTTGCAACGACATTAACCCAATTTGATACAATGCAGAACATTTTTGCTAAAACCGACGAGATTATCCGCAGCGCCAAACCGGCGGCGCTTTGCGTGGTTATCAGCACAGAGGGTTCCACGCCGCGAAAAGCGGGTTCCAAAATGCTGGTTTACTCCGACGGATCAGTTTTTGGCAGCGTAGGCGGCGGAAGCGTGGAAAAGCAGGTTGTTGAATTCGCGCTGAAACTTATAGGCGCTGGGAAGCCTGAAAAATTCGTCTTTAACCTCGAAGACGATCTCGGCATGCACTGCGGCGGTTGTATGGAGGTTTATATCGAACCCGTTAATCCTTTGCAGAAACTTTTTATCTTCGGCGCAGGACACATCGGCAGAGCGCTCGCGCATTACGCAAAGGATTTCGGATTTTCCATCACCTTCTTCGACCCCCGTGAAAAGATTTTTGAAATGCCGGGTTTTGAAGATTTTATCTGTGTGAATAAGGAATATTTCGAAGCTATCGGCGAAGCTTCATTCGATCAGAATACATACATTGTGATTGTAACGCCGAAACACTCTTTTGATGAGGAAATTTTAGCCAGGGTTGCCTTAAAGGAACACGCATACGTTGGCATGCTGGGAAGTTCGCGGAAAGTGGCGATGGCAAGGCAGCGGTTTCTTGACGAGCAAATCCTCACGGAAGAACAACTTAACGCCATTGATATGCCTGTCGGGATAAAGTTCCGCGCCGAAACCCCTGATGAAATCGCAATAAGTATTCTCGCCAAGCTGATAGATGTAAGGAATACTATTCTGGAACAAAAATAATCTTTATGCTGAACCATAATTTACACGCTTCCTCCGGTTCCTCCAATGAAAGAGAGGAGAACGGGGCGGTTTCAACGCTTCGTTTTGTTCTCGACAACCGCCTGGTTGAAATCGCCTTCAGCGAAACCGGTAAATTTAAGCCAACCACTACTGTTTTGAACTATCTCCGCAGTCTTCCGGGTCACAAAGGAGTAAAGGAAGGTTGCGGCGAAGGCGATTGCGGCGCATGTACTGTTGTTATTGCATCTGCCGCCGTAGATGGGCGTTTAGTTTACAGAGCCATTGATTCCTGTCTTTTCTTTTTACCGATGATCCATGGAAAACAACTTATCGCCGTCGAAAACCTGGCATACATTAAGGGACATGAACAAATTCTTCATCCCGTTCAGGAAATAATGGTTGCCCACAACGGAACCCAGTGCGGCTATTGTACCCCCGGAGTTGTGATGTCGCTGTTCAGCTTGTATAAAAATCAACGCAATCCCTCAGATTCAGTAATTCTTGACGCCCTTACCGGAAACCTCTGCCGTTGCACCGGATATCAGTCAATTCTCGAAAGCGCCAGAAAAGCTTGTTCGTCAGGGGTAGATGATCATTTTTCGGAAAACGAAATCGCTATTGCCGATCTGCTCAATAAAATCAATTCAGATAAGAGAACCATTGAAATTCATTCTGCGGGTCAAACATATTACAAACCTTTTACGCTGACTGAAGCTCTTCGGATTCGCGGCGAAAACCCAACTGCCATTATCACCGCCGGTTCAACCGATGTTGCTTTGAGGCAAACCAAAAAGAAGGAGCTTCTTCCCATAATCCTTGACATTTCAGATGTTGAGGAACTGAATTATGTTATTGAGGAGCCCGACCATTGGAAACTTGGATCGGGAATGAAACTTGAAGCGGCGAGATCGTGGGCTGAGAGCCGGCTTCCGGCGCTATTTTCAGCGCTGAGTGTTTTCGGGTCATTGCAGATACGAAATGTCGCCACACTCGGCGGAAATGTCGGCGCAGCGTCGCCAATCGGCGATACTTTGCCGCTGCTTATCGCTCTGAACGCCGGGGTTAAAGTAAGATCGGTTGCCGGAGAAAGAGTAATCAGCGCCGAACAATTTATTGTCGGCTACCGGAAAACGGCTATCAGGAACGACGAGCTGATCGCTGAAATCATTATCCCAAAACCGGCGCCAGGCGTCGAAATCTGGGCGCATAAGGTTTCAAAGCGCAAAGACCTTGATATCTCAACAGTAAGCGCAGGGTTTAGTCTGAAACCAGTTGATGGCAGAATTTCGGAAATCATCCTCGCCTTTGGCGGAATGGCTGAAATACCTAAACGCGCTTTTAAAACGGAAAAATTTCTGACCGGCAAAACTTTAACCCGCGAAAATTTTGAAAAAGCGATGAAAGTCATAGACAGCGAATTCACGCCGGTCACCGATGCCCGCGCCAGCGCAGGGTACCGGACTATCGTTGCGAAGAATTTACTATTGAAGTTTTTTAATGGCTTACCTGATTATATATTGAATCAGCATTAATTTGCAACTAAATCCCGTAGGGATAGTATGATTTCAGATTGAAAAGATTGAATTTGCAACAGAATACCGAAGGGGGATGACATGATAATAGAAAAAGATTTTATGAGATTCAATAGCGATCAACTTGTTTAAAGCAGTTAGTTAAAATGAGATACATTTATTTTGGTTTAGTTTTTCTTCTTTTGCAGGTTGCTCTGAAACCTTTGCAGGCTCAGTCAACTCAGGAGCAGTTGAAGCAGATGCGGTCGGCGGTAATTGAAACAATTGACGGTCGCGAGTTTTACATTCATAAGATTAAACGCGGGCAAACGCTTTATATGATTTCAAAAGCATACGGCGTTGAGGTGAACGATCTGATCAGAGAAAATCCGGGAGTGAAAGAGGGAATAAAAGCCGATGATACACTCCGGATTCCACTGAAGAACCAACCGGTAAAACCTCCCAAACCAAAACCTTCCGTTACATCTGATACCGTTAAAATCATTTCCCCAGGATCAAATTCTGCGAAAGCCGACACGGTTGAAAAAATTCTTTTGCCTTGCGGACACGATACTTCAACAAAGAAGTCTGTTTATCAGGTAGCTCTTATGCTCCCTCTTTTTCTCGGCGAAGTTGATGCCATTGACGCTGATAATCCGGACAGAAAA
Source organism: Bacteroidota bacterium (assembly GCA_026391715.1). GTDB lineage: Bacteria > Bacteroidota > Bacteroidia > Bacteroidales > FEN-979 > CAIVAT01. Next base: position 10,657 of record JAPLDO010000208.1, read on the forward strand.
ACTATTGAAAACGCCAGGTCTTTCCAGTTTTTACCATTCTATGAAGGTTTCCGCATCTCGCTCGATTCATTGAAAAAAACGGGCTTGTCAATCCGGCTTTATGTATATGATGTTGACAAGGATACCGCAAAAACCCGGCAGACGCTGAAAAAACCTGAACTTAAATCTATGGATTTAATCATCGGTTTGCTCTATCACCGGAATTTCCAGATTGTGGCGTCCTTTGCCGTTAGAAACAAAATCAATATCATCAATGCTGTTTCGGAACGTAGCGAAATCGTTTCCGGCAACCCGTTTGTTTTCAAGGTGCAACCTGATAAAAAGGCGCAAGCCGGACAGCTTGCAGAATGTCTGAATAAAACATGCGGCAACGGACGTATTGTGATAATCCGCAGCGGGCAGTATCCTGACAAAGATCTACCGGAAAATCTGAAAACAGCCTGCCTTGAACATAATTTGAATGTTCGTCTTGTGGATGGTCAGCAGGCTGCATTTGACCAGCTTTCAAAGGAAACCGAAAATTATCTGATAGCTTTCAGCGACAAACCTGAATACGCAATTGATTTCACCCGCCGGGTTTATGAACTTCGTAACGATTACAGCATAACCCTTTTCGGACTTCCCGACTGGTCGGCGATAAACGGAATTGAAACCGAATACCTGATTACCCTCAAAACCCATATAATGGCGCCGGCTTTTGCCGATTATGAAAATCAGGATGTAAAGAAATTTGTTCGGAAGTATCAGGAAGATTACAAGACAGATCCTGAATTACTCGCTTTCGAGGGATTTGACGTTGGATATTATTTTCTTTCGGCATTGCAGCAATTCGGAACTAATTTCGGTCGTTGCCTCGAGGATTATAAAATCAATTCATTGCAATCGCAATTCAACTTCAAAAATACAAAAGGAAACGGGTATGAAAATCAGCGATGGGCGATTTTTAAATATGAGCATTACCGGTTAGTTCCGGCAAGCCGCTAAACTTTTTCAGAGGGCATTGCCACCATCGGAATGTTGGTCTCAAACAGGTTTTTTCTTGTGATTTTTTTTGTGAAAATCATAGACAGAAGACTTCTCCGGTGTGGTTGAAATGCAATAAGGTCAATTTTTCTTTCGGCAACGAAATGATCAATAGCCTTCTGGTTTTCTTCCTCAATCTCGATGACATTGAATCTGATTTTTTGCTGAAGTTCTTCTTCCCCGAATTTCAGTTGCAGCCCTTTCATCTTCATATAAACATCGGTTGGCTTTACTTTGGCTATAAAATGCACTACGTGAATAACGCTTTCCAAGGGTGAAAACAGCGATATAAGATGCGTCAATGTTGTTTCATTCCCATCTGTAAGATCGGCGGCAAACATGATATTTTTAAATCCAAGAAAATTTTTAATGGCAGGCACCGTAATCACCGGCGCTTTTGCATGATCCATGATGTATGTCGAAACCTTACCCCAAACCTGTAAAGTATTGCCTTTTCCGGTAGTTCCCATCACCACGAGGTCGGGATGATAATCGGAACACAGTTCTTTCAGCTCGTGTTCTACATCGCCGCCAACAACTTTTGTTGTCAATGTTACATTCTGAATCATGGATTTGCTGATCATTTCTCTGACATATTCTTCAAGTTCTTTCATGCTGTGAAGCGCCTGGTTGTAAATGTCCTTCATTAGTTCCTCATTATAAATTGAACTCATGTTGAGCGTGTCGGGAAAACTGGTATCGGTAATGATGATCTGGTCGAAGTAGGTGTGAAATAGTTTTATTTCGCCGCCGGATAACTTTGCCAGTTCAAGCGCGTAGGTGCAGGTAATGTGTGTGTGACCGGAAAAATCAACAGGTACAAGGATCTTTTTCATGGAATATTTAGTTAGGTGAATTTTTCATGTCGGCAAAGTTAATATCTCAACCAGCCTTTTGCAATTATTTAGGTCGGAATAATTCTCGAACAGTGTGGTTTTTCTTTCTGAAATCAAAATTTTGGAAAAATCCTGCCGGAAAAGCCCCGGAATTAACAATTTAAAATCGCCAGGAGTTGACGCCAATTTGCAAAGATTTCCCAGTGAAGTCCCTGTAACCATCTGAGGATTGACCAGGCAAAACCGTCCGTTGTACAGTGCATTCAGCAGTTTCAATTTTAATCCGGTCGGCTGAAAAGTTACCATGATGTTGATGTGCGCCTGCCTGATTAATTGTTGCATCGCATCATTTGACGGGTTTTCAATGAAACTGATGTTGTGCCGTTTTTCCGCGAGTTTTTTCAACCATAGCGGAGGATCCAATCCTGCCACAATAAGTTCCGGAAAGGAATCTTCCCAAACCTTTTTGATAAGAAACTCGGCGGCATGACTGTTTTCAGCAACCGATAATTTACCGTGGTATAGCGCGTAATTCCCTCTTCCCGTGAGGATATTCATCTCATCATGCCCATGAAAACTGGGAAGATAATAGACCTGCTTCTGCGGAAATGCCTTCGCAAGGTAAGTTGTATCTTCCTGCGAAACTGTGAGCGCCAGCGAAGCATGATTTAAAACCGACTGAAACAATTTCAGACGAAGACTCTCTGCAAGGAAATAGATTTTTTTCCACGGGTTCTTTTCCGCGCCGAAAAGATGATAATAATAATGGTGCTCAATATTGCTCTCCCGGTAAATCAACAGCCTGCCATTTAACCGCCGGTCGCTGATAAAACCGCATGTATGTAAACCTTCAAAAAGTACTGGATGATCGTCTTTCAGTAAATTCTTCAGTAATTCCTGCGACATTCGGCTGCTAACTATATAAGGTTTCAGGCTCAGGTTTGCTTTTAATCCCGTTGTTCTCGGATAATAATGAACCGATTCGCAAAACTGTTCCAACTCCGGCGCAGGTAAACGCCGGTGTGTGAAACAATGCAGATGAATCCTAACTCCTTCGCGGTGCAACGCCCTGATCTTGTAAAAAACATCAATCACCCCTCCGTAATTCGCCGGAAAAGGAATATCAAAAGAGACAATATGGATGCAAATATTCAAAATTCGATTGTTCTATTTTTATCGAGAGACGCAAGGCATTGCGTCTCTACAATTGTTCTATTGTTCACTGCCATCACAAGTACATTTTCCTCATTCTCCCAGCACAAATCTTCCGCCGCTTTCAATAGATTCATTTTAAAACCTGACAGTTTCAAACCATCATTGAGCAGGTTATCAAGTTGCCGGGCAAGAGCGACAGGATCGTGATTCTCAATGAATACTCCGACATGATAACGATCAACAATTGATTTCATTTCAGGAAAAGGAGAAACCATCACTGGAATATTTGCCTGGATATAATCAAGAAACTTGTTTGGCAGGCAAAAATGGTAGTTGATGCACACATCTTTTTCAATAGATAAGCCAATGTCGGCAATTAGCGTATATGAATGAAGATCCTCGAAAGGCGTCTGTCCAAGGAAAATCACTTTCCCCGAAAGACCTTCTGTTTCAGTCATGGTTTTCAATGATTCAAATACATCTCCAATTCCAGCGATTACCAGCGCTGCATCGGTTTTCAGGTATTTCATGGCGCGGATTGCCTCTTCAAGCCCCCTGTCAACATTCACCGCGCCCTGATACAGAATCACCTTCTGATCGGGACGAATATTCAATGTTGCTTTTTCTATTGCGCCGGAAAGCGCTTTTCGGAACGGGACATTTCGAACAACTGCTATCCTGTTTCCGTATTCTTTTTGGTACAGGTCGGCAACTGATTGATTAACGGCGGTAACGTGTTTAAGCCGGGGAAAAATCCGGTCTTCTATCCATTTCCATATTTTAGTAACGGTATTTCTTCCAGCAAGTTCCGGAACGCCTCGGAAATATTCATGGCAATCGTGAAGATGCGAAATTTGTGAAGCTTTACCGGCGCAGGAAAAGGGATGTTTTATCAGGTTTGCGAGGTAATTCGCGGGCAGAGTATCGAGGTCGTTTGATACCAACAGGTCGCTGGAGTGTGTTAGCATATAGAAAAACAGCGAAATATTGTATTCGGCATAAAAAAGAGGACCTTTTTCGAACAACAAACGCATCCTGTGAACCTGGTATGAGCGGGGCGTAAGCGCTTTGCTGTTTCTGAGCCTTCGCCCAATCAGCGTAACATCGTAGCCAAGTTTCACCAAAGTCTGACAAGTGCGGTCAACACGCTGGTCGGTGGTAAGATCATTTGTTACAGAAACTATTGCTGAATGCATTGGCGACTCTTTTAATTCCTACTTATTCATAGCCCTGTTAATCATGGTATTATGCCGATTAGAACACCACTCCCCTCCCTTTTTGGGGAGGGGTTGGGGGTGGGGTACAATAAACGGCAATCCTTAATCAGAAGTCGCAAAATTACTGACTCTCCTCCATTTTAACTAATTTTGCCCCTTTTCCAAACATGCATCTCGACCAGAAAGTTTCCCTGAAAGCCCTTCACACCTTCGGAATGGAGGTAGAAGCGCGTTATTTTGTTGAAGCAAAAACCCAATCAGAGGTTCTTACTTTGCTCAATTATCGCCAGATGATTCACATGCCGATCCTTTTTTTAGGAGGCGGCAGCAATGTTTTGTTTACCCGTGATTTTTCCGGTATTGTCATAAAAATCAGCGCCAAAGGAATTTCCGCGGTTGAAACTGATGATGGTCATGTTCTGGTTTCAGTTGAAGCTGGCGAGAATTGGGATGAGTTTGTTCAATATTGTGTAAATCGCGGCTGGTCGGGGCTTGAAAATCTTTCGCTTATTCCCGGAACTGTTGGAGCGGCGCCGATACAGAACATCGGCGCTTATGGAGTTGAAGTGAAGGAGATTATCGAATCTGTCCTTGTTGTTGATATTAACACCGCCAAACAACGCCGCCTTACCAATGCCGAATGTAGCTTCGGCTACCGCGATAGCGTCTTTAAAAACACCCTCAAAGGAAAAGTCATAATCCTCAATGTAACTTTTAAACTTCTTAACCCCAACTTACCAACTTACCAACTTACCAACTTACCACCTTACCAACTCCATTACCCCGACCTCCAGCATGAACTCGCCTCAATGTCCATCGCCGCGCCAGCTATCGCCGATATCCGCGAAGCTGTTTGCCGCATTCGACGCCGGAAACTTCCCGATACTTTTGTAGCAGGAAATGCCGGAAGCTTCTTTAAAAATCCGGTGATTATGAAAGAACAATTAGATTCGCTCAAGGCAACTTTTCCCGATTTACCCCATTTTCCGAATCAGGGAAAAGGTACAATCAAAATTCCGGCAGCATGGTTGATTGACCAGTGCGGATGGAAGGGTTACAGAAACGGCGATGCAGGAGTTCATCCCAACCAGCCGCTGGTTCTTGTAAACTACGGCAATGCGACAGGACGGCAGATACTCGATCTGGCAAATCAAATAATGGAATCGGTAAAACAAAAGTTTGGGATACTTTTGGAAATGGAGGTTAATGTTTTTTAGATTTTAAAAATCAAGTTTGTTCCCCGCATCATCTCATCTTTACAAAATCTCCTTTTCCAACTCCACAAATCGGGCAAACCCAATTGTCGGGAATTTCTTCAAACGGAGTTCCGGGAGCAATCCCTGAATTGGGATCGCCAACCGCCGGGTCATAAATATGACCGCAGATGGCGCATTTGTATTTGGCGAGGCTGGGCATAAAATATTATTTGAGTTTTCAGAGTGTGTTATAAAATTGCGATTCGGCGAGTGGAATTTGCGACTGTTCCGCTGGCGATTTTCAGAAAGTAAATCCCTGTTGTAAGCGATTCCCGCGAGAATGAGAAGTTGGTGCATTTTCCGGGTTTGCCACTCGAAACTGTCCTGCCGGTAATATCGAGGATTGAAAACTCCACATCGTCATATTCCTTTAGCAGCGTTACCTGAGCTTTCGACAGAATCGGATTTGGATTTACCTTTGCTATAATAGAATTTCCCGAAAGTTCGTTGAACCCGCTGCCGAGATCAATGGAGAAAAGCCGGATTTGATCAATCATCCATCCCTCTTTGTTGTTGTTAATATTATCCGAAATAAAATTAAACCGAAGGATCATGGTATCCGGCGGGAAAGAAGACGCTTTTTTGACCGGAAGGTCATACCATGCCAAGCAGGTATGAACCCAGCCGCCGGAATTACCTGAAAAACCTGGCTCGCCGTTCGACAGAAGGGCTGTTTCATCGTACAGGTTTGTATTACCATAGAAGTAGAAGGGTCGCGTAGGGGAACAGAAAAAGTATTGCAATGACAATGAATCGTGCCGGATGTTCGACCACGTTTGCCCATGATCCCACGACACGGTAATGAATCCGCCATCCTGAAGAGTGTCGGTATCAAATTTATGCCGGAAATCAATAAACAGATTATAATAATATCCATAAGAATTGAAATCTCCAATATAAAGGTCAAACGACGATTGATTGTTGACCGGATAAAAGCCAATTGTGTCTGTTACAATGGCGTTGGGAACGGAATAAGCCTGATTAAAAAACGACTTTTGTGGCGCTCCGATTTGCCAGATATTCTGGGCAGATGGGTTTATCTGGATATAATCAGTCGGTTCTTCAAAGGAGATTACACTCCAGGGACCGAGAGTATCGCCTACCCATTTACTTTCCGGTACTTGTGCGGATAAGGAAATAGCTGAAACCAGCAAAACTGCGAAAAATGTCAATGTCTTCATAATTTCCGAAATTTTAACTGCTAAGATACGAATTAAAAGCGGACAATTAATTCTTTTTCATATTGAACGCAATGGCGGCAATCACTCCCGGTATCCAGCCACAACAGGTAAGGATGACAACCAGAAGGATTGCGCCACAACCTCTGTCGAGAACGGCAAGAGGCGGGAAAATAATACAGATAATGGCTCGGAAAAGTCCCATGAGTGTATGTTTCGTTTAGCTCAAAGGATGAAATTTTCGTGTAACTTCTTGACTTCTTCGTGTAACATCGTGAAAATATTGGGAATCATTATCAACAAGATAGATTTTGTTATATAGGAGATAAATTTCAAGTGAAAAAAAATTCCATCCGATAGGTCTCTCCAGATTTACAAGAATATCTATATCGCTGTTTTCTGAAAAGGAGTTATCGGAAAACGAACCAAATAATCCGATTTCCTTATCTTTAATATAAAACAAACGGACACAAAACAATTGAAGTATTTTGCAAACATATTTTTTGGTATATTAAAATGATTAGATTTATATGAAATATCAGGCATTAAGTATTAAAACAACATATAATGACTGATGAACATTAAAAAACCTGCGGCTGTTTTAATCCATGTAAACGATACAGTAAAGAAATGGCATGAATATGCTGAAGAAATCAGGGTGAATCCGGCAATCAGGGATGCCATTGGTAAAACGCTCATCCTGGTAAGTTGGTAAGTTGGTAAGCTGGTAAGTTTTATTGGTTTCCTTTAAAAGGTAAATTAAATTGCCTGGTTCGCCGGTTGACTTTCATGTTTTCATGTTTTTAAGTAACTTCCTGAACTGACATTTTCGAACGGTGAAACCAAATCGTCCGACTCCAATCCCCCTCGTCCCTCGTTTCGTCCCCCGGCCTTAGTGCAATAATTCAAACTCTTTAAGCGTCATAACCCTGCAATCCAGAGCCGCAGCTTCACGAAGTAATTCTTTATCGCCACTCACAAGTACAGTTGCTTTTCCGGTTAGATAAAGATTGATCAGAAAATTATCTTTTGGATCTGATAGCGTAGTAATAGTTTCTTTGGGAACTACGAACTGGCAAAGTTTCAAATGAAGAGTTGATAATTCTTCAATATCCGTAAGGTTTACATATTTTTCAAACTTAGGACGAGCTAAAACGGACTGAAGCTCCTGAACCAACTGCTCACTCGTTAGAACTGTCAAATGATGCTTGAGAATAATTGAAACTAATATTTGAATTCGCCTGGAGAGGAGATAACTAATCCAGATGTTACTATCCAGAATGAAAACTTCATTTTGCATTCTGTTTTTTTCTATAATCTGAAACTTCAGTAACCATATCTTCCATTGAAAGATCGTTGTCCTTTATTTTTTCAGACAATTTTGTAGCCCGGTAAACTAACGTATCTTTTTCAAGTTCTTTTTCCAGCCTTACTTTGTCCTCAATCGAGAATGATTTTATCAGCGTTAATATTTCATCGAAAGAAAATGACAAACTGTAGGTTCGTTTATATGTGACTGTATTCATTGTTTTTCTCACAAAGTTAAAAAATATTTCGCAATTTACCTTTGATAAACTGTTTTTGGACACATGTAAGCTGGTAAGTTGGTAAGCTGGTAAGCTGGTAAGCTGGTAAGTTCGTAAGTTGGTAAGCTGGTAAGTTGGTAAGTTTGTTTTACGAACTACAAAAGGCTGGTCTTAAAGTTGAAAAGCAAAAGCCTTCGCCATTAGTTTACAAGGAAGTAAAGTTGGATGTTGGATACCGTATAGATTTATGACAATCTTTAGCTTTGCGGCTCTCTGCGTAAAAACTCAGCGGTTCTCAGCGGTTAAACCTTTTTTTACCGCTGAGTACGCAAAGAAACCGCTTCGAACGGTGAAACCAAATCTTTCGACATGAAGCCATATCTTAACATTGGGGTTTTCAGGGAATTAAAAGATTTATCCTTATTTAATTCCGTGCATCCCTTTCTCGGCAGCGTTCAATGGAAAAATGGGCAGGATCTTTGCCCGGACACACTTTATCTCAACAGCATCCCAACCCCCTGATTTTTCCAATTCGTCTGAAAAGTTTCGTAAATTTGTTACAAAATCAAATCCGATAAGTACAAATGAAATAAGGATATTGCTTCATGAAAGCATCGAAAATATCGATGACCAGCAATTTCTGATTGCCATTAAACAACTCCTCGACAGGAAATATACTTCTGCAAAAGACCCACTGTTGGCTGAATGGCAATTGGACCGTATGGACGAATCAAAAGCACAAATTTAAAAGGGACAATTCATTTCAAATACCCAGGCGGATCAATTGGTTGAAAGATGGCTAAACGGATAATCCGACAAAGAAATTCAGATAACACACCTTTGGGACAGCAGACGTAATCCGGAAGATCTTCCTGTGAAGTAAGTTGACGCCCCCCTCGTCCCTCGTCCCTCGTCCCTCGTCCCTCGTCCCCTCGTCCCTCGTCCCTCGTCTAATTAAATTGCCCAATTCCGCCCTTTATAACTTAAAAAGCGGTAATTTTACCTGTTATTTTTGATCGCAATTTTCATTAACGAGCTGATTACAAATATTTAACAATGTTCAGTAGAGCACGACAGGGGAAATTATGCTTCCGGCGAAGGGATTCGCTTACTGTTGTGCTGTGCGGCGCGGCGCCTGCTGTGCCGGAGTTGATGACCCGGAGTTTTATGGTGTTTTGGTGTGTCACGTCAGGGTTAAAGGCGGGAGGGGTGGCATGAGAGGGATGTGGGGGAAGGGATGCACAGGTGTGATTTTCATTCATATATGCGATGGTTTAGCTTATTGTGATTATTGTTTAGCGCAAGAGCAACATGACCATTTTGTGCTTGACCATTTTACCAATTTAAACAAATTGGTAAGATGATGAAAAAGTGGAATTTACATATTGGTTTATTAGTTAATTCACGTCAGGTGAAACAAATTTGCCTTATTTTATTACTATTTGTATTTGCAATGCCAGTAGTCTATTCAGAGGCAAATTATCTTTATCATGAAGCTTCCATTTTTAATCCTGGATGTGGCTTCGGTAGTGATAATTATCGCAGTGTTCTTATCCCAAATTCAGCTCAATCGTTAAAACTTGCATGGAAAATCGAATATCAAAACTACACAAACCAGACGAGAGTTTATTATACAATTGACGGGAGTGATCCTCTTGGCTCTTTTGGAGATGGTTATGGAACAACTCAAGTTTTAATTGGTTCATACACTTGTACGTTTAATGTGGGTTCTTTGATTGTTGATGTTGCAACTGCTACAATTCCTGCTCAAGCTGCTGGAAAAACCGTAAAGTATATTCTTAGCGCATGGCATAGTGGTGGTGGAGATGAAATCTTTGCAAATGGACCTGGCTTTCCTTGTAGAGACTGTGGACCAATAACAAATAGTGCGGATAAGGCTACAGTCTTTTCATATTTAGTTGCGAATTCAAACAATGTAGAAGTTTCTGCCTCTTTAGGGACTGAGATAGGCTCATATTCAACACTAAAAGGAGCATTTGATAAAATCAATGACGGGACACACAAAGGTGTTGTCTTGATTAGTATTTATGGAAATACCACTGAATTGCCAACCGCAATGTTGGGACCAAATATTTCCCCAGCAAATTATACTTCCATCGGCATTCAACCTGCCGGTGGCTCGCCAAGAATCATAACCGGAGACATAACCGGACCACTGATTGAACTCAATGGCGCCGATAATGTAACCATTGATGGAAGGGAAGGAGGAACCGGTTCCACCAAAGCCCTCACCATCACCAACACCAACACCAACACAGGCGCTTTGGCTTCAACCATTAGGTTTACCAACGACGCCACCAACAACACGTTGAAGTATTGCAAGGTTCAAGGCGCCTCAACCAACGATACCGGCGGGGTTGTGTTTTTCTCAACAGCAGCAACTGGCGTCGGAAACGATGGAAATGTAATTACCTATAACGATATTTCGGGCAATGCGGCAGGCAGACCGGTTAACGCTGTTTATTCCGAAGGAACTGTCGGGAAAGAAAACAGCGGGAATACCATCAGCAACAACAACATTTTCGATTTTTTCAACCGGAGCATCGCCTCCAATGCCATTTTACTGGCGGAAAACAATACGAACTGGACAATCTCCGGCAATAGTTTTTATGAAACAACAATGCTGGCGCCAACAGCCAATGTACCGTATAATGTAATAAAGGTAGCAAATGCCGGCGCCGGTTATTTAATCTCCGGCAATTACATAGGTGGAAATGCGGCTACATGTGGCGATACGTTGAAAAAATTAGCCCCCGGCAACAATACCTTTTACGGAATTTATCTTGATGTTGGGAGTGGGACGGTAAAAGCTAACACGATAAAGAATATTAACTGGGCAAATTCAGGCAACGCTGATTGGACTGGAATTCATGTGAATGAAGGGGTTGTAACCATAGGCGGGGCTAATGCTATTGATGGGAATATAATTGGCGCTACGGTTGAAGCGAGTTCGATTGTTGTCACTGCGGGCGCCGCAGATGCGTTTGTTTACGGAATAAAATCAGATGCTTCACATTCGGTGATCATGCAATATAATGTTATTGGAAGTATAGAAGCAGCCAATAGCGCCAACAGCAACACCAGTTTTTACGGGATTTATGCATCTTACATTAACGGAACTGAATCAGTCACCATCAGTAATAATTTAATTGGTAGCGCTTCTACGCCACGGAGTATTTATGCAAGTTCGAATGTAACAGGAAGTACTTTAAGTCAGGTAGTAATCGGGATATTAAATGAATATGGTGAATCTGATGGTGAATCTGGAGGATCTGTTTTAATTCGTGACAATACGATTTCGAATGTAGAAAATGCATCAGAGGGGGATAAATCCATCCTCAATGGAATTAATACGTCTGCTGGGACCAATACGATATGGGGAAACATCATTCATGAAATGAAAAATGCGGGAGGTACTAAAATAAACAATTTATCCTCAGTGGTTGGAATAAATATTCCTTTTGCTTCTTACAACAATCATATTGCCAAAAATACAATTTACAACTTAGAATGCACAAGCGGCTCTGGGTCAACCAATGTAATCGGTATTTTTTATAATTCATCAAGTACCGGATTGATAGAGAAGAATTTTATCCATTCTCTTTCCACCGAAAGTCCCGACGCAATTATAGTAGGATTTTCAATTAACACCCAACATAGCGATGGTATCAATAAATTTCAAAATAACCTGATTAGCCTGATAGCGCCTGCATCAGGGGCAAAAATAGACGGGTTCTATATTGGAGATTCACGTAAAGCAAGTCTTTTTTTTAACACCGTCTCAATAACAGGTTCTAATAATGTGGCGATAGATGCATGTTTGGAAGTAGGTGGCGAGTTTAAATATGGCGACAAAATAACAAACAATATTTTTACCAATACCTGTGGTGGCAGTAGTTCTCATTATTCAATCAATATTCCTACCAACAATGGAACCGTTGAGTACAATGATTATATCGGCATTTGCGACCCTATAACCTTATTAGCGCCTGGATTTCATAGCCGAACACGAGATCCAGAATTTCCAAATCCAGCCGGTACCAGTGTAACTGATTATATTCCCGGAGCCGATACTTTAATGGGGGATGAGTCCCTGCTTACTGTAATCACTGATGATATTGATGGTACAGCGCGTTGTTTGCCAACAATGGGCGCACTGGAAAATACAACCCCGGTTGCTTCACTCGTATTTGCTTTAGGATCCACATCCGCCCGTTGTGTTGGAGCAGGTGCGGTAACTTATTCTGCCACAGCATTACATACCCGCCGGATAGTATATAGTCTTGATACGCCAAGTAATACCGCTGGAAATACGATCAATCCATCAACGGGTGAAGTAACTTACACAGCCACCTGGGTTGGAACAACAGTCATAACCGCCTCGGCATTTGGATGCGGACCACTAACAGCAACCCATACAGTTACTGTTAGTCCAAAACCCGCCACCACCCCAATCTATCACAACTAACACCCCAACAACCAAACGAAACAAAACCAAACCAAATAAAACCACCAACCATGAAAACACAACTTACCACACAGCGAAGGTTTCAACTGCCGGAAACAGGGTTAAATCCCAACCGCCGAACGCATGACCTTTCACGTTTTGCATGGTTCCGACGACCTCGAAACAAGATAAGAGATTACGAGATAATTCAGGATATTCAAATAGAAAACAAACAATCAAACAATCAAAAAATGAAAACAACAATGAGATTGATACAGTGGGCGCTGGTGATGGTGTTTGCTGTAGGGGCGATGGGGGTGATGGGGCAAAGTAACCCAGCAATAACTCAATCGGTATGTCCTGGAAATCAACCTTATCGAGTGGTTCCTGGAAATAGTGGTAATACATTTATGTGGAGTATTACCACGGGTATATCGGGGGTTGACTGGACGATTTTTAGCCCATCAAATGATAGTACAATAATTAATTGGGTCACTCCCGGCAGCTATATATTGAAGTTTTATGAGTTAAATAGTCAAGGCTGTGATTCAACTGTCAGTTTAAGTGTTACAGTGAATGCTTTACCTACAGCCACTATTGCATATTCAGGTTCACCATACTGCGCTACAGGCACGGCAGCGGTTACTCAGACAGGACAGGTCGGTGGAACTTATAGTTCAACAGCAGGTTTAGTGATAGATCCGACAACAGGAACGATTAATCTGGGAACAAGCACACCAAACACCTACACTGTTACCTACAGCTTCACAAACGGAACATGTCCAAACACTACGACAACAAGTGTCACGATTAATGCTTTACCTACAGCCACTATTGCATATACAGGTTCACCATACTGCGCTACAGGCACAGCAACGGTTACTCAGACAGGCCAAGTCGGTGGCACATATAGTTCAACAGCAGGTTTAGTGGTAGATCCGACAACAGGAACGATTAATCTGGTAACAAGCACTCCGAACACTTACACGGTTACTTACAGTTTCACAAACGGAACATGCTCAAACACTACGACAGCAAGTATCACAATCAATGCTTTACCTACTGCCACTATTGCATATACAGGCTCACCATACTGCGCTACAGGAACGGCAACAGTTACTCAGACAGGCCAAAGCGGTGGCACATACAGTTCAACAGCAGGTTTAGTGATTGATCCGACAACAGGAACGATTAATCTGGGCACAAGCACACCAAACACTTATACGGTTACTTACAGTTTCACAAACGGAACATGCTCAAACACTACGACAGCAAGTATCACAATTAATGCTTTACCTACTGCCACTATTGCATATACAGGTTCACCATACTGCGCTACAGGAACGGCAACAGTTACTCAGACAGGCCAAGGCGGTGGCACATATAGTTCAACGGCAGGTTTAGTGATTGATCCGACAACAGGAACGATTAATCTGGTAACAAGCACTCCGAACACTTACACGGTTACTTACAGTTTCACAAACGGAACATGTTCAAACACTACGACAACAATTGTCACGATCATTGCTTTACCTACAGCCACTATTGCATATTCAGGTTCACCATACTGCGCTACAGGCACGGCAGCGGTTACTCAGACAGGACAAGGCGGTGGCACATACAGTTCAACGGCAGGTTTAGTGATTGATCCGACAACAGGAACGATTAATCTAGGAACAAGCACACCAAACACCTACACGGTTACCTACAGCTTCACAAACGGAACATGTTCAAACACTGCGACAACAAGTGTCACAATAAAATTAGTTCCAAATACTTCACCAATATACCACAACTAAACTCATAACCATCATGTATTTCCACACTCAATATCCACTTATCCCATCCCTCCGGCGTCCATCACCCGCCGGATGGGGAGGCATTATTTGGCAGGAAGGGGGAAAGTAGAAAAGAAAGTGTTAAGTTAGAAAGTGATTAAGTGTTAAGTGTTAAGTGATTTGAACAATCGAACAATAGAACAATTGAACAATTGAATATCGAATATCGAATATCGAATTTTGAAGTATTGGAAACTTTGAACCTTGAACATCGAACAACATGACCAGGACCGTTGACATAATTAAACTTGTTGAATCAGGAGAAGGACAGAATCTTGAATTCAAAAGCAGTTTCAATTCGGAAGCTATTGAAACGCTTGTGGCATTTGCCAATGCCGATGGAGGAAAGGTTGTTATTGGCGTTAATAACAAATGTGAATTGTCGGGCGTGAAAATGAATGATGAATCGGGTCAGAATTGGATTATCTCGGCTGGTCGCTTTTCCAATCGCATTACTATCAAAGACAGCGCAACCATACGATGTGATCTGTTTGGACAGGTTGAGAAAATACTTGAATTCATTAAGAAACACATCAATAAGGAATTCATCATAACCGGCGATCCGCAGCGGCAGGAACGGTGGCAATATCCGTTAAATGCGGTAAGGGAGATTGTTATCAATATGATTGTGCATAGAAATTATCAGGATTCTAACGACGCTGTAATCAGGATTTATAATGACAGGATAGAGTTCTTTAATCCCGGAAAGCTACTTGAACCGCTCACCGTTGAACAGTTGATTAGTGGCAACTACAGCTCGCTCGTGAGAAACAAGAAAATTGCCGGTTTATTCAAAGAAGCAGGAATCATTGAACAATATGGCTCCGGCATCCAGCGGATACTTTTATCATTCAAAGGACATGGACTCGACGCGCCTGTTTTTGAGAATTTTCAGCATGGTTTTCGGGTGGTGATTTTTTCAAAACATGATACCCCGCAAGATACCATGCAAGATACCATGCAAGATACCCCGCAAGATACCCCGCAAGATACCCCACATGACGCCCCACATGACGCCCCACATGATACCCCACATGATACCCCACATGATGGGAAGGAAGAACCTTCATTAGTAAAAACCCTTCTGACAATATTAAATGGTGAGATGTCGCGTCCGGAAATCATGAAAGCGTTAGGGCTACGCGATAGATTTCATTTCAGGGAATCCTATCTCAATCCCTCGCTGGCAGCAAATCTGGTAGAAATGACAATACCTGAAAAATTGAAGAGTAAGAAACAAAAGTACCGGCTGACCGAGAAAGGAAAGAAGATAAAGAGCGCCGCCTTGAACCTTGAACAATCAAATATAGAATATAGAATATAGAATATAGAATATAGAATATAGAATATAGAATATAGAATATAGAATATAGAATATAGAATTTTGAAGTATTGGAACCTTGAACTTTGAACTGTTATGAACATTGAAGAATTGATCAAACGGAAAGAGTCCCAATGGCTGGAGTTTAAAGAGTCATTTGGGAAGGAGGCGATTGAGACGGTTGCTGCATTCAGCAATGCGTCGGGGGGAACGTTGCTTATCGGGGTTGAAAATAGCGGTGGGGTTAGAGGTGTTGCGGCGTCGGAAGAGTCAATCAAAGAGTGGGTCAATCAGATCAAACAGGCGACTCAGCCACAGATATTCCCGGAGATCAGACCGATAGAATTGGATGGAAAAACCGTTGTTTATATGATTGTGCAGGAGTATCCCATCAAGCCGGTGAGTTGCAAGGGTAAATACTTTAAGCGATTTGGCGCTTCCAACCATTTGATCCCGGTGGAGGAACTGGTTGAAATGCACCTTTACAGCATCAACAGCTCTTTTGATTCTTTTAAAGTAACGCAAACCGTTGCAGATATGCAAATGAACCTTGTCGTGAAGTTCTTCAAACAGTTGCAGGATACCGGACGAATCAGCCTGAATGATGATCCAGTGGTGAATCTTCGGAAAATTGGACTTTTGAAAGATGAGCAATTGACATTCGCGGCATTGCTGCTCTTCGGCGAACATCATACCGGCATCCATATTGGCAGGTTCAAAACCGAAGACACGATCATTGACGATATCCTGATTCATTCGCCTCTGGCGCTTGCCGTTGATGAAGCCATGACCTTTATCAAGAAATGTATCTCTATCAGATATGAATTTACAGGCGAACTGCGCCGGAAAGAGATATGGCAATATCCACTGCCGGTTTTGAGGGAGTTATTGCTGAACGCCATCATTCACAAGGATTATCGCAACCCGACTGATATTATTATTAAAATATATGATGATCGCATCAGGTTCATGAACCCGGGAGCTCTGATGGGCGACCTTACGCCGGAGATCTTACTTTCGGGCAGTTATTCCGCAATGCACCGGAACCGCCTGTTAGCCGAGGCTTTCTACCTGCGTGGCGACATTGAGAAGTTCGGAACGGGTTTCTTTAGAATACAGCGGGATATTTTAGAATATCCTGAGCTTCAGCTAACCCTTGACAAACTTCCGGGGGTTACACGCATTGGGCTGGATGTGATTCCAAAAAATTTACTAAAAGTCACCGACCAAGTCACCGACCAAGTCGCCGACCAAGTCACCGACCAAGACGCCGACCAAGACGCCGACCAGGTAATTCAACGTATCAATACAGAAAAACAAAAATTTGATACTTTAGAACTATCTGATTCCGTGCAAACATTGTTGATGATTGTAGATGGTGAAATGACACACGAACAATTATTGATGAAATTGAACCTCAAACACAAGCCTAGTTTCAGAAAACTATATCTGGCGCCAGCGCTTAAATCTGGAATCATTGAAATGACGATACCGGATAAACCCAACAGCCGATATCAAAAGTACCGGCTAACCGAGAAAGGAAAGAAGATGAAGAGCGCCGCCTTGAACATTGAACAATCGAATAATTGAACAATCGAATATAGAATATAGAATATAGAATATAGAATATAGAAGTATTGGAACCTTGAACGATTTAATAAAATGGAAATAACCGACAGAAAATATCTTGATCAATATGCGGCATTGGCTGGAAACAGGATTCCGGAGCTGATTGCCGGATTTGATTTCTCCGAAGAACGGGGCGGGCTTGATTTTCTTACTACGGCTTCGGCGGTGTTTTCATCGAATATTGAAGGGAACAGCATTGATTTGAATTCTTTCATGAACTATCAATTGAATGGGCAAAAGTTTAAGGTGGGAAAGGAAATCGCGGAGATCGAAAACCTGGTAATGGCTTATAAACTCGCCCAAAACATTGAATTAACGGAGGATTCGCTTTTAAACTGTCACCGGATATTATCGGAAACCCTCCTTATCAAAAGCAAACGCGGAACGTATCGGACTGAGCAGGTAGGTGTGTTTGGAAAATCAGGGCTTTCCTATCTCGCTGTTGAACCGGAATTTGTCAAGAAGGAAATGAAATTGTTGTTTGCCGGGATTGCTGTTTTGCTCTCCAACGAGCTGACTGTTTCAGAGGCGTTTTATTTCGCTTCCATGATTCACCTGAAGTTTGTTCAGGTTCATCCTTTCATGGATGGAAACGGCAGGGCAGCCCGGTTGCTTGAAAAATGGTTCATCGCCCAAAAGATTGGAAAGCAGTTCTGGAAACTGCCCTCAGAAGAATACTATCTGAAAAACAGGAAGAGATACTATGAAACCCTTGATCTTGGCGTGAATTATTATGAACTCGACAATGACAGATGCATCGGATTTTTAACGATGCTGCCGGGGTGTCTCGAGGATGAAGAATGATTAATATGAACAATAGAATAAAAGAATAAAAGAATAAAAGAATGAGTCCACTCCGAAAAGTGGTTATAAAAATAAAAATTTGGCTAAAGCCCGGAATGTCAGCAACTTGAATTGCCACTACCTTAAGGTAGTGGCAATTGATAACCAGATAGTTACTGGACTTTAGTCCAAATTGTTTCCTTTCTAATCAGCGCGCTTACGGCGGCTGGTCAGTCAACCTTGCCCGATACGGTATGTGTGGGTACTACGAAACCTTATTGGGTAAAACCAACGCCGGGATCGTCATATACATGGTGGATTAATGGAACTCTTCAGACGCCCCCAAATGATACAATTCTTAATATGACCTGGAATACTGTGGGAGAAGACACTATCAATGTGCAGGAAACCACTTCGGAAAATTGTATTGGTGATGTGAAGACGTTGCTAGTACATGTGAGGAGTGACCCGCCAACAGTCACTCCCCCTGTTCTGAACGCAGGCTATTGCGTGGAGGATATTAATACAGCAATTTATCAACCCGGTGGGAGTTACGACGCGCAAACAGATATTTCACCTCCCCGACCAAATTACTATTTACTCCCCGCCGGCAATACATCGCTCAACCTGACCATCGTTCAGCACAGTTGTCCCGATACCTTGCTGATCGAATGGACAATCAACTTTGCCAATGCTACGAACCTCACAGGAATCGGACAGATATCGGAAAGGACTGAACCAATCTATTTCCAGGTTGGCACAAACACAATTACCTGGACTGTAACCAACAGCTTTGGGCATCAAGATTATTCCGTTGTACTGGTTGTATTGCCGCGACCGGAGATCGGAGATATTCCTCATTAAACGAATGACGAAAATGAAAGGATTTAACAATAGAACAATCGAACAAATGAACAATCGAATTTTGAAGTTAAAGAGAATAGAACAGCCACAGAAATTGAGCAAACAGAACAAAGCTGAGTTTGCCATCAATTGCCCCGACCTTCAGGTCGGGGAACCATCAATTGCCCCGACCTTCAGTCCGGGGAACCATCAATTGCCCCGACCTTCAGGTCGGGGAACATGAAACATAGATGCTCACTGGGCTTTAGCCCAAAATTTTAATGACTATAAAAATCACTGACACACTAACCATCAAATACCAGAAACCAATGAAAAACCCCAAAAAACCAAGGCATCCGCCCACCGGCGTTGATCCTCTAAACAAATCAATGACTTTTAAAAATCAAAAAATAATGAAATTACCCTCTGTGTAACTCTGCGCCTTCTCCTTGTAACTCCGTGTAACAATATTACACAGAGCGACACAGAGAACCACATAGAACCACAGAGAAAAAATCAATTCAAACAAATAATCTATTAACAATTAAAACTTTAAAAAAATGAAAAAGCAACTTTTATTGATCGTTCTACTGGCATTCTTTGCCGGAATCACTAATGTTAACGCGCAGTGCGCAAGCGATGGGTTTCACCCATCTGCTGGGCAACCGTACAATTATGTAGTTCAAATTGATCCGGCTGGCGGATATCTCGGTTCCGGTGTATATGACTGGTATGTAACACAGGATCCAAACCTTCTTAATGCGGCAGCTATAATTCTTGCCACCAATACTTTTTTTACGGTTAATCCTTCGTTTTCCACTTATCATTCAACAACAGGGACAACAAATACTCTTGGTCTTGCATGGACATCTGCAGCCGTGAGTTCTGTTAATCCATTCTATCTTGTGTTGAAGTATCGTGAATCCAATCCAAACGCAACTGAACCGGGTGGGTGCTCGGCAGAAAATATCAGGGTATGGCAAATCAACCCGATTAACACCTTCCTGCTTGCAGTTACTGGCGCTTATGAAACCGGGAATCCATTTGCTTCTGCAACTCAATGTGCTTCTGCTCTGTCAGGAGCAACCGTTAATCCGGGAGCCACGCCCACGGTTACATATCTGTATGGTGTAAATACCTTGTATTATACAATTACGGCAAGCGGATACACCGGCAACTGGATACCTCAGGTTCAGCTTCCGGCGCTAAATGGATTGGGACAGAATTACGCCGCTGTTGAATGGACCAGCGATCTTATCGGAGGAACTGGCTATGTAGCCTTTACAGGAGCAGCAGGAAATAGTGCCGGAGGCGCTTTTACATCGCCATCTCCCGCCACTATTACCAATCCAACTACCGGCACTCCAATTCTTATACGTGTTCAGGTTGCTAACGTAAGCTATGAAACACTTGCTAACCAGGCAATCACACTTGGCGCTGATGGTACAACTTCCGCCGGTTCACCAGATATTATCGGTGGAACAGGAACAAATGCTTGTGATCCCGAAAATATATTTGGTAAAACAGCAATCTACACAATTCTGGCTCGTCCCACAGTTAATCCTGGAGCGACCATGCCGACATTTATCCCGAAAAACCCGTAATTGGGAAAATTTGGGGTAACCCTTAATAGTTGCTTTTTCAACCAGGCTGTCTTTCCTGCCGGGCTTATGCCTGGCAGGAGAGAACACCGGGTGTTGAAATTGAAACTTAATTTATTGGCGTGCATGAAAAACTAACAATGTGTTGACATCAGTCAAAAACATGACAGTCATGACAAACTGATCTGAATATATTGAAAATCGGGCTTTCAAAGCTGTTTCGTTACTTTGGAAGTAGCGCGACAATGCGATTGCCAATAGTCAGCAGGCAGCGACGCTTTGCTGAGCAATGAATACAATTGTATGATGTTTAATCAATTGTAATGGAATATTTAATAAAGTCAATGAATGTATAACCTGTGCAACAAACATGGCGCGGTGAAGAACATTTACCGTGATATTAACGATTACAGGGCGGGTCCGCTTAAAAATGCCCGAACCCGAAGCAGGGCGCCGGCAAACGGAACGTTCCGAAATGGGGAAAATCTGGTTTTTATGCCGGAAACAGAAGAACTATGCCTGTTAACTACCAATCTGAAATATGAAATATGAAATTTGAAATTTGAAACCTGAAATCTGAAATCTGAAATCTGAAATCTGAAATTTGAAATTTGATTACATTGAAACGACCCTTATCTAACATATTACGTCTGTTTATCATCGCGGTTTCGCTGATGATGACTATGGCTTCCGCCATGGCTCAGACGAATATTGTTAATGCCGGTCAGCAAAGTAATCTCGGTATTGAGCCAATCCCTGGCGCTACTTATCTTTGGGAACTTTTTACAGATAATATTACAATCAATTTTGCCACTGTGCCGGGAAATTGTCCGATAACCGATGCGAACTTCGTCGGAGTCAATTCAACCCCAACAGTAAGCGTAATGTGGACAACGCCCGGCGTCTATTATTTCCGGGTGAAAGTAATGGCTTCCGGAGGGTGCCAGAATCTGAAAATAGGCAGGATGGATGTTATCGGCGATTTGCCAACAGCCACTTTTGTTGATACTTTGCCAATCTGCCTCGGTCAAACCACTAATCTGAAAATACTGCTCACAGGGTTGCCTCCCTGGAGTTTAACATATACCGACGGAAATATCCCCGTTACCCTGTCAGGAATTTTAGCGAGTCCGTTGTGGATTCCGGTAAGCCCTGCCGCAACAACAAGTTATTGGATTACAACCGTGAACGATGCGCGCGGAAGCCCGAATAACGCCCTGGTGGGTCCATCGGTGATTACCGTTAACCCAAAACCAAATGTATTTTTTATTCCATGCTTCGACATTATCACTTCGGTGGAGGCGAAACCCTTCAAACTTCGGGGTGGATTGCCTCTGAATGGCAGCTATTCCGGCGGCGCGTGGATTAATTTCCCATCTTCCGGCATGTTTAATCCTGCGACGGCTCCTATCGGTTCGAGTCCGGTTAAATATAAATACACAAATTATTTCGGATGCAGCGACAGCGCGGTTAGCAATGTGCAAAACCATGCCGCGCCGGCATTTTCATGTGGAGGAGACTGGACAGACATCCGCGACAGCAAAACCTATCCAACTATTCTGATTGGCTCGCAATGCTGGCTTGCCGCTAACCTCAACCACGGTCAGCAAATCCAGTCGCCGCAACCGCAGGCAGACAACTGTGTGAACGAAAAATATTGCTATAACAACGACCCGGCAAATTGTGCCACTCTGGGCGGTTTGTATCAGTGGGACGAACTGATGAGATACGATGACGCCCAGGCTTCACAGGGTATCTGTCCTCCCGGATGGCATGTCCCCACTGAACCTGAATGGGCGACGTTACTGAATTTCTACGGAGGAAACGCCTTTGCAGGCAAACCGTTGCAGGAAACTTCCGCTGTCGGATTCCATGCCTTCGCAGGCGGCGTGCTTTACCAGAACAACATCTGGAGTTTCAAAGGTATCGCTACCCTTTTCTGGACATCCACAGCAACCAGCCCGGTAAGAGTAATTTCCCACGGGATGAATATCTATGACGTCTCAGTTTCATATTACGAATCGCTGCGAACCAACGCTTTCCCGGCGAGGTGTTTAAGGGATTAGACCCGCAGTTGTTTTATTCTGCAAACGGGCTAAATTTTGACATTCTGTAAATGCAGGGTTATATCACGTTTTAGTATAGTTGCGATGGATTGACAATGTATAGCCAAACATCAATTGTCAGGCATAAATCCGTGATTTATGAGAATTTCTTTTACTTTATCCTCATTTATTTGCGCCATTTTAGATAAAACCTCAATAGAAATTCCTTCTTTGAAGCCATTAACAATCATAAATTCGACGCCTTCAATCTTTCCTTCAATCTTTCCTTCAATCTTTCCTTCAATCTTTCCTTCAATCTTTCCTTTAACAATTCCTTTAACAATTCCTTTAACAATTCCTTCTTCGCGCCCTTCTTCTTTTGCAGTGTTTATGGCATCCCGGTCTCTCGCGGTGTTGATCAAATATTTGTCGTAAACTTTTCGTTCCTGCTCGCTCATATTTATTTCTGCAAGTTTTTTTTCGGCTTTATCTATGTTTTTCGAGGTTGAACCTTCGGCTACTTCGTTGTTTTTGAAAATATAGATCCATTCGTCAATTTTTCTTTGAATGATATTCTTGTACCGCTCAACGGTAATCAGGTAATATTCGGGAAAGATATTTTTTCCCACAAATTTGTATTTTGGTTCAAGACTTCCCAGTAACTCAACCCGCTTCTTTACAATAAGTTTACTGAGGGTATTGATCCCAAAAAAATCATTGGTTCCATAATAAAGATAGTCATCGCCGAAACCCAGATTAAAATACATTATGCTGATCGAAATCACTTTACTGATATTGCGAAAATCATCGCCTAACTTCTGATGCTCAACAATAATCTTCGAGGCGCTGTACAACAAACTTTCGAGATAGTCGGTTTCTCTGGTATTTTGAATCTCGATATATATTTTCCGGTTTTCCGAATCCTGTACCAACAGGTCAACACGGTTATATTTATCTTCCTCTCCTCCCTGATTAGTTTCACTTTCAATGATGTTCAGAATTTTGATATTATCATCTTCAAGCAAAGCGCCTAAAAAACCTTCCAGCACATCGAAATTGGCTTTGTCGCGAAGTATCGTTTTCATCGCCCAATCGAAACGGATTAACTTATTTTTGCTCATATTCCGAAGAATTTATTGATGCAAATTTACGGTTTTAAATACGGTAATCAAATGCTTTTTATATTCATCCAAAGTTCCACTTTTGGAGGTCTGTATTCAAAAATAAATCCTGGGCTTTAAGGGAAAAAACTGTAATTTTGCACCTCCCTCTTACATAAAAATCATTCATTATCAAATTTTTAATTCCTCCTCCAACCAATGAAAAGAATTATTACGGTCTTATTGGTCATTCTCATGACCAGCAGCCTGCTTATGGCGCAAAAACAAATCGCAGGAGTTCCTGAAGTTAAAACCTGTATCTATTCTGATGTTTCGATCCCGCTCAGGGATATGAAACTGGCAAAGAAACCTTTCTGGGCAACATGGTTTCATAAAAATGAGGGAAGGGAAGTTCCAAACAAGTTCAGGAAGATTCCTTTAGATTACAGCGACGTGGCAGACAAGGCGCTACAGACAGAATATACCGACAATTCCACCGCTGTTGCCGCGGTTCCGATACAGAATTTCAACGGACTTACAAACGGAAATAATACTGTTTGGCGTGTTACCCCTCCGGATCCATGCGGTGATGTTGGACCGAATCATTATGTTCAGGTTGTAAACAGTATGTTGCAGATTTTTAGTAAAACAGGAGCCTCGATGTACGGACCAGTGACGACCTCCACAATCTGGAATGGTTTTACCGGCAATTGGAACGGTCATAATGACGGGGATGCAGTCGTTTTATACGATGAAAA
>JAPLDO010000037.1 GCA_026391715.1 Bacteroidota bacterium
CTGCGAATAATCCATTCCCTCGTCAATATTGTTCACGAGTAAGATGGAGGCGCCGAATAAAATACGCAGCAAATAGTCGTGTTCCTGGTTGTTTTGTATTTCGATGATGATCAATTCGCCTTTGCTGTTCTGAACAAGCGCATCAACTTTGTTGAATTTTTGATATTTATCTTCCTTATTGCTTTCGCTTTCGAGGATGCTTTCGATTTTGACGTCTTCGCCAATCAATTCCGATAAAAAACCTTCAAGAATGCCAAAATTGGCTTTGTTTCTCAACAGTCGTTTTACAGCCCAGTCAAAGCGTACAAGGTTTTTCATATTATTGTCAGTTTTGGTCAGTACAAAAATAGGTAAATTTTATTAGACCACTGAATTAGCCATGTATTCAATGATTCCATTGTTCATGTTCGCTGAGCAGATGAATACTGAAAGGCATTATTGCCGGTGGCATTAGTTGCATACCAACGAGTTAACCTTTCCCGGGAATGAAGTTCAATCCTCTATGTGTGCCATTAAAAACATTTGCCGTATTCAAGGTAGGATCAGTCCCGGTATTCTTATAATTCCCCCAGGCGGCAGTTTCCCATTTCAACGTAAGCCTCAACGTTGGCAGAGTTTTGTATCAGCGAGCCCGCCCGACTATGCCAGGTGAAGTTCAGGACTGGCAACGTCGCCCATGCAGACTTTTATGTGGTCTTTGAGGTGAGTGGATCAAGTAAGTAACTTCTTTTCTATAGGCAATCTCACTGTTTAATTGGTAAACAGGAGGTAAAATTGCCATTATCAGGTATCCCAGGCATTATTTATAAGAAATACCCGATTTCAGTTGAATTGTCAGGGAGTTGTCCTTTGGTATTTTATCAGTCCACAGGTAATCACAGTACTCGGGAAGCCAGCTAGAAGCGCCGTATCGTCTTCCGGTTTGCCCAATCAATGCGGTATCCTCAAGGGGTTTATCTTCATCGCCGTATCCATGGACCATATATGCTATTCCCATACAATGGCTGATATTCCAGGCAGCAGTATCATTATAATTAAATGGCTTAGCTATGAGCATTGTCGTAAACAGGGTATCTGCAGCTGTCCGGGTTAAACTTTCAGCATATTGTGGAAACGTTTGACCAGGGGGAATGCCTGAATAATTTGCTTTTGTGATGTGCTTCGTTGTAATGATTAATGAGGAATCCTTAATGTACGTTATCAATCGGTATGCACAAGGGTAAACCACAATAGAACCGGTTTCTATATCATATATGGTCTGATTTCCTGATTGCTGTTTTGTAATATCCGTTGCATGAAAATGTCCCGTAAACATAATCTTTAAGCCCGCATTCATGAGTTGGTCTGATACATCTGTATAATTATCTACCATAAAGCCAGGGAATGACAGGTGCTTATCTGTGAATTGTTCAACTATTCCGTGATGCATCATGCCAAAAACTGTTTTTCCTTTCTGAGCGGCTTCTGCTAACCGGTCAAGTACCCATTTCATGGTGCCTGGCCTGATCGCTCCTGCGGTAAACATCGAATCGTATACATTATCATACTTACAGCAATCAATTGCAAGGAGCCAGAGATTGGGCAATGGTTCGGATACATAACTCAATGAGTATGGATCGGTATAGAGCGCATCGCTATATCCGCAATCTGAATAAATAGACCTGAATTTATCCGGGCCAATATTCTGAACCCTTGTCTGTGTAGCGCCGTTGTACTCATGCGAGTTCGGGTTGTATATGTCATGGTTACCAGTAATAACCCTGACTTTGATCCCGGCCTGAATCAATTGCTGAAGGTATAAATGAACAGAGACATGACTAACCAGCTCCCCATCTTTGGTAAGATCTCCGGGAACAAGGACAAGGTCGGGCTTTGGCGTTGCATGAATTAACTCATAAACAGCCTCCTGCATGATGGCGTCACTCGCGGCGAGGAGTTTCCCGTTTGTTACAAGATAATCCTGAAATGCCGGACCATCCTGTATCAGCAAGGAAGGATCCATGTAATGATTGTCAGCAAGCACAGCAATGGTATAAACATTTTTTGCGGCGCTATAAACGGTATCGCTCTTTTTACATCCAGCAAAAAAAAATATTATTAAGATCGCGGGCAGTACAAATAGTTTTTTCATGTAAATTGAGATTTAGTTTTGGACTGGAAATAGAAAATTTTCTACGGGGGAATTTTACAATATCAGCCTCTCCGATACCATAAAAATGCAACTTTATCCTGAATTCCGTCCATGTTCAATATAAAGACAAAGGTACTATAGCCGTTACTGGTATGATTGTGATCAATCAATAAAGTTTTTACAAAATTTGTACTCATCAGTAAAATCTATTTACAGGATGTAAAACTATAAAATGTTTTTATACTAACAGATATTATTTTAGGATGTCTTCCATTTCGTTAGTTGATAATTCAGGATACGCTCCTTTGCGGGAAGCTACCAAAGCCTCTACAGCGTCAGCAAACGAGAGTGTTTCGTCAAGGCGCCCGGAAAAAAGAAAAATAGACGAATCTAATCTCCGACAGCGCTTTCACCGCCCGGTCGGAAAAAAAATCGCACGAGGGAAAAATCCGGAATTTGCCTCCGTCGGTTTCTTCAGGACAAGGAACCAGCAGAATTTCCTCCTGATCGCTGCGATTAATAATCTCGCTGTAAGTATAAACCGAGCGATAACCATCAATCCCGGCAAAAACGACCAGCCCGTTTCTCAGTTGTTTGGCTGTGACAGGAAACTTTGTTTCAAGGTACGATTTGATATAAATTCCTGAGAAAGGTTGAGTACTGTGAATGCCCCTTCCTTTTCCGTAAAAAATAGTGTGCAGAGTCTCTTTTTGAAATTGGGATGGCATGGAAGAAAAGCTGTCAATCTGTTCTTCGCCTGAAAAAACCTGTACTTTATCCGAAACGAGCGGACTTATATCGCGGTTGACTTTGTAGTTTCGGGGATAGGAAATAACCGTAATCTTTACCGGAGCCGAAATATTCCTTTCCGAAATTAGGTCATTGCCAACAATCAGCTTGCTTTCAACAGGCAATTGCCAAAGGTCTTTGGTTTTGCTTGGAACAATACGCATAACCTCAGTTGCAATGATTGAATTGTGCAGGAAATTCGGGTAATAGATTTCACCCCAGCTCAGCGTTACTTTTTCGCCTTTTTTATTTTCAATAACGATGAAAACATCAATGATTGGCTTAAATTCGGCAACATTTTTTTTCTTCAGAATACGGTTATTGAGAATATCAAACAACGAGTATCCATCGTAACGGTAAGCGCCCACAAACCGATTGCCGGTATCGTTCACCAGCAAAGCCTCCTTCACTATTACCGAATGTTTGGTAAGTTTTGAAAAATCAACTTTTCCGGGGTTTTCAACTTCGCCTTCAACCACAAGGTCATTCAGCGGAAGGATATAAGTTTCTTCGTTATCATAGAAATTGTTATTCCGGTCGGCTTTATCAGGAATAACCTGCGTAGCGATGTTGAGGCTTTCATTTTTCTTCAATGGGTCATGGGTTTGCTGGGCATGGATGCGCGGCAAAAATAAAGTTAATAACAGAATGAAGGTGAGTTTTTTCATGGTCTAAATTTTAAATGATTGATTAAAAAATTGTTGTCAGTTCAATAGTTATCATTCTTCCCGGATTTTGCTGAAGCCGGTCGTCAATAAACCTGGTATCAAAAATATTTTCAAGGTTAATGCCTGCTGTAAGATGTTTGAAAAAGGTATGCCAGAGTCTCGCTCCGAATGTTTGAAAGGCGGGATATTTTGCCGTTAAAAGATAAGGATCAGTTTCATTGAGGTCGTTAATGTAACGCTCGCCGGTATATTTCCAAAGCAGGTTTATGTTTACAAATTTGTTTTTGATGGTTAATCCGCCTGAAGCTTTGTGCATGGGAACATCGGTGAGGAATTTGCCATTAAGATCCTTGCCAATTATGGGATCATTGGGGTGAAAACTACTTATAACAGAGTGGTTGAAGGTGTAATTGGCAAAAAATGACAACCACGCTGTTGGCTCAATGTCAAGGTCGAACTCTATTCCGGTAATTTCAACCCGGCTGATATTTTGTTTCATTAAAACCGGTCGTTTGTATCCCATGTTCACTGAATCGCCGGTGTTTACATAATACATGAAATCTTTGCCAATTGAGTAGTAAACTGAGGCTGCAAGATGAAGTTTTTTAAATATTAAAAGGTCGGCTCCCACTTCAAAATTATCCAAGGATTCAGGTTTTAATGCAGGATTTGCAATTTTAAACCCGGTTTGTATTTTTCCCGACCTGCACAAATCATCGAGATTGGGCGCGCGGAAACCTTGCGCAACTGAAACATAGATTCTTGATTGCGTGGTGAAGCGGTATTGGGCAGATATTTTAGGATCTATCTGCAACCACTGATTACGCGGGAATAAACTATCCTGGTAATCTACGAGATATTGAATTGAGTAGGATGGATTTTCAATCAGAAAACTTCCGTCATGAAAAATTGCGGTATTCAGCCGAATTCCAAGGTTGAACTGTAGTTTGTTACCGGGCAGTTCAATCTCATCCTGCAAAAAACCTGCCCAGGTATCCATCTTCCCAGCATTGGAAATTACATCGGTGGATGTATAATAAATATCCTGACCATTTACGCTGCCGTATTGGTAATCCATCCCGGCTGTAAAGGTGTGCGATTTACCTGCCGGAATAACCACGCTCAGGTTTGCGCCCCGGTCTATTCTGTTTGATTTGACGAGGTAGAGATTGTATTCCGACTCTTTCATGTATTCGTTCAAACGCTCAAAGTTTTCATCCTGATTATAAGCCAGAATATTCCATCGCACAGCGCCCTTTCCACCCTTGTATCGCGCGTTTGCCTGCCAGGTTTTATGCCGCTCAAAAGCTCCGTCCACTTCATAAATCTCAACGCCCCGCCCTCGTTTGTCATTGAAAAAATTGCCGCTAATTTCGACTTTATTCAGCGCATTGAACTGATAACCAACTTTTGCGCCTATTGAAACTTCACGTAAATAATTGTTCACGTAAAAAGTGTCGCTTTTTTCAAGGTATTCGGGAATCTCAGGATTATATCCATTGCTTCTGCGGTAGAAACCGTTAATCCCGTACAAAAAACCCCTCGAAGTAGCTCCGGGCTTTAGTTTCCCGGACATTTGGTAACGCAAACCGGCAGTATTGAAAGTTCCGTAATCAACAGTAGCCACACCGGAAAAAATCTTTGTCGGCTGCTTTGTTTCGATATTTATTACTCCGCCCATCGCGCTGCTTCCATATTTTGCGGAGCCAGGTCCCTTAATAACTTCGATTCTTTCAACGTTAACGCGGTTCACGAGATTCCAGTTTACGCTACCTGCATCAGCTTTATTCAGCGGTACGTCGTCTAATAAAACAAGAGTTCGCGCCTGGTCGTTTCCGCTCAAACCCCGAAGAGAAACTACAGTGTTGTTTGAAAAAACGCCCATAGTTGAGGAGAGGTTTACCCCCGACATGAAATCAAGAACAGACACGATATTCTGACCCGGATTGTTAGATATTGTCTGAGAAGTAATGATTTCCATACGAACGGGCGACTCCTGTGAAGCGCGTTCTGGCTTCGTGTCAAGAATCTCAATTTCCGGGGCGATGATGGCGTCCGGCTCAAGGGTGAAATCGCATTGAACTGTTTGTCCATCCCTGACCGTGATTGTTTTAATACCTGACTTAAACCCGATGAATGTAACCTTGATGGTAACTTTGCCCTGAATCACCCCGGAAATCCTATAAACCCCATCCTTATCGGTAAAGGCGACTTTCCCCTGCCGTTCGAGGATTATATGAGCGCCTTCCAATGAATTATTACCTGGCGCCCCGGTAACTTTTCCACATATGATTCCACCTGCCGAAACAAGAGAAAAAGGAAAGAGGGCAAGCAAACAGACAATCCAAATCAGAATCCAGTCTGAAGTTCCTGCCCTCCGTAACTTTTTTGCTAACCTACTCAACAATAAACCGGGTTGAAAGTTCCTGATTGCTGCCGCTGAAACGTACCTTCAACAGGTAAAGTCCAGGCTTTGCATTGGAAATGGTTACTGTTTGTTTCAGGGAAGGATTGTCCATTTTGAAAATGGTTTTTCCATTCAGATCAGAAATTGAAAAACCATCCAAAGATTCCGGCGATGTCAGGGTGAATGTTCCATTGTTGGGTGAAGGAAATACTTTCAAACAGTTAGTATAAAGAATTTCATTTTGACCGAGTGAATTAACGCCCGTAACGAGGATGTCGTCAATCATTGATTGTCCGGCGGGCAAAACTGTGCCTCCGTTGATATCGGTATTTGAGGTCATGATCCAGCGGATATAAATAGATCCGGTTCCCTGACCTGTTATGGGAACTGGAAGATTAGTAACTACGCCCGTAGTCCAATCTGATCCTACAATAAGGGTTCCGCCCGAAACATCAGCGTAGGTTCCGCTGCTTAGCCGCCATTGCAGTTTGAAATCACGGGGACCAGGATTGGCGGCGTCGCTCTTTTGTTTTGACGATACTTTAAAATTTGTATAGTCGCCCGCTTTGAATTTGACTGACCAGAACTTTACGTTGGCGCCATTTTCCCATCCTGTTGTTGAAGCGGCAAAAGTAGTTGCGCCATTAACGAAGGTAATCGTATTTAACGTTGAATCGGTTGTTGGAGTCAAAACCCACTGAAACCGGAGATCATAAGCTTTGTTTGGCGTTAAGCCAAGGTTGGCGTTAAGGCTGTCGGCGCCCGAATTAACCGGGAAGTTCCAACCTGTGAGTGTTTCCTGTGCTGAAAGCGTTCCAGCCAGAAGCGCGATAACGAATAAAAGTAACTGTTTTTTCATAACTGATTGTTTGAGGGTTAGTAAATGAGTTCTATTATGATATTTTAATTATTGTTGAATTTTCATGGCGAATGTGATTTTTCCTGCCGGATCATTTTCAACAGAAATTACCCTTATCAATCCTTTTTTGCCCGATGATGTCATAAAAGGAATCACATCGCCCGCATTTGCCCATTTGAATTTTCGCTTTCCCCACACATCGTCGTAAGAAACAATGAGCAAACTGTCGTTGTGACAGGCTTCGAATGCTGAAATGGGAACAGGATCGGAATCAACGCTGACGTCCCATTTCGTATAGTTTTTCGTAGTCCATTGGTTAATTGAAGGATAATACTCCGTTATTGCGCCGCCAAGTTCGCCTGCCGAAGAAAAGGTTGGCGACGGCGTTCCGGCGTCGTCATAATAATAGGTGATGATGTCAACCCGGGATTGATTGATTGCAGCCGTATCGGCAAAATAAACCTTCCCGCCCGACGGAATGAGAAACTGACCAACAGCGGTATTGTTCTGAAAGCCCATCGCCAATAGAGGGTAATCCAAAATCCCTCCCCAGGTTGAAGCCGGATCTTTGTAAACCGTAATGGCAGTTGTGGCGAACTGCCTGTTTTTATCCATCACCTGGAATGTCCAGCGCGCTTCCGTTTCAAAACTCTGATAAAAAGTTTCATTAACCGTAAAAGCGGGAGAATTTAAACCTGAATCAAGAACCACCCTGGTTGATCCATCTGGCATGATCTTCTTCACAACAAAGTTTGTGATGTTGGCGTCCTGACCCGAAGCTGAAATGCCAAATCTAAGTTTCCCTCCCACTGCCACAACGGCGCCGGCAACTGTATATTCCGCGCCGGAAAGTAAAGTTATTGTCGGCGGCGCAGGATTGGTTTCCTTTTTACACGATATTGCTGCCAATAGCCAGACCGCGCAGCATATAATAAGATAAAACGTTGAATTCTTCATAACTGTTTTTTTTCGATATGCAAAGGTATGCATATCCTGGACATTTTTTCAGACTGATTTTTTGTACTGCTTATATGCTTGAGCCTACTCCGAAAATAAAACAATTTGGACTAAAGTCCAGTAACTATCTGTTTATCAATTGCCACTACCTTAAGGTAGTGGCAATTCAAGTTGCTGATATTCCGGGCTTTAGCCAAATCTTGATTTTTACACGTACTTTTCGGAGCGGACTCATGCTTTAAACTATTTGATTGTTATCAAGGCTCATTAAATATATTCCAAAATCATTTCATCCCTTCGGGATTTGGCAGCCAATTAACATTTTATATGATAGAAGTTTTTGCAAACCCCGAAGGCCCTATGTTTGCAAAATGAAGCATAAGTCTGGAAATTTAGTAGTTTTAAGGTACAAACTATAAACCATAAAAAACCAGACCTATGCAAACACAAAGTAACAAAATTGATTTCAA
>JAPLDO010000137.1 GCA_026391715.1 Bacteroidota bacterium
AAAAATTGGCTATTTCTCATGAACCCTTATCCTTTATTGAGGTTTCCTATTTGCTGAATGCCATTGTTTCGATGTCAATCCATGGTCATAACCATCTTGGTCATGGAAAGTATTTTTGGCCTTTGATCAGAATAAAGAAAATGCTTTTTGAAAACGATATT
Source organism: Bacteroidota bacterium (assembly GCA_026391715.1). Lineage (GTDB taxonomy): Bacteria > Bacteroidota > Bacteroidia > Bacteroidales > FEN-979 > CAIVAT01. Next base: position 162 of record JAPLDO010000137.1, read on the forward strand.
GATCTTTCACGGTTCAACGGATGGGGATGGAAGGAGCCTAATTCACATTTGCTGATTACTGAAATGGATCAATATTTTGAAAATTTTAAATATATCCACACTGTAAGGCATGGACTGGATATGGCTTTCAGCGAAAATCAGCAACAGTTGTATAATTGGGGACACATGTTTGGCGTTAATTTACCAAAAACCAGTAAAGAAGTCCCAAAGGCGTCATTTCAATTCTGGGTTAAAGCAAATCGTTTAGCGCTTGAAAAAGGTAAAAACATGGGTCCGAAAAGATTTTTATGGATTAATTACGATCTGCTATGTATTAATCCTGAACCTCAAATCCGAAGTTTATTATCCTTTTTAGAAATTTATCCAGATGAATTAATTATAAGAAAGTGCGCAGAATTACCTAAAGTTTCTGAGTCAACCGGACGATTTCGCAGCCATTCCCTCGATGGGTTTGATGATCAGGATTTAACGTTCCTGAAATCTTTGGGATTTGTGATCTGAGTTGTTAGAGAATCACACTTACATATCCATTGTTTATTTGTTTTTAATGAAGCCGGCAATAAAATAATACTTTTGTAAATAAAAATAATTCAGTAACATTAATGATATAAAAGACATGATAATGTTTTCAAAATTAATATGGCAAACTGACAGGATGCTATATGAAGATCTTATTTTTCGTTTAGAGCAAGTTCCTTCGGATAATTGGTATGGACAAGCATTTTTCAGGTTGTTCAAACGAAAAAGGATTGTTGACAAGTACCAGGAATTTTTCCTTCGGCATGAGGATTTTCATCCTAAAAATATTTTTGAGTTGGGAATTTTTGATGGCGGAAGTATTGCATTCTGGTTCGAACTCTTTAAGCCAAATAAGCACATTGCCATTGATTATCTTGATCGGCAGGATAGTAGATATTTTGAAGAATATATTCAATCCCGCGGGTTAACAGATAAGATAAAAACCTACTGGAAAACTAATCAATCAGATAAAGATAACCTTCGTAAAATTGTCTCAACAGAATTTACCGACCCGCTCGATCTTGTTATTGATGATGCTTCGCATATGTATTTGCCAACACGAGCAAGTTTTGAAACGCTTTTTCCTCTGGTGAAACCACGGGGATTATATATTATTGAGGATTGGGCATGGGGACATTGGCCGGCATATATCGCTGATGAGCATCCATGGTCAAAAATCGAATCGCCAACAAACTTAATTACTAAAATAATAGAAGCGGCTGGTACATCTGTTTCCCTGATAACAAATATTACAATCACCAAAGGGTTTGTTGTTGTTGAGAGAGGTGAAGAAATCATCCCCGATCCCACCAGCTTTGATATTGATAACTATATTATTAAACGTCCAAATATAATTTGAAACTGGATTGATTATTGAATTTTCAGACTGAATAACCTTAGAATTATTTGGTAAAAGTATATTATCGGATACAGAATTAGTTTTCCCGTTTTCCAGGTTTTTGAATCATATATTTCCTGAACGCATTTATCTTTCGTTATTATAATCTGTTGATACTTTTGCATCCCTTCTGAAAGTTTCAAAATAACATCTTTTTGCCGCTGGTTTTTTTCTTCCTGTTGTCTAAGCGCAATCTCATTCTCATTCAATTTATTCTCTTTTAACCTAAGTCTTTCAGTAATTATTTCCCTTTCATGATAAAATGTATTGGCCAAATTTCTTTCATTATCAACAGTCAATTTCAGCGCGCCTTCTCCAAAAGCATTGTAAATTATTATAAATGTCAACCTATTCAGCTTACGTGTTATAACATTCATATTCAATGTTATATCGGGTATTTCTTCATGAAAAAACAGTAATTCCCTTGTCTTGTGCTTTTTAAACCTGGCTTTATAAAAATCATCTCCTGTAAAAAATTCATTTAATTCAATGGTATTATTGTTTTGATCTGTAATTTCAATGTTTTGAATCAATAATGCTAACCTGCAATTCGAAGGTGTAAATATGATGGCGCTTATCTCATTACAATCTGTAATATCAAAAAATAACCTGTTCATGCCTAAAACAACTGGTAAAACCATCTCTTTTTTTAATCCGTTACTATGAACTACAACCAAAGAAGCTTCTACATTAGAACCCAGCCCTTGAAAGAAGTTCATCTTGTTGTAAAACGATGTGCTTATATTGTCAATAACTTCAAAATTCCGGCATATAAATTTTCCATCTTTTCCTTTGGTAAGCTCTTTGTAAAGATCAGTGATTTCTGAAATAAAAGAATGTTCTGTTGGCAAACCGGAAAAATTGTGATGTTTCAAATCTTTCTCCACAAATTCAAGAATCTGGGTTTTTAAAATAGGAGACATTTGAATATCAATGTGAAAGCCATGCGAAACATCTCTTAGCAGAGAAAAAGGATCCTGAATGAGTTCATTAAAAACGATAAATGAACGTAAATAATTCCGGGTGTGAAATTCGGCTTTAAGCATATAATCCATCCATAGCAAAAAAGATTTTTCTGTTGGAAAATGATTGCGTCGTTTCAGAGACGCTGCAACCTCCGCAGGATTTCTTACGCATATAATAAAATATGGCTGAATATTAAGCATTTTAAATACATCGAGATAAAATGGTAAAAGGATACTTAAACGAGGGTCTTTGATGAGCAGATGATCAGATTCGAAAAATTGCTGCTCGATAATACTTACTAATTCGTTTCTGAAATTTATTAAGGGATTTCCCAACCACCATTCTTTCCTGATCAGAAAGGTTTCGTGCCAGGAAGAGCCTAATGATTCCAGAAGCCGGTTATTCAGCAATATTAATGGTATATTTTCAAAAAACCCTTTCGGATTATCTTCTAACGGAGGATTTACTGATGTTCCTAAATTAAACCCCAGTATGCTAAAAATCCCAGAAGTTGTAGATGTTCCGCTCCGATGCATTCCAACAATTACAAGAGCTTTCCGTTGCTTTTTAAAATTCATTCTTTTACCTATTAAAAATATCACATTTTATCACGTTTGCATTTTAAATGAAGGGAACTCCTGGTAATTATTCAGTCATTTTTTCAATTATTTCAGTCATTTTTTCAAATGAAACATCAGTAATCTCCTGTATTTCTTTCGGCGACATTCCCTTTTTATATAATCTCTTTATCGTTTCTGCATCTTTATTTTCTATTGCCCGCTCAACTGCCCGCTCAACTGCCAATTGTGTTTGTCCCAGCTCATCCTGTTCCCTGATTTCCGCGTATTCATATTCTTCCAATTCTTCTTTTGTCCAATTATGCCTGTCGGCGTCAATGTAAGCCTGCTGTAATCCTTTGTCGTTTGTATTTTCCGGGATAACTTTTAAATCAGGCGCATTTTTTATGAAGAAAATCCATTTATCCATCAGATTATCAAGCTCGGTTTCCTTTTTAATGAATTTTGGCAATTCAATAAAGTTGTATTCAAAATCATTTAGTTTCTGTTCGTGTGTTTCACAATCCATTATCATGTGGCGTGACAGATAATTTTTGACTTTCAGATATTTAAAATTCAGGATTCCAATAAATATCATGGGGCGGAGTTTTAAATAATCATCGCCTTTACTAATTTGGTTTGAATATCCTTTTGCCGAATAAAATTGTATTCGTTTGTCGAGCCCTTTTTTTTCGGTTACCTGCATTTCCACGATATACGAATTGTGTTTTTCGTCTTTTGCCCGAACATCAATGATGGATGCTTTTTGTCCCATAATTCGTGGAAACTGGTATGGGTCAAGTATTTCAATAGCTGTTATATTTCTGCCTTTTTCAAGTTTAAGCACAGCATTGAGAAAGGAAATGAGAATTTCCTTTCTATTCTCATTTCCAAATATCTTACGAAAAGCAATATCGTTCTTTAAATCAACAAATTTCATGATATTTCATATTGACGTTATTGCTACAAAGTTACATTTTTTAAATGGCATTGCAGAAAGTGGCGAAACAACAATGGTGGGGAAAGATGAATTTGAAAGTATTGGAATTTTTTAAACCGTTTATCGTGAAGTGGCAGTCGCGGAATTATTTCTATTGAATAATTACTCTCGTTGACTCTATTTTCCCTTCATAAATCAGGCTGATTAGATAAATCCCCGGCAATTGATTTTCCAGCGAAAACTCCGATTTTTCTGATGCCGGCAGTTGTTTCGTCAATACTTCCACCCCCTTCATATTGTAAATCCTCACCAGCGCCAAAGAAGGTAATTTTTTC
>JAPLDO010000119.1 GCA_026391715.1 Bacteroidota bacterium
TGGAAAGCCACCTCAACCCCCGACCCCTTCTCCTTGGAGGAGAAGGGGAGGATGGGCGTGGCAAAGGTTTTCGGATAAAAAAATCTGCGGATTGTATCATGGATTCAAGTTTTGAAGTAACTTTGAAATAAAAAATGCCGACAATTTTACTATTAGCAGGGTGGAGATTATATTTTTGGGCAAACGAGGGCAATGAACCTATCCATGTTCATGTTGAAAAGGGGGATATGGAATGTAAATTCTGGCTCGACATCGAGAATTTTGAGATAACAGCGGTAGTTGAATACAACATGACTCCCCAGGCGAAACGGGAAATTAAGCGAATCATTTATGAGCATTTTGATTACATTGTTTCTGAGTGGAACGCCTACTTTAAAAAATAAACATCATGGCAAAAGCATTTAATATTTCGGATGTTCGGTTTGAAAACGAAAATATGGTTTTAACCATAGATAACCAATTGGTCACCTTGGACTTATCGGATATTTCAGAGAAACTGGCAACTGCAACTGACCAGGAAAGAAGAGATTTTAAAATTTCGCCTTCCGGCTATGGCATTCACTGGAGGTTGCTGGATGAAGATTTGTCAATCAATGGTTTATTGAAGCAATTTGAATACCAACACTCACATTAAAGAACTTTAAAACCACTTCATCCTCCTTATCAGTACTGCAACGCCAATCAAAACCGCCACCACAACGATTCCAATAATCCATCCAGGAATCCCTGTCCGCGTCACCTCCCTGTCTTTTTTTAAAGCCTCCGATTTCTGATTGATTTGCTCCTTGCGGGTCAAGATCGTTTGTTCCTGTTCCTTTTTCTGCTGTTTCTGGTCAGAATAATCCTTTCGATGGATTTTTTACCAAATTTTCTGCAAGGATAGGCCAGGATGGGGAGAGGTGGTTAAAGGACAAAAAAAACCTGGCATTCAATTATTGAAGCCAGGCTTTATAAAACAGATTGTATTCGCGTTAAGGCACATCAAAACGATCATCCTCGTGCCTGGGAATAAAATACCCTTTTATGCAATTTGGATTTCGTATGCAAATTTGTATATGGTTTTTCTCCCTAAAACCAGCAGTGGGGTATAAATATTCACCTTCCCAAAAAACTGCGCGAATTGAATCAAAAGAACGAAAATTTTTCAATTCCCGATGATGATGAATAGTCTCAATTACAGCACAATCTAAATTCCTCAAAACTATATATTAAGTTTGGTCGGGTTGAATACACAAATTTTCGTATTCTTTAGTTTTTTCACCATTTTTATCAACAATGCCAATCTCGATAAGAAATTCCCTCGATGCTTCTCTCGTGGCAGTAATTTCCTTTGAAAATTCCGTCAGGGAAGCCAGATAGTCCGTATATTCTTTTTCAGACATATTTGAAAATTCTGATTTTTAAGTATTGCGATTAGCGGAAAAGTTGGCGAATATGTAAAGCGATCAGAAGAGGTTAACAATTTTATTCGTTGTTATTTTGAAAGTACTAAGTTAACTATAAAATTACAGGGAACGCAAGTGAAATCGGAAAATAAAGCTGATTAAGCCGGCTTTCTGCTTTGTTCAAAACCATTTCATCCTCTTTACCAGAATTGCAACCCCAACCAGAACCGCCACCACCACGATTAGAACAATCCAACCAGGCATCCCCGTCCGTGTCACTCCCCTGTCTTTTTTCAAAACCTCAATCCCAAGCACAGTTGTCCGGGATTTTTGCTTGTAGATAGTTCATTCTTTAATGGGTAATTTCTCGGGATCAGCCTTCACATAGAAATTCAATAAACTCTTCATAGTTGGAACCAACGGTGTTTAGCTTTCTTTTAAATCGAGGGCTGGACAATATTGATGTAGCTATTGTCTTTCTGAAAAACGATACGGAAACACAATTCAATCAAATTATTGGCGCTTTTCCATTCTCCCTGAATGATTCCTTCTGTATCTGGCATGATTAAAAACCTTAAAATCCTTTTCCGCAGCAATTTTTATACTTCAGCCCGCTATCACAAGGACACAAGTCATTGCGACCAATACCGCTGCTGTGTTCTTTTGAAAACTTGTTAAATTTTTTAGTTTCTTCAACATAATCAATCCGTTTGATGCTTGGCATCCGGAAGCTAACGCAAGTTTTATTTCCGATGTTTGTAATTGAAAAGTCACCTTGAGTGATAACGTTCATTCCGATAATTACATCGAAATGAACCTCATCTGAACATTCTGTTACACGTATAGTATTGATGCAAAATAAATTAGGCAGATAGATATTAACGAGATATTCGTTAACAAAGTCATTACCTCCTGCATGGGTTACAGGAGTTATTCCTATTGGCTTCAAACCAATAAGTTGAGCGGTTTTTTTGGTAATAACACAGTGTGTAGCGCCAGTATCCCATAAAGCTTTTAATTGAAACTTTGCCCCAGGCGCCTGTTCCAATCCTCCGGGTAAAGAAATCCCGATATCCGAAATTATATCACGGGCAATTGCAGAAAATTGAATAGTGAAAGATTTAGACTCAGGAGCTGCCATGAAATTATATGCCAATAAAGGAGACCCTTTTTGTGTGGAAAGTTTGAGTCATCGCTTCGCGGGTAGCTAAACAATGCTGTAGCAGAAATGTTCCCAATTCAAAACGTTTTACTCCTTCTGAATAAGCGTCAATTTCTTTTTCGAAAGCTCCAATAACCTGCTTATCCTTAATAAGAAGGTACCTATTGGGATATTGCTCGAAAAGCTCATGTTGGTTCTCAAGGAAATAATTGAATTCATCTTTTAACATAAAACCTCCCTGGGTTAATTTCACCTACAAAGTTAAGTATAAAATTACAGGGAACGCAAGTGAAATCGGAAAA
>JAPLDO010000175.1 GCA_026391715.1 Bacteroidota bacterium
CAGTGGAGATGCAAACGATCTTTCCAAATTCGGCATAAATTCCGGCGCGTTCGTAAATGACGGCTGGATCAGATATATCTTCATTGCTGAATTTATCATATTTACTCAATTGACCCGCCTTTTTCTCCCAAAGCGGAACAAAAGGGTCAGGAAGACCGGAATGGGAAGGGTACTGAGGAACAGTTTCAATATCGAGGAAAAGAATGTTTTCGGGATTGTATTTTTCGAGCATGTGGCGTTTATTTATTGCAAATATGGCGTAAATAATTCCGTGACGCAAATATAAAACCGGGAAGAACAGCCGCAACGATTTTGCATTTCTGCTCTCACCCGGTTTAATCAGGAAAAGATTAAAAGGTGAAGCTATTGTTAATAACTTTTTAAAACCCACACTAAATCCCTGCCCAAAATAAGACCCCACCCTAAATCCCTCCCCAAAATAAGACCCCACCCTAAATCCCTCCCCAAAAAGGGAGGGACTTTAGCTTCCGCTTCCCTTTATGAGGAAGGAGGTCAGTCGGGATGGGGTCTTTTTTGGAGCAGGCGTTCAGGAAAAATCTTTCTCCCCCTTCCCTTTTTTGGGAAGGGGATCAGGGGGGATGGGGTCATTTGGGGAAAGGAACGCTTGGGCAATATACGGCTACTTTCCCCTTCTGAGAAACGGTTTCGGGCGGGAATCGAAAATCACTTTCTGGTCGTTAGTTAGTAAATTCCTCAACTCCTGATCATGGCTGATTTGCAATTTGAGGATCGAGGCATGGATTTGCCCGATATCCTCAGCAAGCGCGTTAGCCTCCTTCACGTTAGCTGGTTGTGTTGTCAGCGCCGTATTTAGTCGCGCCATCTTCTCCCGCATCTGGTTCTTCAGCGGCGTCATGGCTTCCATTTGTTTTAAATCTGATTTCTTTATTAGCGCTTGTTGGTCAGGAGTCATATCTGGAAGCAGAAGAACCGGCGGTAATAGTTCATCTGTCGGTTCCATTCCAGGTTGAGCAGGCGGAGGCGGTGATGGAGGCGGCGGCGGAGGTTGTTGAGCGAAAATTCCTATTGTGAGAAGGCTGAATACAACTGTCAGCAGCATGGCTCTTCTTTTCATTCCTGTTTTCATGATTCGTGTTTTAGGTTCAATGAATTGTGTTTCTGAATATTGATGAGAAAAGTGATTTGAAAGGTTCAATGGTTAATTAGTGGGTGGGTGGAGGCGGGGGAGGCGGCATGGGTGGCGGCGGGGGCATTACCTGTTCCAGAACGTCACGGAATACCAGCCGGAACCTCGCTTTCTGATTGTCATTCAGTAATTTTCGCAATTCAAGAAAATGTTGAAAGGTTAGCATTTCCATCTTCTTGCGCACCATTACGAGAGTATCTGCAAGTTTCGAGGCTGTAAGCGTATCCGGGACGGGGAGGAATAGCGCATTGAAAAAACGATCGTGCAACTTACGGTCATTTTCCCTGAGAATCTCCAGTTGTTCAAGGTGTATTTGTCGGAGTTTACCAAACTGATTTTGCTGCCCGGAAGTCAGTTTAAGTTCGTGAATCAGGTATCCTGCTGATTCCCTGTTGGATTGTATAAAATGAGATTTTGGACGACTCAACCAAAGAAACGTAAGGGTTCCGATGTTCAGAATGACGAGAATAAGGATGACTGTTTTACATAACCGGATGTTGTTCATAAGATTAAAGTTTAATAGGTCCAAGATAATAGAGGTATTCAGACGCCACCGCTTTTGTGGTTTCCTGTGAAGTATTATAAGATTGCCGGTAATAGATCGCCCCAAGAATGTTCAGAGAGATCAGTATGGCAAGGGTGGCTGCAACGCGCCATAATACAGCAGGTCGAATCTTGCTCGTCTTTTGTTTTTGATGAATAATTTTTGTAGTAAATCCATCTATCAATTCAGGATTGACGTGGGCGCGACGGATTCCATCAAGCGCTCCCATTGTTTCGTTTATCCATTTTTCTTTTGCGTTCATATCCTTTTGATGTTGGTTCTTGTAAAATCCTGCGGTCATTTTTCATTTTTTTCATAATAATACGCTAATAATTCCCTGAGCCTCTGTTTGGCGCGGACCATCAGAGATTCAACGGAAGAGATGGTAACCTTCATAATTTCAGCGATTTCTGTTTGTGAAAGCCCATCAACTTTATGAAGTACAAATGCCGTTCGTTGGTTGACGGGTAGTTTCGCAATCGCGCTGAATAGAATGGCAGCGCGCTCTCTGTTTTCCAATTGTATGCCTGGATGGTAAAAAGGCGCTTCGGTGGCAATATTAACCTGATCTTCCATACCAAAGATGCTGAAAATGAATCCCGATCTTTTTTTTCGCTGACCCGACCTGATATGTTCAAGCGACTTTTGCACAGTAATGCGGTAAATCCAGGTGGAAAGACTGCAATCTCCCCGGAATCGGGCAACCGAGCGGAAGACTTCCAGAAAAACCTCCTGAGTCACATCTTCGGCATTTTGCTGATGCTGCAACATCCCAAGGGCAGTATTGAACACCCGTTCACGAAACTGTTCAACCAGTTCGCGAAAAGTTTGCTCATCGCCCTCCCTGAGTTTCTTTATTACCGGAGATAAAACCATTCCCTGTTTTAAAGTAAGATGCTATTTCCGAAAAAATCCTGCGGAAATTGTTTATTATGGAAAAATGTAATCTGAGAATCCGATTGTTTACCTGCTATTATTCATCTCCTGATCGCCCGCAGGATATGCCTTTTACCAGTGGGACCAGGCAATTTTTCGGTCGAAAACCCACAAGAACGCAATGCCCTTACAACCGCGCCTTTAACCGAATAGGTCACCAGCATCCCGCCCGGGGATAAACCCTTGCTGAGATTGCGAAATATTTGCTCAGTCCATAGTTCCGGCTGAGCATCCGGACCGAAGGCGTCGAAATAGATTAGATCGAGGGAGCCTTCTGCTGGAAAATATTCTTCAAGTTTCTTGTAAATTTTTTGAAGCGTGAAATGGGTGGAAATGATTTCCGGCGCCTCCCAATTTGCCTGATGAATTTTCCTGAATATTTGCGCTGAGTTGAAAGAATCTATTAAACCTGGATAATTCAGCGATTGCCAGCAATTTTCCTCCAACGGAAAGGCTTCAACAGCAGTGTAATGTACGTTGATTCCATTTTTTTCTGTCTCGATATGCGTAAGAAACGCATTTAGACCGGTACCAAACCCGATTTCAAGAATTCTTA
>JAPLDO010000031.1 GCA_026391715.1 Bacteroidota bacterium
GTGAGGTAGAACATACTTGCTTTGTTTATGATATAAATTTACATGTTTTTACCATTCAAATCATTGTTGAAACACCAATGTTATCAACATATTTATTAACATTTTTTCATTTTACCAAAGTAGAACTAATAGTCACAAATCAATACTTAACACTCAGAACCATGAAAAAATTTGCATTAATTTTCGTACCTGCATTAATTTGTTTTGGACTCCACACGAATGCCCAGAAGCTGTACGGCTTTGGCTACCGCCAAGTCGAACCGCTCCTTATGGCAGATACGATAAATATCACTCCGGCTCACACACAAACGGTTTACACCCTTGTTGCATCGAGTACCGATGCCACTATCATTATAAACGCCGTAACCGCCAAAGCCGTTCCCGGAGACAAGATTATTCTTAGAATCACAGGAGCTACCCCCACCAGGACAATTGTGTTTGGAGCCAATCTTAACGCTCCAAGCGATACCGTTGCCAATACTAAAATCAAACTGTACGAATTTATATACATCGGTACAGCTTACGATCTTATATCGGCAGCCGCCGTCAATTAACAGGCGGCTATCGTAAAAACCATTGCGGGGTAGAGCAGAGGCAGCTCGTTAGGTTCATACCCTAAAGGTCGTGGGTTCAAATCCCACTCCCGCTACAAAGAAATGATTTTAAAGATGAGTGATTTTGAAATGTGGATATACCGGGGCGTCATTGTCATATCGCTTTCCGTAGTCTGGTATTTTGCCAAACAGGTACTGACGGAGCTCAAACAGATGAACGAAAACATAAAATCAATAGGCGATAAAGGTCTGATCCACGATGGCAGGCTCGCGCTGGTAGAGAAAGATTTAATCACTCATTATCAGCGCTTGAACGAACATGCAAAAAAGATTAGGGAAGTTGAGCGGCAACACGATAGTTGTATTAATTGCAAAGAAGCGTAAAATCAAAATGACAGCTGCTTTGCTTAATTGCCAACACCATAAAAACAGTCGGGGATACTATATGAAGCTGATAAATGTTACCGGTATTTTGTTTGTCGCCATACTTGCAACGTCCTGCATTACAAAGGAAAGATGTGCGCGGTTTTACCCGCCGCAAACCGTAAAATCCGATTCGGTTAGTATAACTGTTTTTGAAAAAGAGACCGACACCATATTTCGGGTTACGGCTGACAGTTCGTGGTTAAAAGCATTGATTGAGTGCGACAAAAAAGGGAATGCAACAATAAAAAACCTGACTGATTACAGCAGCGGACAAAGGGCAGGTCTGCCCAGAATAAACATTCACGATAATGTTTTAACCGCCGACTGCAAATGCGATTCGATTAAGATACATGCCTTATTAAAGAACCGTGAAACCACTATTGACAAAAGAACCGACACTACAATAACGCCTCCCGCTATTGAGGTGAAATATATACCGGGATGGATGTGGTTTTTTGGTATTACAGGAATGATAGCCTGGGGCATTGGCGCACTGTACGCTGTTTTTAAGTTTATTAAACCCAGGTTCATTTAAACGCTGAATAAACAATATTTCAAAACATGATAATTGATAAAAGTAAGTTGATCGAAAAAGCCAAAGACGTATTTGATGCGCATCCTTTGGAGGAAAAGATTATCGTTACCGGCGATGGAAACTTTTTTCTGACAAATGCCATAGGTCTGGTTAGAGACCATTGCCGCAAAGCGGGCGTTACGATGTTTTTTGTAAGTCGCAGCGAGGCTTATCCTGCGGAAGCAGAGGCGGCAAACGTAACTACAGAAACAGCGGTACAGGAAGGGTTAACAGAGCAACTGCCAAAAGCTAAAACTCAGGCAAAATCAAAGAAACAACAATAATCCGATAAGTTATGAACGATGTAACCATTAATAAACTTGGAGGCGGACTGGGTCGCCGGTTGCCAAATCAGGATATGTATAGCGGCTTACTCGCTAATGGCGTAGCCGTATCAGGTACGGGAAAGGCAGAGCTTGGAAAGATTTACAGACTGAAAAGTACAGCCGATGCCGCAGCGATTGGAATTGACGCCGACTACGACCATGACAATACCGTGCTTGTTTACGAGCATATCAGCGAGTTTTTCAGGGTAAACCCCAATGGCGACCTGTTTTTAATGCTGGTTGGCAAGGATGTAACTTATGCCGAAATGTTGAATAAAGACGAGGCTTACGCCAAAAAACTGCTCCTTGAAAGCGAAGGCTATATAAGGCAGTTGGGCGTTGCGTTCAATCCAACAACACCTGTAGCGGATTTTACAGCAACCGCCGCAGCTATTACCAATGCGCAGGCGCTTGCGGTGGATGAATATACCCGCCACCGTCCTGTACTTATTGTACTGGAGGGAAAGGGGTTCGATCCGGACGCCGTCAGTTTGACTGATTTCAGAGCCATGAATAGCGAGTACGTGGCAGTAATGTGCGGACAGGCTTTACCGGTTACCGAACTTGACGCTGCGTTTTTATGCTACGCCGCCGTTGGAACCATGCTGGGCGCTGTGAGCAAGGCAGCCGTGAATGAAAAGATTAGCTGGGTTGAGAAATTCAATATGTACGGAGGCAACCTTACCGCCGCCGGAATTGGAGGCGCGGCGCTTACAGAACTCACCGAAGGGCAGTTAGAAAGTCTGGAGGGAAAAGGAGCAATATTTTTCCGCACCCACACCGGCAAGGCAGGAATATACTTTAATAACAGCCATGCCTGCACTGAATCTGTAAGCGATTACGCTTACCTTGAAAACACCCGCACCATCAATAAGGCAGTGCGCCTGATTCGCGAAATAATGTTACCGCGACTGGATTCGCCGGTATTGATTGACGAGGCAACGGGAAAACTCTCGCCCGAAGTTGTAAAAAGCTGGGAAAGCGATGGCAGAAGAGCGTTGGAGGAGATGCTTCGCAAAGACGAGATAAGCTCGCTCGATGTGTTTATTGACCCCGATCAGAATATTCTGGCAACGAGTGAACTTGAAATTTCATTCTGGATTGTCCCCACCGGATCGGCGAGTAAGATTACCGTTTCAATCGGGTTTACAAACCCTTTTTAATCACTTGAAATACTATTTAAAATGATACCATTACTTGCAAAGGGAAGGGCCGGGGGTGGGTAGTTTATTGATAACTTTTTTTTTAATTACCCACCCCTGCCCCTCCCTACCCGTAGGGAGGGGTTGTGCTTAGCTAACCATTACGGAGGGCTACGCCCATCCTCCCCTCCCTTGCAAAGGGAGGGGCCGGGGGTGGGTAGTTTATTGATAACTTTTTTTTAATTACCCACCCCTGCCCCTCCCTACCCGTAGGGAGGGGTTGTGCTTAGCTAACCATTACGGAGGGCTACGCCCACCCCCGGCCCCTCCCTTGCAAAGGGAGGGGCCGGGGGTGGGTAGCTTCAAGACTCCTGAGGTGGGCAGTTGTAGCCATAGGAAACGGTTTGGTTTGGATATGTTTTTCCCAAAAAACTTTGACCGCTTCGCGGTGGATTAAAAAATAAAAAAAATTCAAATAGTCAAAGTATCAAATAAATCAAAGTTAGTTGTCTCTCAAACAGCGCAGGGAGAAGCCGTACGCCTTGTTGCCGTATATCATGTTGCTGTTGCCACTGAAGAAGTTCAGGTACCAGCCGTAGGTCGAGCTGTTCTGCGTACTACTCCAGAAGTAGCCGATTGAGCCTCTGCTGAGCAGCGAACCATCGCTGCTGCCGAGACACCCGGCAGCATGCATCTTCAGCCCCGATCCCCATGGTCCATTCCAGTTTGTCCAATTTCCGATGTTATCCACATTGAACCATTCTGTATAATTCGGGAGTCGCCATCCACTGCCAAGCTCTAAGGCACAGGGGTCGTTAGCAGCCTGCCAGTCAAAGTTTTCATCTATTGCGGTTATCCAAGCAGTATTGGGTGTTCGTATAGTAGTATATTGATAACCTTGTTTACGACTAAATTGCCAGTACCAGCCAGCCGATGCTTCTGTAGCGTCGCTAACGGCAGTTGCCTGCTGGCTCGCGCCCAGATTTCGGGTAATCCAGCATTTTGAAGGTTCCCCGGGTATGTTTGTGACCGTGCCATAAGTTACAGTTTTAGTAACCGGCGATACCGTTCCTACAACATGGTTAATTGTGATGGAACCGCAAGTGCCGCAACTCCAGGTTGATTGTGTTAACGTCACCGAAGCTGAATACCCGCAGCCATTATATGCCCACACATAACGTGTATAAGCCGTGCCACAGGTAAGTCCGGTTTCGGCTTTTGTAGTATCGGCTACCATTTCGATGGCAGTTCCAAAATTATCGGTGGTATTCCATTTATATCCGGTGGCGCCGGCAACTGTGTTCCATTTCCAAATAATGGATGTTTGCGTTGGAACATGAGTTCCTGTAGTTGGCGTTGTAGGAGCTGCGGATGGAACCGCTTGTGTAAGCGTAGTCATTCCTGATTCGCCACATCCGCTGTATGCCCAGATATACCTTGTAAAAGTATTGTTGCAGATTATGCCTGTCTCTATTTTTGAAAGGTTTGCGCCCATGTCGGTTGCGGTTGCATAATCGGGAGTCGCGCTCCATTTGTATCCGGTTGCGCCTGCGGCAGGCAACCAGTTCCAGATGATCTGACCGGGAGTAACAGCCTGTATTCCTGCAACAGGCTGAGAAATTGCGCACGGAGAAAAGGTTCGCCATTCACCGTTTGAAAACACGCTCAAAGCTCCATCCGTACCGCAATTGATGCAAAACACAAACAATCCTTCGGCAGGAGTGGCTATCGCGTTTCGCTGGATTTTGGTCATCCGGGGTAATAAAACGCCATTGGTTGTACTGGTAAATTCAACCAATGCAGATGGGGCAGGCGAGGTAGCGCCAACTGACACCTTACCAGTGTTATATGATATATCCTGTCCGTTAGTAACCCACTGGCTGGATACTTTATTGTTAAAGCTATTCCAGTTGCCGCTGCTAAGGTAACCGGATTGAGTTGCATTTGCCTGCTTCACCTGAATTGACGCCCCGCTTCCCAATACCGAATTGCTTCCGCCTGCAATTGTTAGAACAGATGAACCAGATTCGGTGAGGCTTCCTTTGGTGATCGAAAGGTTCATGCCGTTGCCAACCACTGCGCCGTTGCCGCCGGAAATTGACATATCCGGCGATGAAACGCTTCCGAGGGCGAGGGCGTTTTGCTTATTGTAGAAAGTTGACCAGTCTGCCCATGATAAAAATCCATTGGTGGTTGAATTTGCCTGCGGGATAGCGATTACAGGATTATCCCCGCCGTTGCTGGTTAATGGCGCAGTTACCGTAATGCCCGAAAAATTGCTCAGCATTACCCAATTCGGCAAAGCCGGCGTTCCTTTGTTCGTGTAGAAGTGGTTGTTGTCGGTACAAAACACGAGCAAACCGTTGGCGGGAGTAGCTATTGCATCGCGCTGGGTAAAGGTCATCCGAGGGGCAAGTATCCCCATGGTTGCAGATTTCACGTCGAGCATCGCCGATCCATCGGGCGCGCTGTTGTCGGCATTTATGCCCACCTGAGCAAACAATGAACTGCTCATGAGCAGGAACATCGAAATCAAAAAGGTAAATTTTTTCATGGTAAAATGATTTAGGTGAAAGAATTAACATTAATGGCGATAGGGAATTAACCTAACAATTCGTTATAGATGAAATATTTAGCTAAAATATGAAAAAAAAGCGGGTATCAGCAAGGCTGAAAAATATCAGGGTTTTTTATCGGCAGATATCAGGTTCGGATGCCCGCTGTCAACCCCTTCAAACCAACTATTTGTCATTTTCATCCAGAAAAAAACCGGGTTTGGCGATAATAAATTCACAATGCGAAACTTTAATATATTTTTGAGACTGAATATTAATTTGACAGCTATGAAATATCTTGTGATTTCCTGTATTTCAGTATTGGTATTATTATCCTCTCAAGCCGGTTCCGCCCAGGAAGTTCTTCAATGGAGCGGCGCCGACCGTAGCGGCGTATTTCAGGAAACCGGGTTGCTTAAAAGCTGGCCCGCAGAAGGTCCTGCCCTTTTGTGGGAATCTGCCGATATAGGCAACGGTTACGGCAGTCCTGTAATCACAAGGAAGAATATTTTCATTAACGGAGAGATAGATACTGTCAGTTATCTTTTTGCTCTCGATTTATCGGGTAAATTCATTTGGAAATCGAAGATCGGCAAGGAGTGGACACTAAGCTACCCCGGTTCGCGTACAACTCCCACAATTGTTGACGATCTCATTTATGTTACCGCAGGTTGGGGTCAGTTGGCATGTCTCGAAACACAGACCGGTAAAGAGCGTTGGTCGGTAAACATGATGAGCGACTTTCATGGCGCGGTTCCGCGGTTTGGTTTCTCCGAATCGGTAATTGTTGAGGGGAATACAGTATTCTGCTCTCCCGGCAGCGCCGATACCAACGTGGTAGCTCTCGACCGTTTTACCGGCAAAATCAACTGGATCAGCAAAGGAGCAGGTGAAATGACATCCTACTGCTCGCCTATGATTATCAGGTTGCCCCAGCGGAATATCCTTGTTACCTTCTCGAAATCAACTATGCTTGGTATTGATACCAAAGACGGAAAACTTCTCTGGTCGTATAAGCAGGAAGGGCAGGATGTGGATTGCCAGTGCAACACGCCGCTGTTTGAAAACGGAATTATTTATTGCGTAGCCGGAAACGGAAACGGCGCCTTCAAAATTAAATTGTCGGAGGATGGAACCCAAATTACCGAAGTCTGGAAAAACGGACTTTGCGACAACCTTATGGGCGGCTTCATCAAGAAGAATAATTATATCTATACTTCCGGTTACGAAAAACGTCAGTATTATGTCGTTGAAACCAACGCCGGAACCATTGTTGATTCGGTTAGATTCGACCGCGGAACCACCAACATGGCCGATGGTATGTTGTACCTTTACAATGAAAAAGGACAGGTTGGGCTGTTCAAGCCTGATGGACCCAAAATGGAGCAGATTAGCTCATTTAAAGTAACCAAAGGAACGAAGGCGCATTATGCGCATCCGGTAATTTGCGGCGGAGTAATGTATATCAGGCATGGGAAGGCTTTACTGGCGTATAAGATAACGAAATAACGAAAAATCGAAAATATCGCATGGATTAAAATGACACTCTGAATTATGAAAAAATCATCATTCCTTGCAATTTCACTCCTGCTGATCATGTCAATGGCAACCGCGCAGGAATTCTCCCTTGATGAAATCCTGGCGAAACATTCAAAAGCCCTGGGCTATGAAAACCTTCAGAAGGTAAGCACGGTAACTATGACCGGCACATTGATTCAGGCGGATGCCATGCCGGTGAAAATTACCCGGATGAGACCTGATAAATTTGTGATGGAATTCGATATCCAGGATATTACTGCCTGGCAGGCTTACGACGGAAAAATCGCCTGGTTTACCGCTCCTTACACCGGCAATCCAAAACCGCAGATAATGCCCGAAGACCGTACAAAAGAGATGAAAACAAGAGCCGATTTTGAAGGCGTTCTAATGAACTGGAAAGCAAAAGGTCATACTGTGGAACTTGTTGGAAAAGATACGGTTGAAAATTCCCCGGCATATAAGTTGAAAATCACAAAGAATGATGGCGGCGTGGAGTTTCTTTTTATTGATGAAGGCAGCTTCCTTATCTCAAAAAGGCTCTACAATCGGATTTCGAGGGGAAAAGAGGTTCCGATGGAAAATTATTTTCGCGACTACCGCGCAGTTCAGGGAATTATGTTTTCCTTTACCCAGGATACTCACTTTGGCGGACAGCCTTACAATTCCCTGCAACTCGATTCGATAGAATTGAATAACCCTGTTGATGAAAAGATCTTTCAGATGCCTTGAAAGTAAATTTTTTCGATTTGGCGCTAACCTGAATTATCGCTATTTATAAGTCCGGTCAAAAAACTGTTGGTTTTGGGCTAAAGCCCAGTAAGCGCTTTACATTGAATTGCCACGACCTAAAGGTCGTGGCAATTCACGTGAAACCTCGAACCTGAAACATGAAACCTTGAGTCCACTCCGAAAAGGGAGTATAAAAATCAAAATTTGGCTAAAGCCCGGTATATCAGCAACTTGAATTGCCACTACATTAAGGTAGTGGCAATTGATAAACAGATAGTTACTGGACTTTAGTCCAAATTGTTTCCTTTTCGGAGTAGGCTCAACCTTGAACCTGAATTTTTGATCCCGTTTTGACTAAATTCAGGTTAAAATTTAACCGTTATGGCAACAAAAGGAATCCCGATAAAAAGCGCTTTTACGATGTCCTTATTATTGATGAATGCCAGGTCGAAACTTAATGACTCGCCAAAAAACCGCAGACCATAAGAAAATAACGGACTGTAAGAAAATCCCGAACTATTGTTAAACGGGATGAACCAGTTTTCGGTAACGAAAGCAACTTTTCGACTTATTCTTGCCGTTCCGCATAAGGTTATCATCGGATTACTTTGAAATCGCGCTAAGGTATTTTTTGTTTTTGTGTAACCCCAACCCAAGCCCGCAGTAAAATTATAATCCGGATTGCCAAAAGTGAAAACTCCATAAAAAGTTCCAAGCTGCGCTTCATTCATTATATGCGCATAGATAAACCCTCCGCCAACTCTTACGTTTTCCGTAACCTTGAAGCCAATTTTCGGCGTTAAATAAAAAATAGGCCGGAAATCGCCGGCAGTTAAGGTGACGATCGTAGTAAAAAACTCAATCCCTCCGCCAATTGAAAACCATTTTGTAACTCCTACATTAAAGGAATTCAGCGCAATCAATGTATTCTGGTAATACCCTTCGCCCGGATTCAGAGTAAAGGCAGATGGAGCAAAAAAATATCTTCCCGGCAGCGGGGTCGGAAACCAGAATTTCCCCTTTTTCATCGCCATATATTCCAATGTTTCAACCCTACTTATTTTACTGTATGGAATCCTGACGGGACCCAAATCTTCAATTATCAATGTCAGTGTATCATTCCTGTTTTCCTTTAGCTTCCCGTAATATTTTGACCCTTCCTTGAATTTTACTACAATAAATGAAACCGTGTCGTTGAAAGCGGGCAGCGAATCAACCTTTTTCTGCGCGTAGGTCATTATTGTATTTGCAAGAATGACCAGCAAAATGATTTTCGTTTTCATTGCGTCTTTGTTGATGGTTTGTTTTAATATCAATATTTTGATCGTCATCAAATATTTTCAGAATCCAAGCCCAATATTCAGCAATGGATAAAGATTCAACTTTTTATCGCCTTTGGTATAGTACTCCTCTCCCGTGTCCATTCTATCTGTCTCGTTTCTCGAATACATGGCAAAGTACAACTGGAAGGAAAAATTCAGGCTGAGTGTTTTCGACATAAAAGTCTTAAATCCAAAACCGGGGGCAAAAAATAATCCGCCATCATAACTTGTCTTTACCAGAGAAATATAATCAGAGCTTTGATGTGCGCTCCTCCATTCGAAAATCTCGGTTGAAGTCAATTCATGGTCGTTCGGGGAAAGGTTAAAGGCATAGCCAAAATCATACATGAAAAATGGGGAAGTGGATGCATGTCCGATAAAAAACCTTTCACTAATGAAAAAAGTGATCTGGTTGACACTCACGCTGTATTTACTTTTTGTAACCGATCCCGTCTTATAGCTTCTCCATCCCCATAGTGGATATTGGGTGCGGATAAAACCGACGCCAAAACCAAGCGATAAATGAGGCGAAAACTGATATCCATTAACGGTTGAGATTGAATAAACCGGTAAACCGAGCCTCAGACCAATGCCAACCTGCGTAAAATTCACATAACCCTTTTGTTTGTAAACCGTATCAGATATTTTCTGGCGGTTAACATCAATACCGGTAAGGGTTTCCTGCTTAGCTTGTCGCGAAAAAGCGGAATCTGTTAAAGTTTCTGTCTGAACATTTTGACCACTGGAATAAAATACAATGAAAAGTGCGGCAAACGTAAAAATTATGTAGGTATTTTTCATAATCCGATAGATTTCTCAATTTCAAATCAAAATTACACTATTGATGAAAAAAATCAAAACTGATTTTCAGGGCATTATTTTTAAAATTTGTATGAAATCATTAAATGCAGGATAAAATGTCGCCTATTTGCAAAAAATCCAATTATATCCTTGAATACTCCCGGTTTTTGCAACGAACCATTAATTTATTTATCGTTGAGCTGATTGCGAAAATGGATAATAACTCATCGCTTCCGGAATTCGCCCGTTCGGTAGCAAATAAAGCGTTAAGGTTGATTTCTTCTGGTGAGGATCAGAAGTTCAACCCTTCCATCTATTTGATTGCAGGTATCGCCTTCCAATTAAAAAACCCGGATTCGGTGTACCGGTATTATCAGTTAACCCTTCAATCTGCTGTTTCTTCAGGAAACGACACGATCCGTCCAAGAATCCTGTATAATGTTGCCATGTTGTTTAAGAATGCCTATAACTACCAGGATGCAATTAAAATGCTTGATTCTGCCCAAAGACTTGCGGAAAGAATGAATGATCAAATTACTATTTCTAACTGTTTTAACAGCATCGGCAATATCGAAGCCGACCTGAACAATGAAGAGCAGGCAATGATAATGTTCAACAATTCGCTGAAAATAGCAGAAGAACATAACCTCCCAATCCAGACTGGCGTAGCCATGGTAAGCCTGTCCCGGTTTGAAAAGAATCGGTTTAAAGCGACTCAAATGCGGCTTCGGGCTTTGAAAATTTTCAGGGAACGGAAAGACGCCATTGAACAAACTGGTTATGTACTGGCAAATATCGGCGACGATTGTTCTGATCCGGATTCTGCCATTGCCTATTATGAACAAGCGTATGAAATCGGGAGAAAAGGGCGCATCGTTGCTCTTGAACTTGCTTCCCTGAACAACATGGCATACAGCTATGCAGATAAGAGTAACTATCCCAAAGCGCTGAAACTGCTTATTGAAATGGCAATTCCCCTGGCAACTAAGGAGGGAGCCGAAGATTGGTTGTCAACCTTGTATGATTCTTACGCGGACATGCCAGGGTGGAAACCGACTATAAAACCGGCGTCCGGTGGATCATTACCTTGCCCGCCGAAGGGAATATCATAAAAAAATAATTTTGTATATGGTCAGACTTTTTGTTATCGAAGATCATGAAACGATCATCGTTCCCGGGCTCAGGAACCTTTTCCGCCCATCGCGCGACCACATCGAAATTGCCGGTTCTGCCGCGGGAATTCATTCAGCTTTATCAAATCCAGCCCTTGGTTCCTCCGACATGATCATTCTTGATCTGTGGATTCCCGGCGAAGATCCTTTCAACTCATTGTTATTGCTCAGCGATCATTATCCGGGGAAGCCGGTTCTTATTTATACCTCAGAAGAATTACCCTTATGGCAGCGCAAAATGATGAACGCCGGCGTAAAAGGTTATGTAAATAAAAGTTGCGCGCGCGAAGACCTAAAATCGGGTATCATGCACGTAGCCAAAGGCGGGACATGGTTTACTGGCGCCATGAGCGATGAAGGTGATTTGGAAAGTTCCGGGAATAAGCGGGAGGATTTATCTTCAGCCCTCTCCCCGTTACAAAAGGAAATCATTGAACTTCTGATTAATGGCTATCATCACCATGAAATTGCTAAAAAACTGAATACAACGCCCGCAAAAATTGACAAATCTCTTACCGGTTTAAGAAACAAGTTTCAATGTAAGACTACAATTGAGCTGGTGATGCTGCTTTCGGGGAAGACGGGTAATTAGGGCGTCGCAATTGGTGTGCAAACCGCTCGCCCATTTTAAATATTATTGCCTGGAATTCAATTGCCTGGTTTTTGCCGATGTTGAAAACCGGGAGAATTTCTGCCAAATAAAATGTTATTTTTTCTCTTGTTTAGCGAATTTCTATTGTGCATATTAGCTGCCCCATTAACCCCATTTCGTCATGAAAACAATTCTTATCTCTGTTGTATTGGTTTTTGCTGCATTATATGGCAAGTCGCAGGTTTGGGCTCCTCCGGGAGCTACCTGGCATTATGATTGGGTTGAAATGGCAACAGATGGTTTTGCCGAAGTTCAATATGTAAAGGATAGCATCGTAGGAGGTAAGCTATGCAAAGTCCTGAAAATTGAGGAGCATACGTATAATTGGACTACCCAGACCTACAATAACAGCGTAATCGGATATGAATACACCTGGCTGGATAATGAAGTTGTCTATTATTACCGGTACAACCAGTTCTTCAAACTCTATGATTTTAATTCCATCTCCGGAAGTTCATGGGAAGTGGCAGGCTGGAACCAGAACAATCCTTGTGACAGTACCGGGTCAATCATTGTTGACAGCGCCGGAACAACGACGATCAATTCATTTTCATTAAAGTATTTAAAGGTTTCTCCCGGACAAAATTCTGACTGGGAGTTTTCCGATAAAATCATTGAAAGAATCGGCTGTCTGGGGTATATGTTCCCTTTGCCAAATTGCATCATTGATATTCCTGGACCAGGACAATTGAGATGTTACTATGATGATGAATTCGGGCTATATCAACGGACTGGATTTCCTCCATCTTGTGATTATATTATCGGGATTGATGAGAACTGCGAGAGAAAAAATGATATTAAAATCTATCCTGTCCCAACAGCGTCAACATTTACATTTGAAATGAACCGACCGGAAAAAGGCAATTTGTTCATTCAAATTTTTGACCTTCTGGGCAACAAAATAAAAGAGATTGAACCAGAAAAAATGAAATTGGTCATAGATATTCAAAATTTTAAAGAAGGCGTCTATTTTCTTATGGCAACTGACAAAAATGGTTTTATTTATAGCCGAAAAATCATTAAAACCGGAACATTCTAACCTTTAAATATATCTTATGAAAACTTTCTGCCTATTTATCGTCACAACCATTTTGCCGCTGTTTCTTTACAGTCAGACGGATCTGACCATCGCTCCTGATTCAGTCTATTTCGTTTGGGGAAGTCCATGGAAAGCAACCGTTACAGTTTCAAATAATACAAATCAACCGGTTAATTTATTGCAGGTACAAAGTCAATGTGCGCCTTGTCAGGGAGGCTGGGGCTGGTGGGTTGATTCAATTTCTGTTACAACTCCTCATTTCATCTATCCGGGTCAAAGTATCAGTTTAATCTTAGGATATTGGACGATCGTTAAAGATGAATCCCAAATAAATTTCCTTCACGACTCAATGTATATTGTCAGTTCGGTCGGCAATCAATATTGCCATATCTTTCTGGATCCATCCCTGATTTCTTCAATTAATGAACCCCCAAAGAAGAGTTTTTCAGTGTTTCCCAACCCAATTGCTTCCAGAGTAACCGTCAGATTAAATGATAATTTGAATGAACCTGGATTGCTGTCAATCTATAATTCCAAAGGAATAAAAATTACGGAATCAGAGCTATTTTCAGAGGATACGGAAATCGCTACGGCAGATTTGCCGAAGGGGATGTATTTGTTCAAAGTAACGAAGGGGAACTTTTCCGCTGTTCAAAAGGTTTATAAAACGTATTGACCAAAGAGGTTTAGCCTGAAAATGTTTACATTTGAACATGAATATCATCAAATTCATTGTCGCAACCTTCCTTGCCTTTCTCCTGCCATATCTGATCAATGCCGAAGGAGTGAAACAGCTCACGCCCGATTCAACCTACAGAACCTGCTTATCATTACAGCCGGGCAACGCGGCGGGACAGAGTTGCTTCGGGCTGGAAACGTGTGACGCCGACCATAAACTTTATGTCCATATTGATCATCCGGGAGAAAAAATCTATTTGGGATTTGGCTGGTCAGACATGGTGCCGGGGAGCCTGATCACCGTCAACATGAAACTGAATGGCGTGCATGCTTATGGTCCGGTGAATATTACTCCGGGATCATTGGGTCATATCGAACATTTTAGCGAGGCTAATGCCGGTCCTGATGTTTTGGATGCTAACGGATACAAGTCAGTCAGTTTTGCGCCTGCCGCCGGCGGCGATTATGAAATTTACTTCGACACCCCCAGTTCTCCCGGATCAAATATCCTGCTTAGCCTGTTTGACGTCACGGTCATTGATACTGCCATTTCGCCGCTTATGGCTGTCAATGGCAGGCTTTGGGCAAAGAACTGGACTTTTAAATCGTTTAATATTGCCTTTCCTGAACATGCCTTCCGGGGAACTTTGAATGTTTACACGGAAGATTCGGTGGTGACCTCGGTTTTTTTTAATTCCATGCAAGGCGACTATTTCGATGTGTCATGCAATTCAAATGGCTGTTATTCTCCGCCGATACCCTGGGACAGCAGTTGCAAATCAGCCATTGGCAAACATGGTTATCAGCAATACAAGATCTTCGTCAACAATCCTGATTCCATTTGTTACCCAACCGGAATTACCGGAAGTATTGATGAAAACAGCATTTCCGTTGTACCCGCGTGCGACGGTTCTTTCAACATTTTCTTTTCCAGTGGAAAGCAGGGAAGGGTTAAAGCGGTTTTCGATGTAAACCCTTCACCCGGAATCCAACCGGAAGATGTGGTTCTGATTGATTCAGTAACTGCCGGGCTGAATACCCTTTTCTGGAATGGACTGAACGGTTTGCAGCAACCTTTGCCCGGAGGAACACAGATCATGATGACATTGTGCCTTATCAGCGGTCTTACAAACCTGCCTGTTTTTGACGTGGAAAGACATTTAAAAGGCTTCGTTATCACACAGGTAAGACCTCCCGGTTCATCCATTGCATCCTATTGGAATGATACTCTGCTTGCCAGTAATGGAGGTCAAAGGCAACTGGCTGGATGCTACGGCTACGATACCATCGGATGCCATGGATGGGATGGGAATTACAATCATATAGGAATCGGATCGTATAACACCGTGAATACCTGGTGGTACGCATCCGGCATTACAACGAACCCGATCATTCTGACCGTTCAGAAAAAACCTGATACCCCGATCGGCATTACCGGGCTGACAACCTTTTGTCAAAGCGCTGTCAATACTTATACTATTGTGCCCAATCCCCTTCCGGGAGCCGAAGCCAACAGTTATGAGTGGGTTCTTACCGAGGATGCCACCTCCAATGTTTTGTTGACTTTGCCGAATCAGGGAGCTTCGGCAACGATTCCGTTTTCACTGTATCCGTCCGGGAATATGCATTTGAAAGTTCGGGGCATGAATACGCTTTGCGGGTATGGTTCATTTGGTCCGGTTGCATCCGGGGAGGGAATTCAATTACATGTAAATCCTGCGCCGCGCGTCATTAATTCAGACACCTCCCTGACGATTTGTTCCGGAGAAGGCGTCAGCATCAACCTTCAATCGTCGCTTCCTGCAACAACCTGGACATATACGGCAACAGCAACTTCCGGATTTGTTTCGGGTTATTCCGGCGGCGCGGTAAATCCGATCGGGCAGACGCTTTTCAATACCGGCATTGAAGCAGATTCGGTCATCTACAGGGTTGTTCCTTTTGCATTGTCGTGCCAGGGAGATACCACAGATTTTTCCGTTACCGTTAACATTGGCGATTCGGTGAATGTTTCAATCACAGGTTCCGGGAACAATGTGTGTGTAGGCACAACGGTAAGCTTTACCGCAACGCCTGCAAATCCGGGGGCAAATCCGTCATATCAGTGGAAAGTCAATTCTGTCGATTCGGGACTTAACTCTCCGGCATTTAATTATGTCCCGGCAAATGGAGATATCGTGAAATGTGTGTTAACCTCATCGAATACCATTTGCACCTCCAACAATCCGGCTACCTCCAATTCAATTACCATGGTGGTAAATCCGCTTCAACTGGTTAGTGTTTCCATATCCCCGTCGGCAAACCCGGTTTGTGCCGGAACCTCGGTAAACTTCAATGCAATTCCGATAAATGGCGGGGCAATGCATATTTACCAGTGGAAAGTAAACGGAACCAATGAGGGAACCAATAATCCGGTTTTCACCTTTTCGCCGGTAAATGGTGATGTTGTAACCTGTTCGCTGTCATCCTCCGAAACCTGCGCAGCCGGAAATCCAGCCCTATCAAACCCAATCACCATGTTAGTGAATGCAAACTTACCGGCAGGGATCACAATTACAGCATCAACGAATCCATTCTGTCCGGGAGCAGCAGTTACCTTTACTTCCACCGCCATAAATGGCGGGGCAATGCCCACCTACCAGTGGATAGTAAACTCAATCATTTCAATCCCTTCAATACTCCCAATCTTAACATACAACCCAGCAAACAACGACACCGTAAGCTGCATCATGACCTCCAATCTGAGTTGCGTTACCGGCAACCCGGCGACTTCTGCAAAGATCGTCATGAGCGGAACCCTTGCGCCAATTGTCAGCTTCGCCTCATGCTTTGATACGGTGACGACGGTCAATGCCAAGCCTTTCAAACTCAAAGGCGGGCTACCGTTAGGCGGAACCTATTCGGGACCGGGCGTTAATTCCTTAACCGGAACATTCACCCCTTCCGTTGCCGGAACAGGATTGAAAACCATCAATTATACTTATACAAACGTTGCCGCCTGTAGCGCCAATAAGTCGAAAACTATCCTGGTACTCCCCAATCCGGCATTTATTTGCGGAAATACTCTCGCCGATATCCGCGATGGTAAATCATACCCAACGGTTCTAATCGGAACCCAATGCTGGATGGCAGCAAACCTGGATTTTGGATTGCCGATATCGGATTTAACTCCCCAGACTGACAATTGCATTTCAGAAAAATATGCCAGACCCCACCCCCGGCCCCTCCCCAAGAAGGGAGGGGAGGATGGGCCATCAAATGTTGATGGTTTATATGCATTTTATCAATGGGATGAATTGATGTCATATAGCGAGCATGAAGAGGGACAAGGACTCTGTCCGCCAGGCTGGCATGTTCCTAAGGAATCCGAATGGACAACATTGTTTGATTTTTACCAGGGCGCTTCAAAATCGGGAAGTCCTTTACAGGATTCAATCATCAATGGATTCAAGGCTTTGCGTAGCGGCGTGTTCTATCTGAACTCAAGCTGGAGCTTCCCGGATTTCGCAACGGTCTTCTGGTCTTCGACATCGTCGGGGCAAACAAAGGCAATATCGCACGGGATGAATTTGTATAACTTTTCGGTATCGTTGTATCCGGCAAGCAGGGGGAATGCGTTTTCGGCGAGGTGTTTGCGGGATCAATAATTGCACACAAGGAGCTTCGCCATCATAAATAGTTCTCTCTGAACCAATACTCAAAAAAAGGATCGACGAACAGGGAGTCGCCTGCGTGAAAATCAAGGATGTCCTTTTGTTCAAGTATCAACTTATTTTTACGAATGTTATTCGGAGTTCCGATTTTATAATTTGAAATAGCTTTGGATGAGGTCACTTGTTTTATCCCATTAGCGATTGCGATGAGCAGGTTTATCTGTGTATTGCTCAGGTTATCTGCCGATTCCTGGTAAAACATCGCATTGGCGTCAATGACCCTGTCAACACATTCCTGAACAATTTCACCCGTCGCGGTGTTATCGGTAGATACCCAAACTTCATGCGACAATTGCTGAACATAATAAGGATGATTTTTTGCAATCTCCGCAATATGATCTGCTTCTTGAGAAAATATCTTTTTATTCGTCCTGTCAAAAGCTCCTGTAATGAATTCTATCCAATGCCCGCGATCGATTTTTTTAAGAAGCATCAGATCGCCAAACCGGTAGAACGGCTTTGATTCCTTGTTGAAAATATCGAGCATCATGTGCCTTTTACTGCCATACAGGCAATATGAGACATTCTGGTGTTGCATCCAGCATGCGCGTAGTTCCTGCAAAATACTTGCCGATTCTTCAATTCGCGTGATGTTTTGAAATTCATCAATGCACATCACGATCCTGATTTTTTTTTGTTGAGCGATTGTTTCCGGCAAATTCAGAATCTCCCCCTTTGCTTTTGACGCTTCCTGCCAATCAAAACTCACTGAAAGATCCTGAAAGGGATCAATACTGAACGAAAGCCGGGGAGCCAGTCTTTTAAAAAAAGTTTTCCCGGCATCCATAAATTCATCTTTTCTTGTCATCGTGACTTTAAGAATTTCCTGACAGTATGATTGATAGAATGTCTCTTCGTTCCTGAACGACTGGACATTCAAAAAAACAAATTTGATATTACTGTCATTTAACAACTTAGCTGCCATTGTAACAAGGGACGACTTTCCCCACCTTCTTGGTGAAATAAGTACGGTGTTATTGCCGCTTCGGAAATTATTTTGAAGTCGGTTGATTTCTATCTTCCTGTTAATGAAATATATGTCATTTACCAGGTTGCCGAATTTAAAGGGTGAATTCATTTTACGTTCATTTTTTACTCTTTATCAACACACCTAATGGTATAATACCATCAGGTATAATTTACAAAAATAACAATTTTTCCGAATTATCCCACGTGTCCCTGTTGGTTATCATGGTAAATGCAAAACCTTTCAAACTCAAAGGCGTCCTCCCGCTTGGTAAGACCTATTCCGGCGCGGGAGTCAATTCAAGGACCGGGAATCCGAATTTTGGATACTTGATTCTGGATGCGGTGTCGCTGTATCCGGCAAGCAGGGGAAATGCTTTTGCGGCGAGGTGTTTGCAGGATTAACTTACAAATTAGATATGTGATTTCTAATTTGTAAATTCATATCTTTGTTGAATGATAAATAGAAACTTACATACCGTTTTACAGACTGCCTCTTTGAAAAGTCCGGTCATCTCTGTCACCGGTCCGCGGCAATCGGGAAAAACTACTTTGGCAAAGGCAGTTTTCGGGGATTATACCTATCTCAATTTTGAAGATTTGAGTTTAAGGACTTTTGCTACGGACGACCCGACCTCTTTTCTGAAAACTTATGGCAAGAAACTTATTCTTGATGAAGCTCAGCATGTTCCAACCCTGTTTTCCTATCTGCAGTTAGCCGTTGATGAGGATAAGGAGATCAGGATCGTGGTGACAGGATCGCAAAACCTCCTGCTACACCACAAGATTTCTCAAAGCCTTTCGGGCAGGGTTGCTCTTTTCACCCTGCTGCCATTTTCCATTGAAGAGTTACAACAATCATCCCTGGCAAAAGAAGATTATGAAGATTATTTCGTATCAGGTTTTTATCCCCGGATTTATGATGAAGGGCTGGATCCGGCGAAATGGCTGAACGATTATATCCAAACCTACCTGGAACGCGATGTAAGGCAGATATCGAACATTATTGACCTTCACAGGTTTCAGCAGTTTTTAAAACTCTGTGCCGGACATATCGGTCAGATGATCAATTGTTCTTCCTTTGGGAATGAGCTCGGAATCTCTTATCACACGGTACAGAACTGGCTATCGGTATTAGAAGCCAGTTATGTTATTTTCCGGTTATACCCTTATCACCGGAATTTCAATAAACGCCTCGTTAAAACCCCTAAACTCTACTTTTACGACGCCGGGCTGGCTTCCGTATTACTGGGATTGAAATCTAAAGATCAGGCGCAACTCCATTTTGCCAAAGGAGCATTGTTTGAAAATCTTGTGATTGCAGAGTTAATGAAAAACAGGTACAACACTGGAAATCGCCCCGATTTTTATTTTTGGAGGGACAATACCGGGAATGAAGTTGACTTAATCATTGATGAAGGCACACATCAAAAAGCGGTTGAAATCAAATCAAGCCGAGTGATCAATACCGATTTTTTTAAGGGATTAAGCAATTGGCGCAAGATTTCCGAAGCCTCGCCTGACAATCTGTTTCTGGTTTACGGCGGAGAAGAAAACCAAACCAGAGCCAATGGGAATGTAGCAGGATGGAAAACAGCCTCAAAAATTCTTTTTCCATGAAACTGGTCACGATAACAGTTTGGCGGTATCACCTATAAGGTACATATTATGGTGGCGAAAATGTGGATGTGCTCTATGGATGTGCCATCAATGACAGTGGGTTCATTTATGTTACGGGAGGTTCCTATTCAACCACGGGGATCGCTTCCCCTCAAGGGTATCGTTCAATCATCACCGGACCCAGTGACGTTATCCTTGCAAAACTTGATTCGAATGGTCAGCGGATCTGGGGTACCTATTATGGAGGATTGAGTTGGGATGGAGGGAATACTGTTGAATTGGATTCAGATGGGAATATCTATATGTGCGGCGATGGATATTCTGAAAACAATACCGACAACAAGGTATTCCCCTGTACCCGCAAACGGTTGAGGCTATATGCAGTAAGGGATTGCGGGCTACTATCCTGTCCACCGACACGAAAGTTTATGCGTGGTAGAATGCTTGAATTACCACTGAAACCCTTATTGCATATAGCCTTTGTTAGCGTTTCGTTGTTCATTTTCCTCGTTATTTTTCTTTCATTTTTGCTGCATCTTTTCTGTCTGCCGTGCGTTAGGGTAGACAAGCTCTTTTGCAGGTTTTGGTCTTAGCGTTGGCTGGAGCGACCTGCAAATGTGCTTGACTACGAAGCGTGGGCTATACTAATTCAAGATGAATACTTTCAATTTGATTTCTTGACTCCTGCCTAAGTTCAAAAGCTTTTCTCATTTTCTTACTAATTTCATCTATAGTCTTTTCATTTGGAAGATGAATAATGATATTGCATAAGTCATTATCAGAAACATTTGGAATTGCTGCACCTGTACGATACATAAACATTTGTTTCAAAAATACTTCGGATTTGAGGAAGTATAGTAAATAATAACTGTCGATTTTAAAATTTCTTAAAACTCGAAATCCATTAGTACAAATATTACCTTCAAAATCTTTTGTCACTAAAGCGGTAGCATGTTTTCTTGTTCCAATTGAATTACCTGCAATTGCAGTAATAATATCTCCTTCCTGCAATTCATAACTTGCCCTGCTTGGTAATTCATGAACTTGATAGGTCGTTGAATTAATAATTTCATATGAATGAGTATTAATGTCAGAAAGTTCAACATATTCAACTGTCGAGTTTTGTTCTTTAAGTTTTTTACTTTTTACTTTTACAATATCACAAATATCAGCCAAGCGAACAGTTTTAACGTTGTCTAAATTTGTAAACATTTTTCTGTTTTCAGGCGAATAAAAATCAAAGTCAAATCTGCCGTTTAATTCATTGTAATTAATAGAAAATGCATTATCACTTTCAATAACAATTCCATTTTGGAATTTTTTGTATTCTGCTACAATTACACTGAAATCTTCTTCTAATATTGGTTGACCTGATGAGTCTTTTAATGTTTGACCATATTTGTCTTTTTGATACAACGGAGTGCCATTTTTATTACCTTGATAACCTAACTTAGTTACTCTACCAAAGAAAATCGGATATTGTTTATTAATATTCGGGGTGTCTTTTTCTAAAAATAAAAGTGATGTTTTTACTCCTGTACCAAAAGGAATAAAAGTCTCTTGCGGAAGGTTGACAATCGCTAAGATTTTTGCTTTTAATTTTATATAGTATCTCAAATATTCTAAAGAAGGATTTTCAAAATTCCCATTTGGTAATACAATCGCCATTCTACCACCTTCTTTTAAAAGCTGAATACATCTTTCAATAAACAATATTTCAGCATTTTGATTTGGATATACAACTTTTGTTTTGTGATATTCTTTATCAAAATTCGACCATTTATGACCTAAATCAAATTTTGATAGTGTTGAAGTATTTGTGATTTTAGCGCCAAATGGGGGATTCGTAAGTACAATGTCAAAATCATCCTTTTGAGAAACGGAAAGTTTAATACTATCCAAGTCTTCCAATGAATTTGTGCATAGAACATTTGTTTTACCATTGGATTCCAATAGTAATTTCATTTTGGCAATTCTTGCAATACTTTTGTTAATGTCTAAACCAAAAAGATGGTTTGAAACAGATTCAGAAGTATTAAGTTCGTTATTGTTCCTTTGGAGATATTTTAAAGCTGACATTAAAAAGCCACCACTACCACAAGCAGGGTCAATTATTGTTTCATTTGGCTTTGGTTGCATCATTTCAACACAAAAATCAATTACTGGTTCAGGTGTAAAAAACTGCCCTCTGCCATCTTTTTCGTGATGGGAAAGAAATTTTTGAAAAGCCAACCCTTTTGCATCTTGAGATGAATTTAATAAGGAAATACTTTGAAGTTTGTTCACAGTAAAACCTAATGCAATTGGGGTTAGTTTAATTCTATCATCACCGTCAAAAATGTCGGTATATGCTTGCTTGGTAAGATCAAACAAGTTTGAAATTCTTTTAGTTAATGATTGGTTTATTTTACCAGATTTGAGAAGATTCCACTCATCAGCAGAAATTGTAAACTTGTTACTATTCTCGTTTTCATCGAATATTTTGATGAACAATATTTTTACAAATTCCTCTAAGGTTTGCTGAGGAGACAAACCATCATTTGCATAAATATAGTCGTGAATTTCTTCAAATCTTTTTAGAAGATTATCTTCTTTTGAAAGCTGGATGTCAAATAATGAATTCATAGTATTACACATTTGTGGCAAAGATAATACACATCTGTGTAAAAACAATATAATTTATTCAACTATTACATTTCTGTTGTCAATTTGCATATCAATTTCTTTAACAGCATCCTCGGGAGAAAGGGTTTCGCATACTTCATTAAAATTCACATTCCATTCGTCTGTTAAGTCTAATCGACAAGTGCCGTCCGCTTGTGGAAATACAAAACCCATAATATAATTTTGTTGCAAGTGATTTGCATCTTTACCCGATGAATCAAAGTGATTAGGGTTTGCAAACAAAAACTTATGCTCGTTAAATCGCAAGAATATGTCTACTGAAATTAGATTGAATTCATCTTTTCTTGGTGTAGCTTGTGTCCTTTCTCCACCACCAGCAACCGATTATATGTGGTGCGTCACAAACGGATTGACCATCACCTCAGGTCAGCATACTACATACATCACCGTGGATGTGGGATCAACCCTGGGTAATGATACGATATCGGTTTACGGAATCAATAGTTGCGACAACGGGTTTCCAAAGGTGATCATTCGCACTGTTTATCCGAGACCATTGCCCCTCATTGCAGGAACGGACACAGTGTGCACTGGTTCGCCAATCATGTTTACGACCAGTGGCGGGATGAGCGCCTACCAGTGGACCATGTCTCCAGACCACACACTCATTGCCGGAGGTCAGGTAACCGACAGCAGTTGTACGGTAAGCTGGAACATTGCCGGCTCTCAATGGGTCAGGTTGAACTACACGAATTCTAACGGATGCGATGGTATGGTTCCCGACCAATTCAACCTGATGGTTGTACCCGGAACAGCAGTGGGCGTCTCTATTTCTTCATCAGCCAATAGCATTTGTACCGGCACGTCTGTCACGTTCAATGCCAATACTACATTTGGCGGCACCACACCTCATTTCCAATGGAAAGTAAATAGTATTAACCAAGGAACCGATGATTCGGTATTCGTCTATTTTCCGGCGAACAATGATTTAATCCAGTGCATATTGACTTCGTCAAATTTACTCTGCAGTTCCAACAATCCTGCTACCTCCAATTCAATTACAGTGGTGGTTAATCCAATCCTGCCAGTAAGTGTTTCCATTTCTCCGTCGGACAATCCGGTTTGTGCCGGAACAATTGTGAATTTCACTGCAATTCCAATCAATGGCGGCACTACGCCTCAATACCAATGGAAGTTGAATGGATTGATTGTCGGAACAAACTCGCCAAATTATTCATACATGCCAGTCAATAGCGATACAATTACCTGCACTTTGAATTCGAATGTACTATGTCCTTCTGGAAACCCGGCAATATCCAATGAAGTCGCGATGACGGTAAACCCCATTTTGCCGGTTGGCGTTTCGATCGTTGCATCATCCAATCCATTCTGTGCCGGATCACCCGTTACCTTTACAGCAGCCGCCATGCATGGCGGTTCTACGCCGTTGTTTCAATGG
>JAPLDO010000034.1 GCA_026391715.1 Bacteroidota bacterium
GAACTGCAGCATTCTTGAACTGGTTGTAAATTAACTGGATGCGGTCGTACTTTTTATCAGCGAAGGCCTTCATTAGTTGTTCGGCCAGGGGGGAAACATTGTCAAATGTAAGGTGGTCAAACAGGTCGTCATGACTTTCCACCACGTTGTATCCTCTTTTCCTGAAAAATTCCGAGGCTTTTCTTCCGATGGTGATC
This sequence comes from Bacteroidota bacterium, assembly GCA_026391715.1. Classification (GTDB taxonomy): domain Bacteria; phylum Bacteroidota; class Bacteroidia; order Bacteroidales; family FEN-979; genus CAIVAT01. Next base: position 198 of record JAPLDO010000034.1, read on the forward strand.
AGGCTGACATTGCCCTTCCTGAGCTGGGCATTGTATGTTCCGGAAAGAAGGTTCAGGGTGGCTTTGATGATGTTCGAATTAAAACCGCCGCACAGTCCGCGGTTGGACGTGATCACAACCAGCAGGACGTTTTCCGGAATCCGTTCGCGTGTGTAAGGGCTGTCTCCTGTGTCGCCAAGACTGGAACTCAGGTTTTGCATGATCTCTGTCAGTTTTGCCGCATAAGGTCTTAGCTTGATAATGGCAGTTTGCGCCTTCCGGAGCTTGGAGGCTGCCACCATCTTCATAGCATTGGTGATCTGCTGGGTTGATTTAACCGATGCGATCCGAATACGTACTTCCTTCAGTCCGGCCATTGCAATTTCCTATTTCTTTTCCTCGTATTTTTTTGACAACTCTTTGGCTACCTGCTCCATGATCTTTAAATCTTCATCGAGTAATTTCCCCGCTTTTAAATTATCAAGCGTCGCACGATGATTTTCATCCATAAAGTGCAGGTATTCGACTTCAAAATTACTGATACTCCGCACCGGAATATTCCGTAAAAGTCCGCGTGTGCCGCAGAAGATGATGGCAATCTGCTTTTCAACCGTCATAGGCGAATATTGTGCCTGCTTCAGGATTTCAACGTTGCGCGAACCTTTATCGAGCACAGCTTTGGTGGCAGCGTCGAGGTCGGAACCGAACTTTGAGAAGGCTTCCAGTTCACGGTATTCAGCCTGGTCGAGTTTCAGTGTTCCTGCAATTTTTTTCATTGATTTGATCTGGGCATTTCCGCCAACGCGCGACACCGAAATTCCTACGTTAATAGCAGGTCTGATCCCGGAATTGAACAAGCTGGTTTCAAGAAATATCTGACCGTCGGTGATAGAGATTACGTTGGTTGGGATGTATGCTGAAACGTCGCCGGCTTGTGTTTCGATGATTGGCAGCGCGGTGAGTGAACCGCCGCCTTTTACCATTGGTTTGAGATTATCGGGCAAGTCGTTCATCTGGCTTGCAACTACATCGGAGGAGATTACCCTTGCCGCTCTTTCGAGCAAACGCGAATGGAGGTAAAAAACATCTCCGGGATAGGCTTCACGTCCGGGAGGACGACGCAGCAGCAGAGAAACTTCGCGGTAAGCGACAGCCTGCTTTGAAAGATCGTCATAAACCACAAGCGCAGGACGACCGGTGTCTCTGAAAAATTCCCCGATGGCAGCTCCGGCGAAAGGAGCGTAATACTGCATGGCAGCCGGATCAGAGGCGGTGGAAGAAACAACCACAGTGTATGCCATTGCGCCTTTTTCCTCAAGCGTTTTCACAATATTTGCAACGGTTGAACCTTTTTGTCCAACGGCAACATAAATACAATAAACCGGTTCGCCTTTATCGTAAAATTCCTTCTGGTTGATGATTGTATCTATGGCAATGGCAGTTTTTCCGGTCTGGCGGTCGCCGATGATCAACTCGCGCTGACCGCGTCCGATTGGAATCATCGCGTCAATTGGCTTAATTCCGGTCTGCAATGGTTGATTTACAGGCTGACGATAAATAACCCCGGGCGCCTTGCGTTCGAGAGGCATCTCATACCGCACTCCTTCAATCTTCCCTTTCCCGTCAATTGGAATACCGAGCGTGTCAATAACTCTCCCAAGCAACCCTTCGCCAACTTCGATGGAAGCAATGCGACGGGTGCGTTTAACCGTATCGCCTTCCTTTATCTCAAAATAGTCGCCTAACAATACCGCGCCTACGTTATCAGCTTCGAGGTTGAGTACAATAGCTTTCAATCCGTTCTTTTCGAACTCGATCAACTCTCCGCTTCCAACATTGTTCAGACCGTAAATGCGGGCGATACCGTCGCCAACGGTGAGAACGGTTCCAACTTCTTCGAGTTCTTTTTCACTCTGGTAACCGGCAAGTTCCTTTCTTAGGATTGCTGTAACTTCAGCGGGTTTTATTTCGGACATAAAATAAAAATTAAATAGCGAAATTGTGAAATAGCGAAATAGTGAAATTCCTATTTCTGTAAATAACTTTCCTTTTGATATAGATTAATTTTTGCGATGGCATTGCGCATGTTTTCAATTTCGCGGCGAATGCTCGCGTCGTATTGTTTGTCTTTCCATCTTAATATGAACCCGCCGATGAGCGATTCGTCAATTTCGCTTTTCAGGTCAATATCGGCATGAGTGTAATTTTTCATCAGTTCCACCACCTCTTTTTTCACTTCGGATTCAGGGGCTACCGGCGATTTAAAATGAACGGTAAGAATATTTTTGTACTGTTTATAAAGTTCAACAAACTGATTTGATACAGCCTGCAAAAATCCCTCTCGTTTTTTCCTGACCATGATGAGCATATATTGCAAAGTCAGTTTGTGAATATTCTTTTCGAAAATCTCCCGGATGATGATTTGTTTTTTTCCGGTGTTTATGATCGGACTCTTCAGAAGCAGCCGGAGATCCTTACTGTTTTCGCATGTTTGCAAAACCAGCAGATTGTCCTGATAGACCTCTTCAACAGCATTTTTTTCGACGGCAAGCTCGAAAAGCGCTGCGGCGTACCGTTCCGAAACGAGGGAAGTATTCATGGCTGTCAGTTGAATTTAATCTCTTTTATTAACTCCTGCACATACTCTTCCTGCCTTTTCGGATCTGCCAGTTCTCTTTTCAGTATGAACTTTGCGAGTGTGAGTGAACTTTCGGCAATCTGGTTCTTCAGTTCGGTCATGGCAGCCATTTTTTCATTCTGGATGCTTGCCCTTGCGGCTTCCACGATCCGCGCAGCCTCTTCGCCTGCTTTAATTCTGGCGTCTTCAATCATTTTTTCCCTGATTTTCCGGGCTTCATTCAACAGCGCGTCGCGCTCATTTTTTGCATCCTGAAGAAGTTTTTCGTTGCTGAATTGCAACAACTTCATCTCATCCCTTGCCTGGTTGGCTGCATTCAGCGCTTCGTGAATGGAGGTTTCCCTCTCTTTAAGCATCTGAAGGATCGGTTTCCAGGCAAACTTTCCAAGAATATAAACCAGTAATAAAAAGGCAAGGGTCATCCAGAAGATCAGCCCCAAACCCGGTGTGATTAATTCCATAGCAAATTGCTTTTAAATGTAATTTAAAAGGCTCTTTACGGCGTAACCAACCGTTAAACCGTAAAGAACCAGTAGTGTTTGTCAGATAAAAAGAATCAACAAACAGACTACGATAGCAAAAAAAGCCACCCCTTCAACAAGCGCTGCGGCGATGATCATATTCGAGCGAATATCCCCAATAGCTTCAGGCTGACGGGCAATGGATTCCAGCGCGCTCTTACCGATATTTCCAATACCGATACCAGCGCCAATCACGGCGATACCGGCGCCCAAACCGGCGCCCATCTTTGCAATAGCAGCGAAATCGCCAGCCAGTTGCAGTAAAATTGCTAATAAGTGCATAATCAGGTTTTATTAAGGTTACTACTAAAAGGCAAGGTTCAAGGTTCAAGGTTCAAGGTTCAAGGTTCAAGGTTCAAGGTTCAAGGTTGCGTTCATTCGCATTTCGTACTTTGTACTTATCAATGATGCTCCGGTTCCACTGTTGCCAATCCAAAATAGAGCGCCGAAAGCAGGGTAAACACATAAGCCTGAATGAGAGCGACCAGCAGTTCGAGAATATTCATAAACAGCATAAATGCTACTGAAACAACTGAAACGCCTAATCCGAGGGGCAGGTTTATCGAACCAAAAATAAAGATCAGACTTACAAAACCAAGCACGATGATGTGTCCTGCGGTGATGTTGGCGAAGAGTCGGACCATCAATACAAAAGGTTTTGTAATGATTCCGATGATCTCGACAACCGGCATTAAAGGTATCGGAAATTTCAGCCACCAGGGAACGCCGGGGGTATTGATGATATCAATCCAGTAATGTTTGTTCCCGTTGATGGTGGTAATAATGAATGTAAAAACCGCCAAAACCATAGTAACGGCTATATTTCCGGTTACATTGGCGCCGCCCGGAAAAAATGGAATTAATCCGAAAAGGTTGTTGAAAAAGATGAAAAAGAAGGTTGTAAGCAGAAAAGGCATAAATTTTTCGTACCGCTTTTCGCCGATAGAACTTTTTGCTATATCGTCGCGGATAAAAATGATTATTGGTTCGAGCAGCGATTGCATTCCGCTTGGCGCTTTGCCTTCATTGCGCTTGTACGACCTGGCAACCGAAAGGAATATCAGAATAAGCAGAAAGGCGCTGATAAGGATGGCAAGTACCGTTTTGGTTATCGAAAAATCGTAAACTTTGGGCGCGCCGGCTATATTTTCATGTTCATTCTCCCTGATGATTTTTCCTTTGTGCTGCCCTTCTTTTTCCAGTTTAAAACCCAGATAACTTCCCGATTCATTATGAAAACGGCTTGAGCAAAAGGAGATAAGTTTTCCATCATACAATAAAATAATCGGCAAAGGAATAGTCAGTTTGAAGGTTCCGATTTCTGCAACATGCCATTCATGATTGTCAACCACATGTTCCATGATCATCTCGCCGGCGTTGAATTTTCCTTCCTCGCGACCTCCGGACTTTTCCGAATGAGCCATGGCGGAATCCGTGGAAGGCGCCGTTTCCGCCTGATTCTGAGCGGAAGCGAAAATTCTGCCGATCATCATAAATGATAATAACGCGCAGAAAAATACGCGCCGCAGAAAATGATTGTTAATTTTAATCGTTGTCATAAAAACACTTACAACTCTGAGGTGAGGTGCAAAAATAGTTATTTATATTTGATTTCAAAAATGAATGTAAAATTAGATACATTCCAACTTCACATCTGCCATACCATTGCGCATGGGAGGAATGTTTGTGAAAGATATTGGCGTTTTCAAGTTGTAACCAACTGATATTTTAAACGTCTTAATGTCAGGGTAAACCCGAAAATCACTACTTTTGAACACTTTTAAAAATTATGGGAATGATTGCAAATCGTTTTTTATTCCGCCCGGTTTTACTGACCGCGGTATTCCTGTTGATTCTATGTAATTCCGGCAGCGCGCAGAAAATCTGGACGCTGGAAGATTGTATCAACTATGCCCTCGAAAATAACCTTGACATCAACAAACAACTCCTTACTGTTGAAACCAACCGGGCAGGGTTACTTGAGAGCGGTTTGAATATGCTTCCAAACCTTAATGCGGGAGGTAATAACACCTGGAATTTTGGTCAGACCATTGACCAATATACCAATACTTTTGCCACCAACACGGTGAGATCAAACAACTTTTATATTTCGAGTAATGTTGCCATTTATTCCGGATTGCAAAAGTTTAATACATTTAAAGCTAATCAGATAAATCTGTTAGCGAGCAAATTCGATCTCGATAGGCTGAAAAACAGCATATCCCTTACGGTAGCCGGATTTTATCTTGATATTTTGTTTAACCGGGAATTGCTTGATATCGCTCAGGAACAACTGCGGATTACGATGACACAGGTTGACAGGATGCAGAAGCTGGTTGACGCCGGATCAGCCGCGAGGGGAGATTTGCTGAATATCGAAGCGCAGAAAGCGGGTGAAGAACTGGCGGTTGTGGAGGCAAAAAACCGGTTGTACATTTCATATCTCTCCTTGCAGCAATTGATTGATTTTCCTGTCGCTCCCGATTTCCAGATCGAAAAACCCAATCTGAAAGCGGTTCAGCCGCCCAAAGAAAAAATTACTGCGGAAATAATTTTCGAGCATGCCGTTAAAAGCCGACCGGAGATTAAAAGCGCGGAACTACGAGTGGAACTGGCACAGAAACAACTCGCCATTGCCCGCGGGTATGTCCAGCCAACTTTATTACTGGGCGGTTCCTGGGGAACCGGTTACTCAGGAGTAGCCCGTGAAATTGATCCCAATGTTCCATCGGTTACCAAAATGGAGCCAATCGGAATCACGCAGATTTCAAGAGACACTGTGCTTATGCCACAAACGAGTTACAATTACCGCCTCAAATCATTTGGCGATCAGTTGAAGACCAATAACAACCAGTCGGTAGGCTTTACCTTGAATATTCCTATTTTCAATGGCTGGTCGGGACGGACGCGCATTTATAAGGCAAAAATCCAGAAATCACAGGCAGAACTTGATCTTGGTATAACTACCCGCGACCTGCGCAAACTTATCGAACAATCTTATGCCGACGCGGTTGCCGCCCTTCAGAAATACAATGCCTCCGGAGATCAGGTAAAAGCGCGGACTGAAGCATTTAAGTATGCACAGCAAAAATTTGACGTCGGCGTGATGACTGCTTTCGATTACAATACCAGCAAAAAAGATCTTACCAAATCGGAGTCTGATCTTCTTCAGGCTAAATTTTCTTTCATTTTCAAAACAACCATTCTCGACTTTTACATGGGAAACCCCATCAAAATTGACCGTGAATAATCAATAACACATCATTACATGGCGCTCAAAGTTTCAAAAAAGAAAATGTGGATTATCATTGCTATTGTGGCAGTGGTTGCCGCGATTGTAATTACCGCTCTTATCAAGGGCAAAAACAATGAAGATATAAAGGTTGCCACTGAAAAAGCAACCAAACGAACTATCATTCAAACGGTTTCTTCAAACGGGAAAATTCAGCCTGAAAAAGATATTAAAATCAGCCCATATATTTCGGGCGAGGTAGTTGAACTCTATGTTAAGGAGGGAAACCAGGTGAAAAAGGGCGACCTGCTGGCGAAAATAGATCCCGAAATATATATATCTCAATTTGACCAGAGCGAAGCTTCAGTAAATACACAAAAAGCCAACCTTGCCAATTCGAAGGCGAGACTGGCTCAGTTGAATGCTCAGTTTGAAAATGCGAAACTTACCTTCGATCGGCAGGATAAATTATTCCAGCAGAATGTGATTTCAAAGGCAGAATATGACAAGGCGAAATCGGACTTTCATGTTGCCGAGGCTATGGTGACAGCCGGCGGGGAAGATATCAGGGCGTCGGAATTTATGGTAAAAAATTCGGAAGCCGCGCTGAAACGCTCGAAGGAAGATCTTACGCGCACTGCTATCTTCGCTCCAAACGATGGCACTGTTTCAAAGCTAAGCGTTTTAAAAGGCGAACGAGTTACCGGCGCTTCACAGTTTTCGAGTGGAACCGAGATCATGCGTATTGCCAACCTGAATGAGATGGAAGCTCAGGTGCAGGTCAACGAAAACGACATAGTGCGCGTTAGCATGGGCGACACCGCTCTGATTGAAGTTGACGCTTACCTGAATCGGAAATTTAAAGGCGTTGTAACCGAAATCGCAACTTCTGCCAACAGCACCGGCGTTAGCGTGGACCAGGTTACCAACTTCAACGTAAAGGTTCACATGGTTAAAGAATCTTACATGGATCTACTCACTGCTAAAGATTCAAGTTTTTCACCTTTCCGTCCGGGAATGTCTTGTACCGTGGAAATTCAAACGGAGATTGCTGAAAATACCCTTACCGTTCCCATCCAGGCTGTAACTACAAGAATTGCCAAAGACAGTCTTGACAAGATCAACGAAAAGAGCAAAACAAAAAAGGAGGAGGGAGATCATGATATTACAATGGTGACAAACCAGAAGAAAAACGATAAGATCCAGGAATGTGTTTTTCTCCTCAGCGACGGTACGGCTAAAAAAATGGACGTAAAAACCGGAATCCAGGATAATACCTATATTCAGATTGTGAGCGGCTTAAAACCAGGCGATGAGATTATTACCGCCCCGTACAGCGCCGTTTCAAAAATTCTTAAAGACGGCGATAAGGTGAAGAAAGTTGATAAGAAAGACCTCTTTACCAAAGAGAAAGAAAAATAGTTCATGGCTCTTATTCTTTGCCTTGAAACTGCAACGCGGGTTTGTTCTGTAAGCCTTTCGCGCGACGCGTCTCTTCTCAGCATCCGGGAGTCGGAATCCCATAATGTTCATTCCTCCAAACTAACTGTTTTCATTGATGAAATGATGAAAGAGGCGGGTCATTCCTTTCAGGAACTTGATGCAGTTGCAGTAAGCATGGGTCCGGGTTCCTATACCGGATTGCGGATTGGCGTTGCCACCGCCAAAGGGTTGTGTTACGCGCTTGATAAACCGATGATTGCAGTTCCTACTTTGCAGGCGATGGCTACCGGGATTAATTTAAAATTCCAGGTTCCAGGTTCCAGGTTCCAGGTTCCAGGTTCCAGGTTCCAGGTTCCAGGTTCCAGGTTCCAGGTTCCAGGTTCCAAAACCGAAGTCTTGTTTGTTCCGATGATTGACGCACGGAGGATGGAGGTGTTTTGCGGAATTTACAATGAGGAGAATGTTGAGATTCGCGAAGTTCGGGCTGAAATTATTGATGAACATTCCTTCGGCGAATTGCTCGAAAACCATTTGATTATTTTCGGAGGCGACGGGTCGGAAAAATGTAAGCCGGTTTTGGGAAATCATCCAAATGCCTTTTTTTTGGATAGTTTTGCCGCCTCTGCAAAATACATGATCCCCCGCGCGGTAGAAAAATTTGTAAACCGTGATTTTGAAAACCTTGCCTATTTTGAACCCTTTTATCTGAAGGATTTTGTAGCTGGAAAACCGAGGGTAAAGGGTTTATTATAATGTATCGGAATTTGTTGTTTACCCTGGCGCCGTAGTCGCCATATTTTGATGAATAATGGAAAACGGGAATATATATCAAAGATTTCCCACGCGCGTTGTCAATATTGGCGACGTTCCGCTGGGAGGCGATAATCCGGTGAGGGTGCAGTCAATGACCAACACCGATTCCCTCGACACAAAAGCCACAGTGGCGCAAGCCATCAGAATGATAGAAGCAGGTTGCGAATACGTGAGGATTGCCGTTCCGTTTATGAAGGAAGCAAGGAACTTGCGTGAGATCAAAGATGAACTCAGGCGGCAGGGATATAAAACGCCCATTATTGCCGACGTCCATTTCAACGCAAAAATTGCCGAAGAAGCGGCAGCCATTGTTGAAAAGGTTCGCATCAATCCGGGAAATTATATTTCGCCCAACGCCACTCAAAACGCATCAGGGGTTACATCCTTCAATGAACACTTTGGTCAGATAAGCGACAAACTCTCTCCCCTGCTGAAAATCTGTGAAGAACACGGCACAGCCATACGCATTGGGGTTAACCATGGCTCGCTATCTCGCCGGATTCTTGAACAATATGGAGATACCCCGCAAGGCATGGTTGAATCGGCGATGGAGTTTGCCCGCGTATGCGAAGTTCATTCATTTCAGAACCTGGTATTATCAATGAAAGCGAGCAATACGCGGGTAATGATCGCGGCGAACAGGCTACTTGCTGAAAGGATGAAGATGGCAGGTATGAATTATCCAATTCACCTCGGCGTTACCGAAGCCGGGTCGGGTGAAGATGGCAGGATAAGATCAGCTATTGGAATTGGCAGCCTGCTTGCCGATGGCATCGGCGATACCATCCGGGTTTCGCTCACAGAAGATCCTGAGCTCGAGATTCCGGTTGCATACAACATACTTCAGGCTACCGGAGTTCGCATCACCAAAGCCGAATTTGTGGCATGTCCATCCTGTGGTCGCACTCAATACAATATTCAGTCAGCCCTTGAAAAGATTCGGGAACGCACATCTCATCTGAAAGGGATAAAGATTGCGGTGATGGGCTGCATTGTCAATGGTCCGGGCGAAATGGCTGACACCCATTATGGTTACGTGGGTTCTGGCAGCGGAAAGATATGGTTATACAAAGGTCGTAACCCGATAAGAAAAAATATTGATGAATCGCTCGCGGTGGAGGCGCTGGTGGAATTGATTAAGGATTCGGGCGATTGGGTGGAGGGAAGTTAGAAAGTTGTCGGAAATTATTTCAACTTAAATTTCCTTCAATTATTTTTTGCTCGTCCGGGGTTATTTCAAATAGTTTGTAAACCAGCTCATCAATCCTTCTTTCGTTCCCGTCGCTATTGTCGCCTTGTTGTTTTTGAGCAATTATTTTATCAACCAACTCATTCATTTGCTTTTCCTGTAGTTCAGTTGGTACAGGAACTGGAATTTGCTCTATAAACGCTTTTTTGTATCGTATTTTTCCAACCAGTTCACCACCCATATAAAACGATTTAAAAAAGAAGGTCACCGCTTTTGAATTATCAAATGGTTCATACCATAAGATACCAGTTAAAAGCTAAAGGAATCAACCACGACTGGTCGCATATTGTCCGCGTCATGAACACTCAAAAAGCTGCGACGGTAACCATGATGGATAAAAACGATCAAAAGATTTTTATCCGCAAATGCACCAGCCCTGAACCTAAAGTCACCGAAATTTATAATGCTTTAGGCTATAAGCATTACCCGTTTGTTAAAAAAACCGTGTTACCCGAAACAGTCAATCGAAAAAAACATCCCCTGACACAGGCTAAGTTACAGCCATAGGGGTGCAAGTTGGGTTAAAGTAACATCCCGAAATATTCATCAAGCAGCTTTTGCGCAGCCTGATAAGGATTAATCCGACCAAGAGTGATTTCTTCTTCTGCCTCGCTGATTTGCGCTGAAATTTTGGGATTTGCAAAAAATTTACGCCTCAATTCCGATTCAATGGATTCGTATAGAACCTGGCGGTTCTGCAATTGTCGCTGCAACTGAAAATAACCGGTTTTCTGAGTGATTTTCCTGTGTTCGAGAATAGTTTCCCACACCTTCTCAATACCCATTTTTGATTTGGCGGAACAGATATCCGCAACCGGCGTCCAGCCGCTTTCGGGGGGCGGATAAAGATGGAGAGCATTGGCATATTCGATTCTTGCAGCTTTAGCCTTTGTTAAATTTTCTCCGTCGGCTTTGTTGATGAATATTGCATCAGCCATTTCTATTATACCTCGTTTTATTCCCTGAAGTTCATCGCCGGCGCCTGCAAGCATAAGCAACAGGAAAAAATCAACCATCGAATGAACCGTTGTTTCAGATTGTCCAACACCCACTGTTTCGATGAAGATCACATCGAAACCCGCAGCTTCGCAAAGGATTATCGTTTCCCTCGTTTTCCTTGCCACGCCGCCCAGCGACCCTGCCGCAGGCGAAGGACGAATAAAGGCATTCGGATCAACCGCAAGTTCTTCCATCCGGGTTTTATCGCCCAGAATACTCCCCTTCGACCGCGAGCTGCTTGGATCAATGGCAAGCACAGCCAGTTTATGACCAAGAGCTGTCAGATATTTTCCTATCGCCTCAATAAAAGTGCTTTTTCCCACTCCTGGAACACCTGTAATTCCAATACGAATGCTCGGATTTCGGATTTCGGATTTCGGATTTCGGATTTCGGATTTCGGATTTCGGATTTCTTCATACTGGCCTGGAGTGAATTCGTAATTTGTAATTCGTAAACATTCGGTTATGATTAGCTGCGCCAGTTCCTGGTCTTTGGGTAAAGCGCTCTCGATCAAAGTAATCGCTTTGCTAAGAATTGTGCGGTTTCCCTGTTTGACGCCATCAACATAATCCTTGACCATAAGCGGTTTCGCTCGTTTTGATTTTAGTTTCTTCACCAGTTCAGCATTGATCTGGTCGGGCTGTTCAACTCCTTCCATAACGCTCAATGCCGATTTATGATTTTTATCCATCATTAATTCAAATTTCAAATTTTGATTGTTCGATTTTTCGATTTTTCAAAGTTACTCCAAATAAATTTTCCTGACGCGCTTTTAATAGTCGCCCGAAAATTCCTACCTTTGCACCCCGAAACCTCTTCGTAGCTCAGTTGGTAGAGCAATTGACTCTTAATCAATGGGTCCCAGGTTCGAGTCCTGGCGAGGAGACCACAAAACACACTTAACCCCCTGAAATTCAATGCTATTTCAGGGGGTTTGTTGTAAATTGCCTCGGAATTGTCTCATAAGTCACCCAAAACTATCAGGAACACACAGGATTAACGAATCTTCCCGAAGGCGTATAACGAGGTATAACCCGGATTAAAAATCTTTAACCTCATCTGGCTCCAAGTTCTATCGAATTGGGGGAAAACCACCGATTTTGTCTCCTGAACCACCATTTTTGTCTCCCTTCCCGGTAGAAAACTAAAACAATTCACTTTTTCCTAACACCATAAAGAAACAATAAATAGTATAAAATCTGGCATCATTAAAATCATCCCTTTGAATAAGCAAAATCAGGAAGGAATGGAATTTTTCTTTACCAAGATAATCGTACCATTCAAAAAAACAGGACAACTATTTTGGGGGTTGTTTGTTCGATGGATATTTGCTCAGAAATCCTTCAAGTTGTGCTTTCCTGACCTCCAATTTCACCATATTCTGCCATATTCTGTGATAATTTTACGTTTACACTATAAAGGTAAAACAAAGAAATCTCTACTGTTGAAAAATTAAGGTAAATAAAATCCAGCGGTTTACTTGTCAATTATGTCATCGGAGAAATTTTTTCGCTTTTTACACAAAATACAGGTTCCATAAATCATTATTCAGGTAATATATTTATTACTTTTGTTAAATGAAATGCAAGGAATTGATCCGACTCCTGACGCGGGATGGCTGGTATGTTTTCCGACAGTCGGGGAGCCATATGATCATGCGGCATCCTGAAAAAGTTGGTCAGATTGTTGTTCCGAATCATGGGGCTAGTGAAGTTGGCGCTGGGCTGCAAAATAAAATTCTAAAAGATGCAGGATTGAAATAATAACCGGGTTTTATGAAAAAGATAGAAATAATAGTAGAGCGAACAAATACAGGGTATTCGGCATATACTCAAAACTTTCCTGTTGCAACAACAGGAAAAGATTTGGTTGAGCTTAAATCAAATATGGTTGAGGCAATCAATTTGTATTTTGAAGATAAAGGGCAACATGTTTGTGAAGATGACCTTAAAGTGACACTGGATATTGCTCAGTTCTTCGCGTTCTACAAGGTAATCAATGCGAAAGCATTTTCGGAGCGAATAGGAATGAATCAAAGTTTGCTGGCTCAGTATATTAACGGGATAAAAAAGCCCTCCCCGGAACAAACACAGCGAATTCTTAAAGGAGTTCAACAAATCGGGAAGGAGTTGGCTGAAATCAGGTTTCTTCTTTAAGAATGAAGAAAAAATTCATTTATGACCCGAAACTCGGTGAAAAAAATTAGGAAATCAATGCTATGAAGAATATCTTTTTAGGATCAACCACCGTGCTGAAGATTGCGCCTTTGGAAACCTTGATCGTTTTCATGATTTTGGATGCGCGTCAATAAAAAACAGGAGACCAACCTAATCCCTTGGCTACTGTAGCCTGTAAACTCACAATTAACATTTCTTTTAATTACCAGGAATATTTCCTTGAATTAATCGAATAAGCTGGAAACAGGTGTAGCCAGAAATTCTTCTATCGGGATTCCCTCTCTGCCGACAAGCAGGATTTTAGTTGGATTGAAACGCTCGTAAAAAGCAGGAATGCCCGTAGATTGTTTATTCCGTCCACTTTTAACTTCTATACCAATTGTTTTGTTTCCCTTTTGCAAAACGAAATCCACTTCGTGATTACCTTCCCTCCAATAGTAAAGGTTTATATTTTCCGTAATGGATTGATTGAGTAAGTGAGTCCCAATGGCAGATTCGACCCATCGTCCATATATCTCCGGTTGACCAATTATTTCCTGATGTTTCATGGTACTCAATGCCGACATCAACGCCATATTGAATACCTGGAACTTTGGACTGGAGGCACGCTGACGGATTGTAGAGGGAGAATATTTTTCCAATCCTTTGATCATGCCAGCGCCTTCAAGAAGATTAAGATAATGAGCCAATGTTGTAGTATTTCCTGCATCCTTCAGTTGTCCGAGAATTTTGTTATAAGACAGTATCTGACCCGACCAGGAGCATGCCAGGTCGAAAAGGTTACGAAGTAAAACCGGTTTATCAATTCGCACCATTAATAATATATCCCGCATCAGGGTTGTCTCAATCAGCGAGTGACGAATATATTCCTTCCAACGGTTTTCATCAGAGATCAGATCAGCGGGACCCGGATATCCGCCAAACCAGATAAAATCATCTACTGTAAAACCAAAGGCGTCATTCATTTCCCTGAATGACCAGTGGGGAATATAGATCACTTCAAATCGCCCGGCAAGCGATTCACTCAAACCCTTTTGCAGCATGAGTTGTGATGAGCCTAACAGGATAAGTTTTATGGGAACATTATCAAAGCTGTCTTTATCCCAGTGGATTTTAACCTGGTTGCTCCAGTCAGGAATTTTTTGAATCTCATCAATCACCAGCAATGCTTCTGACGATTCTGCTGAACGTGCCTTTAACCGGATCGTTTCCCATTGCTGCTGTAACCAAAGAGGTTGGGTAGCTTCATCCGCCGATGCATAATGCCTGGGAAAAGAATATTTTTCCAGAAACTGCCGGATAATCATAGTTTTACCAACCTGCCGGGGACCCATCATGACCTGGATGAACTTTCGCTTCACTCCTAGCCTTTCCTGGATTTTCGAATAGAATGGACGTTGAAACATGCTTGTGTTTTTGCAAATGTAATAATTATCTCAATGTATTGAGATAATTTACTCAATATACTGAGTAAATTATCATCTGCATTTCTTATCCCCATGTTTACTGATTAGCTGTGTTCCCGTTCTTGCCGTCCATTTTATTTTTGATTACTCGTGGCGCTTAAGATCGCACTAAATGTCAATAGCGCGGCTCTGAGTTGTGTCATATCCGATACGGCAAACAGCAAGAATTTCTGTCTCCACATCGCGTGACTACAAGGAATACTCTGTTTGCAAGGCTGTCAATCTATGAATTTTATTTGTACGTCTAAGCGTTTCAGGACTTGCCTTGAAAAATACAGGTGGCTCCATTTATTTTAATGGTGTAATTGTGACCAAACTCAGCTCTGCTGAACCTGGATTTTTAGTCCTGCCACAAGCCTGTACCCATCAGGGATGCACTATTGCCTATAATTCCGGGTCGCAAAATTTCGTTTGCCAGTGTCACTGCGGCGCTTACGACTTGAGTGGTAATGTGACGGGTGGTTCTCCCCAAGTCCACTTACCCAATATATTAATACCCGTGCAAATAATATTTTAACTATCAAAGGTTGAGCCTACTCCGAAAACTAAGAAAAATTTGGCTAAAGCCAAATAAGATGCTGATTATCAATTGCCACGACCTTAAGGTCGTGGCAATTCAAGTTGCTGATATTCCATTTCTATTCCGATTCTATGGGAGAATACATGGAAAGATTATCACCCAAACATCCGGAACCTGGTTTAACGGGAATATTTTCTTGGGATTCAATATCTCCAGGGTTTTTACAGTGGTTTAACATCGGGAGTTCAAATAAAATGCAGTACCTTTGATCAATCTTATATCAGGAACTTATTGTAATGTAATTAATAAGCATAGTTTAAAAATATCCAAATGAAAAAGTATCTGAAAATTTTATTACCGACTGGATTGATGGCATTTGTAATACTCATGGCTGGTTTTGGAGGCGACAATCTTAAAAGCTCTGGCGGCGCTCCGGCAGGCTACACCAACTCCCCCGGTGACGGGCAGAATTGTTCACATTGCATGGGTGGTTCTGTTGTTCCGGTTACGGGATGGATAACATCCGACATTCCGGCTGACGGTTATGTCCCAGGGACAAATTACACGATCACTGTGACTGTTACAGGAACCGGGAAAAAGGGTTTTGAGGTTTCCCCCCAGGATCTCAGCGGGAACCTAATCGGGTCACTGACTGCAGGAACCGGTAACAAACTTGTTGGAAGCGGTAAATATGTTACCCATAATGCTGCCAAATCAGCCAATCCCTCATCATGGACTTTCCAGTGGTCGCCTCCCGCAGGCGGAGCTGGAAATGTGACCTTTTATGGATCCTTTATCGTTGGCGCCCAAAACACCAAAACAAGCTCCATGACTGTCATTCAGAGCTCTGTGGGAATAGCGGGAAATATACTTTCTAATTTGTCAGTTTATCCAAACCCTTCGCACGGTTTATTTACTGTTTCGTTCTCACTTGATGTGTCCGGCAATGTCACCCTGGATCTGCTGAATGCCTGTGGAGACCGGATATTGAACCTGATGCAGGAATCAAGTCCGGCAGGCAATAATAAAAATAGTTTTACATTACATGAACTATCTGGTCTATATTTTATCAGAATGGACTTTAACGGAGTAAAATATCTTCGAAAAATTATCATTCAATGAGTCGTTTCACTGATATTTGCTCAGAAATTCTTCAAATTGTACTTTTCTGACCTCTAAGACCCTGATTTTATTCTTATGTTCTGAAATCTCCTTTTTCACAATTTTAAATTCAGCTTCATTCTTCAACTTGTCAAGGTATTCCTTTCCCAAACGATCTGAAATATATTCTTCGAGTTGATTTCTCAATATCCTCAGATATGGAAAGCGCTGGCAGCATAGGGGAGATTAACCGGATAGAATTTTTCAATGGAATAGCCTGCAAAAATCCTGATCCCTCAACTGTGGCTCAAAACCCGCTTCTCTGATTGCCTGCTGAATGCCAGCCGCGTCGAATTTGTTGTTGGCGCCGGCTACGCTCACTACATTTTCTTCTATCATTATGCTGCCGAAATCGTTTGCGCCGGCATGGAGACAAAGCTGAGCAGTTTCTTTTCCCACCGTTAGCCATGACGCCTGAATATTCGGAATGTTTGGTATCATGATTCGGCTAATGGCAATCATTCGGATGTATTCATCGTGTGTCACTTTATTGAATACCCCTGATTTTTCTTTCAATACCGTCCGGTTATCCTGGAATGGCCAGGGAATAAATGAGAGAAATCCTTTATGTCCTTCGGGTTTTTGGAGTTGCAGTTCGCGCAAAGCAATCAGATGTTCAAGGCGTTCATCAATGGTTTCGATGTGGCCAAACATCATGGTTGCCGAAGTCGTAAGGTTCATTTCATGGGCGGCATGCATTACATCAAGCCATTCGCGGGAGCTGCATTTTACCGGCGAGAGGATTTTTCTGACGCGATCAACAAGAATTTCGGCGCCGGCTCCGGGAAGACTATCAAGTCCAGAGGAAACAAGGCGGGTAAGTACGGTTTTATATGGCAATTGCGCCTTTTTAGCGAGGTAAACTATCTCAGGCGGACCGAGAGCGTGAAGCCTGACTTCGGGATAGAGCCGTTTCAGTTCGGAAAACAACTGTTCATAAAAATCGAGACCAAGTTTTGGATGCAACCCTCCCTGAAGTAATAGCTGGTTGCCGTTAAGGCGTTTCATCTCCTCAATTTTATTACAGTATTCGGAAATAGTGGTTATATAACCTTCAGCGCTGCTTCCGATACGGTAGAAATTGCAGAATTTACATCCAGAAATACAAACATTGGTGATGTTTACATTACGGTCAATAATCCAGGTAACATCTCCTTCGGGATGCAGCCTTTTGCGAAGTTCGTTGCCAATCATCATCAACTCGGCGAGCGGAAGAGTTTCAAACAACAACCTGCCTTCCGAAAGTGTCAGAAATTCAGCATTGAGGGCTTTATATACTATTTTGTCTTTTACCATGTTGCAATCATTCCACCAATCACGTTTTCTCTTCCTAACAACAAATTATATTACTTTTGCGCCACTATTGAAACGCCAAAAATACTGAAAATCATGATGCCAATAATTACGCTTACATCGAGAGAACAGGAACTGGAAAACCTGGTGGTTGTCATTTCGAAACTGTCTAAACTTCCGGCTGGTCTGTTTAGCGCCGCTGAAAAAAAGTATATCGCCGATCAGGTTGAAAACAGGAAAAATGATGTGGTTTCCTTTAACAGGCTTGAGTACTGGATATTTGTTGTTTATATCAGGGATGAAAATGACCATTCAAAGCGCCTTGAAACCTGCCGTAAACATGGCGATAAAATTGCCGACGCCATGAATAATGCCCGCGCCCGCCGAATTGCCCTGTTCGATGTTCAGGGACTGATTTCCGAAGTTCTTGCCATTTCTGAAGGTTTGGCTCTGGGATCGTACCGGTTTTTAAAATATAAAACCGATAAGGAAAATATAAATACTCTGGAAGAAATCGAAATCTATTCTAAAACCCTTGCAGAAAATATTGATGAGGAGGTTGTCGCCCCTCGTCCTTCGTCCCTCGTCCCTCGCCCTTCGTCCCTCCTCCCTCGTTTGAATATTCTCATTGACGCCGTAACCCGCTGCCGCGACCTGATTAACGAGCCAAATTCTCATCTCACTGCTTCAATCTTTTCTGAAGAGGTTGAAAAGATGGGCAAAGCATGTGGGGCAAGCGTTGAAATTCTTACCAAATCGAAACTTGAAGCATTGAAAATGGGAGGCATTCTGGGAGTAAATCAGGGTAGTTGCGAACCTCCTACCTTAACGGTAATGGAATGGCGTCCTGTTGATGCAAAAAACAAAAAACCCATTGTGCTTGTCGGGAAAGGCGTAATGTATGATACCGGCGGAATGAATCTGAAGCCGGGCGACACAATGCTGAACATGAAAGACGACATGTCGGGGGCGGCAGCCGTGGCTGCCACAATTTACGCGATAGCGATGGCAAAATTGCCGGTTTATGTAGTTGGTATAATGCCCGCCACTGATAATCGCCCCGGCGAAAAGGCATTGGTTTCGGGCGACATTATCACCATGCACAACGGCTTGACTGTGGAGATAATCAATACCGACGCCGAGGGACGGCTTCTCCTTGCCGACGCTCTCAGTTATGCAGTTAGATTCGATCCGGCGCTCGTGATTGATCTTGCAACGCTCACCGGCGCTACTGTCCGCGCCTTAGGGAAATTCGGAGCTGCGGCTCTCCAGTCGGGCGCTGCCACCGAACTTGAAAATTTGAAAATATCAGGATTTGAGGTTTATGAGCGGCTGGTTGAATTTCCGATGTGGGATGAATATAGCGAACTGGTGAAATCAGATATTGCCGACCTTAAAAATCTGGGTCCCCCGGAAGCAGGCATGATCACTGCCGCCAAATTCCTTGAAAAATTCACAAGCTATCCTTATATCCATCTTGATATTGCAGGTCCCGCATTCCTCGAAAAACGAGATTCATACCGCGGTAACGGTGGAACCGGATTTGGGGTGCGGATGTTGTTTGAATTTGTGTGGAGGATGGCGTAATTGGTGGATTGGTTGAAGGAGAACAAATGTTTTATTTTTTCGCCGTTTTGCCGTTTCGCCGTTTCGCCGTTTCGGGAGGATGAAGACGCATGGCAATGCGTCTCTACCGTAATTTTAAATATCTTTGCATTATAATCATTAATTATGGAACAACCTGTAGAAAAAGAAAAACGTGTCCGCATCGGGATTACGCATGGCGATGTGAATGGAGTAGGTTACGAGATCATCATCAAAACATTGCAGGATATGCGCCTGGTGGAGTTATATACAATTGTTGTTTATGGATCTTCAAAAGTCGCCTCCTATTATCGAAAAGCGATGAATATCAATGATTTTAATTTCAATCTTGTTAAAAAAGCCGACCAGGCTCATCCCAGGCGTCCCAACATCGTAAATATTCACGACGAGGAGATCAAAATTGATCTGGGAAAGTCAACGGCAATAGCAGGAGAATTATCATTGCTTTCGCTTGAGGCTGCCTGCGACGACTTGTCGAAGAATTTCATAGATGTTGTTGTTACTGCGCCTATCAATAAAAAGAACATTCAATCGCCCGGTTTTGCTTTTCCTGGCCATACCGAATATTTTGCCAAAAAATTCGGCAACGAAGATTATCTCATGCTGATGGTGAACAATGTAATCCGTATTGGAGTTGCAACAGGTCATATTCCACTAAACAAAGTGAAAGAAACACTTACGGAGGAACTAATCCTGAGGAAATTAGAAGTGCTGAGCCATTCGCTTAAGCGTGATTTTGGCGTGGTTAAACCTCGTATCGCTGTCCTTGCTCTCAATCCGCATGCCGGCGACGAAGGTTTAATCGGCGACGAAGATAAGCTGGTGGTGAAACCTGCCATTGAAAAAGCCTATTCTCAGAATATTCTTGCCTTTGGACCTTATCCTGCCGATGGATTTTTCGGCGCCGGAAACTTTAAGCAATTCGATGGCATTCTCGCTATGTACCACGACCAGGGAATGATTCCTTTCAAACTAATGTCATTTGACGAGGGAGTGAATTTTACCGCCGGATTGTCCATTGTTCGAACCTCGCCGGCTCACGGGACTGCCTACGACCTTGCCGGGAAAAACATAGCATCTCCCGAAGCTTTCAGAAACGCCCTTCTTTTGGGCGCCGATATTTTTCTCCACCGGCTTGAATATGATGAACTTATTGCCAACCAACTGAAAAGTTCAGGTTCCCCGCCTGAAAATCTCCGCTCATGACAATTACGACCTATACGGTCTCTCAGATTGCTTCTATCTGTGGCGGTAAGGTCATTTCTTCCGATAACTCCGATCCTGTTATCCGCGAACTGCTAATAGACAGCCGGCGACTGATTTATGCCGATAATTGTCTGTTCATTGCTCTCGTTTCAGAAAGAAACGATGGGCATAAGTATATTTCGGAGCTTTATGAGAAAGGAGTAAGAGCGTTTATGATTTCGGAGCTTCATTGGAAGTTTTTGAATGATGAAGGAAAAATCGAACAATCGAATTTTAAAATACCCGGCAAAGGTCCAGCATCTCCAACTTCCCAACTTATCAACTTACCAACTTACCAACTTACAAGCTCAACCTTTATACTTGTTTCCAACACTTTAACCGCTTTGCAGCGCCTCGGGGCTTATCATCGCCATCAGTTTGATATTCCAGTGATTGGCATTACCGGAAGCAACGGAAAAACGATTGTCAAGGAGTGGCTCTTCCAACTGCTTTGCCGGGAAAATATCATTATCAGAAGCCCAAAGAGCTATAATTCTCAGATCGGGGTTCCACTTTCTGTTTGGAAAATGGCGCCGGAGCATAATCTTGCCATTTTTGAAGCCGGGATTTCCCGACCGGGCGAGATGGAAAATCTGGAACCCATAATCAGCCCGACTATTGGAATATTTACAAACATAGGTCATGCCCATGATGAGCGCTTTGTAAACCAGCGTCAGAAGGTGGAGGAAAAACTCAGGCTATTCATCAATGCGCGATATCTGGTTTACTGTGCCGATTATCCACTGATTACTGAATGTATTCAGGCTGATATGAGCTATCAGAACCTGAAAACCTTTACCTGGAGCCGGTATCATGAAGCCGACCTAAGCATTACTTCAGTGGAAAAAGAAAACGGCAAAACCAGAATCCTTGCGATTTTCAAACAGAAAACCATTGATTTTAGTATTCCATTTATTGACGAAGCTTCCATCGAAAACGCCATTCACTGCCTTGCCCTGGAACTGTTACTGGAAACCCTCGCCCCTCGTCCCTCGTCCCTCGTCCTTCGTTATTCCTCCCTGGTTCCAATCGCCATGCGACTTGAACTTAAGGAGGCAATAAACCATTGTTCTCTGATAAACGACAGCTACAATTCCGATATCAATTCGCTCAGCATTGCGCTTGATTTTCTAAGCCAGCAAAATCAGCAGCAGAAAAAGAGCATTATTCTTTCCGACATTCTTCAAACCGGTCGGAATAAACCGGAATTATATAAAGAAATTGCCGAATTGCTTGCTTCGCGCAACATCACACGAATTATAGGCATAGGCCGCGACATGGTGAAAAATGGTCATGCTTTTCCGATGGAAGGCGTTTTTTATCTGACTACCGATGATTTTCTAAGCCTCTTTCCGCTCTCTTCCTTCCAGCATGAAATCATCCTGCTTAAAGGCGCAAGGCTATTCGAGTTTGAAAAAATCAGCCAGGTATTGCAGCAGATGGCTCATGAAACGGTGATGGAAATCACCCTTGAAGCGCTCGTTCATAATCTGAATTACTTTAGGTCGGGATTGCACCCTGGAACGAAAACAATGGCTATGGTGAAAGCTTTCTCTTACGGGAGCGGGAGTTTCGAGATTGCCAATGTGCTTCAATTTCATCGGGTTGATTACCTCGCTGTTGCTTACACCGACGAAGGAGTTGAGTTGCGCAAAGCCGGCGTCCACCTGCCGGTTATGGTGATGAGTCCCGAGGAACAAAGCCTCGAAACTCTGCTGAAGTATAATCTTGAACCTGAAATTTACAACCTCCACATTCTTGGTTTACTCGAAGAGGCAATTGCACGGAATGTCACGTCAATTCAGCAGGAGGTTCGTATCCATATCAAAATTGATACCGGAATGCATCGTCTGGGGTTTATGGAAGAAGAACTGGATCAACTGATTGACATGTTGAAGGCAAATCGCGATTTGCGCGTTCAATCTGTATTTTCTCATCTGGCGTCGAGTGAAGATCCTGGTGATGATGATTTTACCCGTTTACAGATCCGGCGGTTTGAAGCGATGAGCGCCAGGATACTGGAAGTTTTGGATTATCCTGTACTACGGCATATTGTAAATTCCGCAGGCATCCACAGGTTCCCGGAAGCGCAGTTTGATTTGGTGAGGCTTGGGATCGGATTGTACGGAGTGGGCAGCAATGCACAGGAACAGGCTCAGCTACGAAATGTCAGCGCACTAAAATCGGTGATAACCCAAATCAAACATATACCAACTGGTGAAACTATTGGTTATAATCGCAAAGGAAAAGCAGAACGTGATATGGTGATTGCAATCGTTCCGGTAGGCTATGCCGATGGGCTGAACCGACGACTCGGCAACGGAATTGGCAGACTTTACGTCAACGGACAACCGGCGCCGATTGTCGGGAACATAAGTATGGATTTGACGATGGTTGATATAACGGGATTAATTGCTCCGAAATCCGAAATCCGAAATCCGAAATCCGAAATCCGCGAAGGAACCGAAGTCATCATTTTCAACGACGAACATCCAGTTACCGAATTGGCAGCCACTCTTGAAACTATTCCTTACGAGGTTTTAACCGGAATTTCGCGCAGGGTGAAACGGATCTATTTCTATGAATGATAAGTCCAATCCGAATAGTGATTGAAAATATTATTTGGCTAAAGCCCAGTATACCAGCAACTTGAATTGCCACGACCTTAAGGTCGTGGCAATTGATAAACAGATAGTTATTGGACTTTAGTCCAAATTGTTTTCTTTTCGGAGTAGGCTCAAATTTCAAATCCTAAATTTCAAGGAAAATTATGGATTCCATTGTTGACAGTTAAACACCTCCTTGTTTTTCTTTTACTTTTGTCATCTGAACCGATCATTTATGAATTTCCAAACACTCAGCATTCTAATTCCCGCTTATAATGAAGCGCGGACTATTCACCTGATTCTTGATAAAATTCTTGCCGTTAATCTCATTGGATCTGTGAAAAAGGAGATAATCGTTGTGAATGATTTCAGTTCCGATGATACTGCGGAAGTAGTGAAAAAATATATTGCTGCGCATCAGGAGGCAGATATCAGGTTGATTAATCAGCCTGTGAACATGGGAAAAGGCGCTGCCCTTCACTGCGGAATCGAAGTTGCTACCGGCGATTACATCATAATACAGGATGCCGACCTCGAATATGATCCCGACGAATACAATATACTTTTAAAGCCAGTTCTTGACGGTTTTGCCGATGTAGTATACGGTTCGCGCTTCATGGGCGGAAGGCCCCACAGGATTCTGTTCTTCTGGCATTCCATCGGAAACAAACTGCTCACTTTTACTTCCAACATGTTCACCAACCTGAATCTTACTGATATGGAGACCTGCTACAAACTCTTCCGTGCAGAATTTCTGAAACAAATTCATTTCAAGGAAAAGAGGTTCGGGTTTGAACCGGAAGTTACCTTAAAGATTGCCCGCTTCCCGAAAATTCGCATTTATGAAGTTGGAATTTCCTACTATGGCCGTACTTATGACGAGGGGAAGAAAATTGGTATGAAAGATGCAATCAGGGCGGTGTGGTGTCTTGTGAAGTATAATATCTGGGATAGAAAGTACTTGAACAATTGAACAATGAGCATACTCCGAAAAGTGGTTATAA